>DBUY01000032.1:1315-2630 GCA_002308435.1 Proteobacteria bacterium UBA1278 | reverse complement strand
CTGCCAGGTTGCTGAGGCGGTATGACTGGAGGACTATCAAGCTCTACGTGTATAGAGACCACCGCTGGTAAAGCAGATTTTAAGCCATTTTTGAGTTTATCAGTTGACGGTGCCGCAAGTTTAATACTGTCAGGCAAGGCAGTAGGCTGTTTTTGAGCAAAGGCAGGCATTGCACTAAGCAAGACGAGATACACCACAAGTGTCAGTTTATGCATATTCCACTCCAAATAAATACCATGTCATAGTTGAGTGTAGCTTGAGCACAGTGAGTATGCAATAAGGTGCAGAGACATATCTAATGTCGCCAGATAAGCGACAAAATACGTGCTGTGCTACGGCCTTCGCTGCGACGGTAAGAGGGGAGTTGATTATCAAGAAAAGTACATTGTCGATTTTGGTGTATCTGTTGCACACCACACTGCCGTAGCTGTGATTCCGCAAAGCCAGGGCAATCAAAATAGACGCAGCTCCCGTCACGCATAAAATGATTTTCCGCATGTGGATATCGATCACAAAAATTGACGCGAAACTGCTCATTGACAAGATAGGCACGTTGAGAAATTGCGGGGCCTAGCCAAGCACTGTAATTTGACGCAGGTTGTTGACAAGATTGAAGCGTATTAAAAATCACACCATGAAATAGGCCTCGCCAGCCAGCATGAATTGCTGCAATTTGGCAACCATCACTACTTGCAAGTAAAATGGGGACACAATCAGCAGTATAGACACTCAGCGCAAGTTTTGGTGCAGCGGTGATACTCGCATCAGCTACTGGCATGATCATGCGATGTTTAGTGATCTCAATACAATGAGCACGATGTTGTTGCTGCATAAACTGAGGACGAATGCCACCAATTGCGCTGCGCACATCGGCAACTGCTTGGCGAGTAATAATCGCGTGGTTGATCCGTTTACACTGACCCCGTGTGTAGCACTGCGCTGGCACAGTAGGGACGATCAGACGCACTATGGATACCCGCTCATGCAGTGACGATAGATCAGGGTCTGAGCAGTGTCTAATGCCTGTTGATAACATGTTTCTATCCTGGGCAAGCCAGCAATATATGTACTATGTCAGACATTATGAACCATTTTGAACATAAAATGCACGCTACCATTGGGTATTGTCCGACAAATCCAACGCGGTATCTTGTATGTTGCTGTAATCTCAGCAATAATATGAGAAAATTCTACAATTTCAACAAATCATGAAAACGACAAGCGACAAACAAAATCAAGATAAATACATATCATCAAGTCAGCTCGCGCCAAGCGGGAAGGAAAACGAAACGACAGATAATACTCAATTGAGCTG
>DBUY01000032.1:0-893 GCA_002308435.1 Proteobacteria bacterium UBA1278 | reverse complement strand
ATGGACGATTGTTTAGCAAGCGATCTACTCCTGAAATTGTTAGAAGATGATGAAAAATTTCAGGCAATCTTTCCAACAGAGATAATGAATCCTGAAATTAGTCAGTCATATCCAGTCATCATACAATCGGCATCCAATCGAAAAGACCACCACCTTGATCGACTCAATCAAGCGCGAAATCAGTCCTATTTAACTCGCAATGCGCTGAATATACTGGCTGATAAGCTACATCAGCGTTCGGAAAAGTCACAGATCACCATCAATGATAAGCTGTTAGTAGAACAATTGTTTCCCCGTGCACATCGTGAAGAACACTATACAGATTGCTTGAAACAATTGGATAGAAACCGCAGACATTCGGCTGCTGAGCAGCGACAACAAGCGCAGACTGGTATGTTTCAACGATCGACTCACCAGATCCCCGCATCGACACTATACAATTACGATACCCCCGCATTCAAACAAAAACTGGATGTCATCCTAGTACTTGCTGGACAATATGCCAACGATAAGAGAGAGGTTGAAATTAATTTTTATGATGATCGTTTCTACAACACAGTCTTTGAATCGCATTTACCGTTGTATGATGTCGTTGCTTTCATCAAAAAGAATCCCAGTCTTATCCCAAAAAATGTGACCTTAAATTTCTGTAAACTAGACAGTTATGCGCTTGAAAAACACCTTAAAAAGAAATGTCAAGCAGAAAGAAAATACGTGGTCAATAAGCTACAAGTGTTGTCTGATAAACAGCGCAAAGCGATTGCATTTGAGATCTACAGTATTTTACCACTGGCAGAGCGAGCAGTATGGGCCAAGTACATTCGAGAGAAGTCAGCGTTAATTGCGCTGACAGAATGTTTCGAAAAAGGCGTGTGTTTGGTATCCCCCTCAGG
>DBUY01000039.1:2760-3130 GCA_002308435.1 Proteobacteria bacterium UBA1278 | reverse complement strand
CCGAACGCCCATACACAGTATATCGATACAGCCCCAGGTGTGATGAAAATAGGCAACAGCACGATTCGCGATGTTCGAAACTATGGCGTGCTAACAGTTAACGATGTGCTTGTGAAGTCCAGTAATGTGGCAATTGCAAAGCTACTACTGCAAAAGCCAGACGGGTTTATCGACTGGCTAGGAAAGCGGTTTCAAATGCCAAAGAAAGCGGACATACCTTTCCCAGGCGTCCCAAAAAGCGTGATATTGAAAAAAGACAAACCAAGTCCATTTGAGTTAGCAACCCTATCATTTGGTTATGGACTGAGCATGAGCTCTGTACAGCTTGCACAATTATACCTCACCATTGCTAACGGCGGGTATTGGCAGA
>DBUY01000039.1:0-2489 GCA_002308435.1 Proteobacteria bacterium UBA1278 | reverse complement strand
CCTCACTATTGCCAACGGCGGTTATTGGCAGCCGATTAAGTTAATACGGGATCATGAAGGCCCAACATCACCATTGCGACGGATTATGCGTGCCGAGACGGTAGAGTCAATTCGCACAATGTTGCATGAAGCAACGAAACAAGCCGGTACTGCCTGGCGTGCACGAGTGGGCGGCATGGAAGTTGCGGGCAAAACAGGCACTACACACGTCTATGAAAATGGAAAATATTGGGAAAATAGGCATATTGCCTCTTTTGCGGGCTTTGCGCCACTCCATAGTCCGCAATACGTCTTGGTCATCAACGTTGAAGAGCCTGACCACAAATATCGCTATGGTGGACAAGCCGCCGCCCCAATTTTCTCGAAGATCGTATTCAATAGTCAGTTCATCGCTCAGGATGACCGGTGATCAGGGTCGCCATCAGACACCTTGTTTGAATCAAGTGAGTACAATCCATGGACTGGCTGTCATTAGAGTCAATATCAAGAGCCTGCAGCACATCGGATGTGGAATCAAATTGTGAGTTGATCACCCTGTATGCAGTCGTTTGGAAAAACGGCCCAGGACAGTGGTTAATATGTCGCTGACGGCCTCCTGACAGATATTGAAAATAATTAACTACCATGATAATTTGAACCTGTAATTATAAAGGAAATCAACAATGAGCAACCCAAGAGATGCATGGCACAAAATTATACAAGGCCTTGTGCCCGAAGTGACCCTAAGTGTAGAGATAGCCGATGGCAACTTAGTCGTTGAGTCAGATCAGCCACTAGACAAGTTAAAAAATCTGCTACAATCTGCTAGTCCAGAAAGTATCTAGCAAGCCTTATCCTGGGAGCTGAGAGCGCTAGGTCAAGACAGTGTCTCCTTAGAGGATATCGAGGTGTTCACGCAACCCTACGGAGCCGTCGCCGATGATGTGCTAGGAGCTATAGCAAACAAGTCAAATCGCGACCTCTTTGAGGACGGTATTTACAAAGCGTTTAAGCAAGAAATACCAACTATCAGATTTAACTTAATCTACGACACAGACGAATCAGGCAGAATGGGTATTCGAGTAGATGTTAGCTCATTAGACGAAAAACACCGAGATAAACAGAGTGATATTGTGCTTGAATCCCTGCAGGATTGGTTTTACGAGTGCTCCTCAGGTGAATTACTTCAGCATATCGCTTCAGCGATATCCGGTGACACGCAACATGAAGAGATCACCAACGCTGATTCCGAAAAATGGCAACTCTACAAGAAAGCACTGTTAAGCTATGACAAGGTATCACGACAAATTACTGTTGATATGGGTCTGCTGAGAGAGCTGATGTTCCCGCCACGTGTGAATCAAGAGCAGCATACGGCTGATCACAATGAATCTACACAGATGAAACACCGGCTGACGGTCAACATACAGCATCTATTTAACTTTCTGTCGCGATCAAGTAATTGGGTCATCGCGCCAAGTCCGGTGTCCGATGAGGAAAAAGGGGTCCCAATTTTATTTGCCAAGCCATTAGAAGTGTGCGCATCAAAGATTCAGGTGCTCATGTATCTTGATACTAGTTATAGTATGGTTGCTCAGCTGCCTGCATATCGAATGGCAACACAAGACCTTGTCAAAAGGGCTAAGAGAAGCCTTCAGCCGTCGTGCATCTGATCTACACATTCGCTACAGAACATTTTCAAATAGGGTGTCCAACTTAAATACCCTAGAACCGGATCAAACCAACATCATTCAGGGCTGTAATGGTTTTACGGCACTTCATGAGGCGATTGAGACAACCAATCACGATATAGAAAACACTTCTAAGCGGGATATCACCATTGTGATATTAATAACTGATGGGCATGATACCTCGAGCAAAAATAAACCAAACAAAGAGCACCTAACTGCAATGCAAAGAATCGAGGGCAATACATATATAATCGGCCAAGGTGAGGCGTACGATCACGATCTTTGTGAGGAAGTTGCAAATATAACCGGAGGTCGTCATGTTCGCGTTGACCAGATGCAAGAGATCATGCAGAAATTGACGAGTCTCGACACAGTGACTAGCTTCTACGAAGTGACACTGACTGATGAGAAGGGTAATGCCGAGTACATGCCAATTCGCGTCTCTAATGAACAGCTGCTCAGAGAGCTACCAGCGATAAATGAAGGGGAATCGATTACCATCGATGGGGATCAGCTATTTGCACATCGATCTCAGCCGATCCATCGGTCATCGGTTTCTTCTGGAACCGCTTGTACAGATCAGGCCGATGACTCAACTATAGAGGGCAATGGCCTGTTTGAGAAGCGTCAACCTGGGTCTCAATCTAAATGTGTCTTGATGTGAGGTGATCGGGGTATGTAGCCCCGGCGCTTTGTGTCGATCGCTAGGTGTTACAAGAAATCGTTTCAACTCAGTCAAGACGACCGAGCCCTTCAGGGGTCAATTTATCATCGATAAAATCCCATTTATCGACAAAACAAGCATGGCTAACTTGAAAC
>DBUY01000030.1 GCA_002308435.1 Proteobacteria bacterium UBA1278 | reverse complement strand
CAACTTGGCGGCAATACTGTGCGTACCCTTGCAATGGGCAGTAGTGATGGTCTTCAACGTGGTGAGTCGGTGACGAGTACGGGCCACCCTATTCGAACGCCTGTTGGCAAAGCCACGCTTGGTAGAATTATGAATGTACTCGGAGAGCCAATTGATAATCAAGGCCCGATAAAAACCAAGCAACATGAGCCCATACACAAAAGTCCGCCAAAGTTCACAGAGCTCAATCCCAGCACCGATATCTTAGCAACGGGCATTAAAGTGATTGATTTGATGTGCCCAATCGCAAAAGGTGGCAAAGTCGGCTGTTTCGGTGGCGCGGGCGTCGGGAAAACTGTCATCATGTTAGAGCTAATCCGTAATATTGCTGTTGAATCAAAAGGATTATCTGTTTTCGCTGGCGTGGGTGAAAGAACACGGGAAGGAAACGACTTCTTCCACGAAATGATTGCATCAAAAGTAATTGACAAAACAGCACTTGTGTATGGACAAATGAATGAACCCCCTGGTAACCGTCTACGTACAGCCAACACAGCGCTAACGATCGCTGAGCACTTTAGAGACCAAGGAAACGATATTTTGGTATTCATTGATAACATCTTCCGCTTTACACAAGCTGGAAGTGAAGTATCTGCACTACTCGGGAGAATGCCGTCAGCAGTAGGTTATCAGCCAACGCTAGCAGAAGAAATGGGGAAACTTCAGGAGCGAATTGCCTCGACTAAAAACGGATCCATTACCTCCGTTCAGGCAATTTATGTACCAGCTGATGACTTGACTGACCCTTCTCCAGCAACTACCTTTTCACACTTAGACGCACGTATCGTACTGTCTCGACAAATTGCACAACTTGGTATCTATCCAGCGATTGATCCACTGGACTCTAGTAGCCAGCAATTGTCACCTGATATTGTGAGTCATAAACACTATGAAACAGCACAAGCTGTACGCCAATCACTACAGAAATATACCGAGCTGAAAGATATCATCGCCATCCTTGGAATGGATGAGCTTTCTGAAGAGGACAAACTGACAGTACAACGAGCACGTAAAATAGAGCGATTTTTCTCTCAACCATTCTATGTTGCTGAGGTCTTTACAGGAGCCAAGGGTGCTTATGTCTCTGTTGAAGATACAGTTGATGGCTTTCGGGAGATTCTCAACGGAAGCTGTGACGATATTCCAGAACAAGCTTTCTACATGCAAGGCACCATAGAAGATGTACAAAAAAAAGCAAAGGAAATGAAATAAACAGTCATGTCTAACTCACGAGCCCCACTCACTGTCACAATCATAACCCCTCAAGGGTTCTGCCGCGTCACAGAAGCTATCCGCGTGCAGGCAAATACAGAAATGGGCCCAATCGAAATTCTACAGACACACGCCCCGCTCATTTCGCTATTAAAACCCGGAAAAGTCAAGGTCGTCCCTATTGAGAATAAAAAAGCCCCTGAAATCATTTATATCAGTGGCTCCGGTGTACTCGAGGTCATCAACAATAAAGTGAATATTCTCGCGGATAACGGTTTCTACGGGCAAGAACTCGATACTGAAGTACTACGGCAAACTGAGCAAGAGCTAAGAAAAAAACTTCAAGACAACACCGTAAAAAAAGTAGCTGAGACCCTAGATGCACTCAATGAAGTAACCGAGAAGCTGAAAATAGCAGAGGAAATCAAGAATGAGTCAATGCGATCCTGAGTCAACAAATCTATCCACAAGCACGATCATCATCTTAGCAGCAGGCCAAGGTCGTCGTATGAAATCTGACGGCCCCAAGGCTTTCGAGATAGTTTGTGGTGAACGAATTATCGACCATCAACTTCGAACGATCTGCCAAACGGATATTCAACAAGTTATTATCGTCGTTAGTCCTCAATATCGTAGAGATTTTTCTGAAATCGCAAAAGAGTATCCCCAGCTTGTCATAAAACTGGCTGAACAAGCAACCCCCTTGGGAACTGGCCACGCAGTTCAACAAGCACTACCACTTCTATCCACCCAGAACGCAATGGTTGTTTTAGGCGATGTACCATTCATACCCGTCAGTGTCTACGAAAATGCACTACTGAACTTACAAACATGCCATATCACCACTGCGATTTATGAAAACCCTGATGGACTAGGTCGCATCATTCGTGACGATAAGGATAAACTCCTTTGTATTATTGAGCACAAAGACTGTAACAGCGCCCAAAAAACAGTCAGGGAAGCCAATACCGGTATTATTGCTGCAAAAAGGGATCTTTTAGAAAAGTTCCTCCCAAAAATACAAAATAACAACCAACAGCAGGAGTACTATCTGACAGACTTAATCTCATTATTTGTCAATCATGAGATTGAGATTCAAAGCAATATCCTAACCAAGAGCGAAACCTGGTCAGTACAAGGCTGTAACACCATCGCAGAACTGATCACGGTCGAAAGGCAGCAGCAACGTGCACGCGCAGAGTCACTCATTCAATCTGGTGTGAAAATCCAAGATCCTAATCGGTTTGACTGTCGTGGAGAACTCATCTGCGGAAAAAATGTAACCATTGATATCAATGTAATTATTGAAGGGCAAGTTATCATTGGCGATCACACCACCATTGGCCCCTCATCAATATTAAAGAATGTGACCATTGGCAAAAACGTTAACGTTAAAGGGTTCTCCCATATCGAAAGCAGCCGCATAGAAGACCACGCAACGATAGGTCCTTTTGCCTATTGCCGTGAGCAAACCCATATTCACGAATCAGCAGAGATCGGCTGTTTTGTTGAGACAAAAAACACAACCCTTGGTAAAAAAAGTAAGGCCAAACACTTAAGTTATATCGGGAACCTCACCATTGGCGAACAGACAAATATTGGTGCCGGGGTCATACATTGTAACTATGATGGCCACACCAAGCATCAGTCGATAATTCAAAATCACGTGTTTCTCGGAGCCAATAGCTCAATCATCGGTCCGATTCATATTGAGAATCATGCAACTGTCGCAGCTGGCACAACCATCACTAAAAATGTTGCAAAAAAGTCCTTAGCAATTGCGCGTGCAAAACAAGTACAAATTAATAATTGGCGCCCTAAACAATCACGAACACAAACCACAGTTGAGACACCCGTCACCGTAGAAGAGTAGTTAATCCACAAACAGCAGTTTTCTCAGAGCACCCTTTGAGCAAAGGGTACCATATCAATAGGACATTTGTTACAATGTCGTCATCTTCAAGGCATAACAACCATGTGTGGCATCACTGCAGGCATCTCTAAGGCTTCAGATATCACAGTAAAGTTACTTAGCCAACTGAAAAATCTAGAGTATCGAGGATATGATTCAGCAGGTATTGCTTTAGTCAGTCCAGAAAATGAGCTCATCATAAAGCACACCCTGGGTGAAATTGAGTCACTCAATCTTACACCCAACAAGAAAAACTTTCATCTCGGTATTGCCCATACACGCTGGGCAACTCATGGCCAAGTCACTTTGAATAATGCACACCCACATCATGCAAACAATAGAATTGCTCTCGTACATAACGGCATCATTGAAAACCATGAGTCGCTCAAAAAAGACTTAAATTTACCAGATAATACATGGCGATCTGAGACTGACTCAGAAGTCATTGTTCATTTAATCAATCAACAACTCATTAGTGGCGCTACTATATCAATAGCCATTGAAAAAGCAATATCAATGCTCAAAGGTACGTATGCGCTTGCAGTTATTGATAAAGAGCAACCTAATCGTATTTATTGTGTGGCACATCAAAGCTCGCTCATCATTGGCAGGTCTACGGATGGCTTCTCTATATGCTCTGATCAAAACGCAATCACTGATGACTGTGATCAAGCATGCCAAGTGATTAACGATGTCGTTTTTTCAATTTCACCAAACAGCATAGAACCAGCTACTGTATCAAGCAAACTGCAGTGGAAAACCTTGCAAAAACCTATTAAAAAACAAACAGTCAAAAACAACCAAACAATTACTTATCAAGAGATAAATCAACAGGGACATGTGTTGCGTCATCTCGCAGACCATCATCTCGGCCCCAATAACAAAATTATAAACGCACCACTGGGCCTTACCCAAACACTGGCCAGATGCAAACGGGTCCTAATATTAGCTTGTGGGTCCAGTTATTATTGCGCTCTAACTGGAAGATACTGGTTAGAGCGTATTGCTGGCATTCCAACATCTGTAGAGCTCGCTAGCGAATATCGCTATCGGACACCAGTCATTGAAGATCACACCCTCATAATCACCTTATCTCAATCGGGTGAAACACTAGATACTATCTCAGCGCTGAAATATATCATGGAAAGAAACAGCGAAATTCAATCATTATGTGTCGGAAATAATACACTATCCTCACTGGTACAATTATCAACCCATTTTTGGGATACACAGGCAGGACCTGAAGTTGGGGTTGCTACGACAAAAGTATTCACTGCACAGCTGTTCTGTCTAGGCTGCATCACAGCACTGTTAACCAATCAAAAAGAAGAACACCTATCAATAATAGAGTCCTTAAAACAGATTCCCGCATGGATCAGTAGTGCACTTGAAACAGGCCAAACATTCGAAAAAATTGCTACCCAATTCATCAGCGACGAAACCATGTTATTTTGCGCACGAAACGAGAGCTTTCCGGTAGCGCAAGAAGCTGCACTTAAAATAAAAGAATTAGCCTATATTCACGCTCAGGGCTACGCCGCTGGTGAACTCAAACACGGACCACTTGCACTTATTGAGCCTCGGCTCACAACTGTTTTCTTCATCAGTGAATCACAGCAGCTCAATAAAGTTCGATCAAACATCAGTGAAGTAATCGCCAGAAAAGGAAAAGTACTCATCATCGGCTCTAAATCAGCAATTCATTCATTCGCACATCTCGACAACCCACAAGTGCAAACACTCATACTGACAGATAAAGAACCACCTGCATTAGCGATACCCTTCGTTCATACCATAGGCGCCCAGTTTTTAGCATTTTTTGTAGCACAACATAAGGGCTGCGCCATTGATAAGCCCAGGAATCTAGCAAAGTGTGTGACTGTCGAGTAGTTTCGAAGCACGAATTAACACAAGCTGATTGATCAAAGCATGATTTAATGTTTATCAAAACTCCAGAGTTTCGTATAGAACTAACTCGTTGGTATATAAGCGAGATCGGCCTGCGCATACTTGAAAGAAACCCTGATCTTGTCGATAAAGTATCACCCGCATCGTTAAATAATGTGCTGAGCACCGAGAAAAATAATGGCCTATCACCCGTCTACTGGCTTTGTTTCCATAGAGAAGGTCGTGCAATACTAAACACAACAAAAATTGCTCATAAGATATCACAAAAAGCATTCAATAGTCCGATAGAAAATGGCCCCCTCAAGGACAGCAGCGCATTTACTACGCTTTTTTACAGCGAAGAGGGTCGCCAAACACTTGATCAATCAGGGTTGACCAAGCATATTGATTTTGATGCATTTACGCGAGCTGCACCGGTACAATATGAACCAATAGTTATAAAATATAGCCCTGCTTTCATGATTGCATGCGATCAGTCAATCTTTGACTTATTTATCAAACATCTCGACGAAATGCTTTATCTAGTAGATGAAAGCGCATTGAGCACGGTTGTGAATGAGAAAGCCTTCACTATTGACGGAGTAGATGAAAGCCCACAGAAAACACTACTCCACTTTCTACTGGGCAACAAGACCTTCGTTGAGAAACTCATTGAGTCAGGACTCGAGAATGCGAAAGTTGCTATGTTTATCGAAGGCATACAACCAGATTTGTTAAACAAGGTTATTATTGACAATAGCAACCTATCTCACTGTGCATTGTCCAGCCTCTGCGCGACCAGTTTGGGTTGTAGGCTTATCACAGCTTGGCCGATGCTCGCCGATAAAATCACGCCCGATGGTATGAATCACAGACACCTCGATGGTAAAACAGATAACGGTCATAACGGTATGGCAACAGCTTATCTCCTCGCTTCCCAGGCGGTCGGTCGAAAGGTATTCGAGAAATATCCATCTCTAGCAGGACAGATCAACGGTCACGGTTGGGACTCTGCGCCCAGTCAAGGTAACATCAACAATAACGCACACCAACGTGATGCCATCACATTGGAGAACTGGGTAAAGAACGAGATGCGTAATCAGGTGACAGATGTAGGAAGCACAATCTTGATCGATCAACTTGCTGCAAGTGGCCGGATAAGCAATCATCATCAATCAGAGGATAGCAGCTCCAGTATGAATAATGCGAATGGGCATGTATTTACAACTGTAGACAATCGCGAAAGCCAGATAAACAGTAATGGTTTTTTTGAACCCGAGCAAACGAGTAACAGAGAGGAGCCGCAAAATACGATTAGCGTGAATTAAGCGCAATAAACATAACAGGGTTTGATCATGATGAAACCATTCAATGGCTACAATTAGCGGTCATCACACGGAAGACATCGATGATACTTGAATAACGCGGCTTGTTTATTTACCCATTGTCCGCTCAAAATCAAAGCTTGCATCATTGAGTCCGGTTACCATTCGTCATGAAGTCCTTAGTCATAGAACCAAGGTCAGAAGAAATCTCGTTTTCTCAGTGAACAATGGATTATTTGAGAATACCTAGCCGCTTATACCACTCAAGTAGTTGTATAACGAGATATAGAAAATAGTGCTATCGATGATAGTCATCGTTAGAAAAGACCTCATTCATATACATAAACCAGCAGGACAAGCTCAGGCAGTGTGAAACAATTTTAGGAAAAAGTTATCCCCCGGTACATTGATCATTCAAAATCGACAAATACTGCAAAAATCCGCGTAACACACTCGTGAAACACAGGAAAATTTTAGTAAATAAACCTTAGAGCACGCAGAGGACAATTCTTTTTACACAAAGTTATCCACAGCTTTATTCAACACCTATAGCCATCTAAACAACGATTGTGCATTTTTCGTGGTTTCGGTGCACACCGTTTCAAACGAAACCCCTTTAAGCTGCGCAACTTGTTGAGCAACCTCAACTACATAAGCGGGTTGGTTTTGCTTACCTCGATAAGGAACCGGCGCCAAATAGGGACTATCTGTTTCCACCAAAATTGACGATAACGGCACATATCGAACCACATCTTGGAGATCGTGCGCATTTTTGAATGTAATGATACCGGAAAAAGAGATATAAAACCCTAAATCAAGTGCTTTTTTCGCCATCTCCTTAGATTCAGTAAAGCAATGCAGTACACCAGTTGCACCCCCTTGCCCAACAGACTTCAAAAGATCAATTGTGTCTGCTCGAGCGTCTCTAGTATGTACAACTAAGGGCTTTTGATGCGCAATAGATAATTCTATATGCTCGGTAAATACTTGTTTCTGTAATGCCTGATCAAGCCCCTCTTCATGATAATAATCAAGCCCACACTCGCCAACGGCAACGACCTGGTCGCTTGCAACATGTTCTTCAAGAACAGAGCGCGAGAGAGAAAATGGCTGACGCTTAACATCACAGGGATGAACACCAACTGTGGCCTTGACTTGATCAAAGTGATTAGCAATAAGCAAGACTTCTGGAAGCGCGACTGTATCAACACTAATGCATATATAACGTGTCACACCCCGACTCTTTGCAAAACTGAGCACGTCAGCGATCTTATCAAGATCAGTACCGTGAAGATAATTCAGATGACAATGTGTATCAATCAGCATGCTTAGTCTCTGCCGTTGGCGTAGAAGACGAAGTAATATTAAGCCGAGTTACTTTTCGAAAGCCCTGAGGCACAAAGAGACCACGTTTTGCACGAGAAACAATATATTGTGACCACGTGGCTGGTTTTAGCGTGAACTGCCTTCGTCCACTGACTAATTGTAGCGAATCACCCTCACCAATTGGGCAGGAAAAAACACATGCATCATGATTTTCTAAAAAGTCCTTGGAATGAATATGACATAGCCTCACCCCTTTTCCCTTCTTCAGATTAGGCAGCTCTTCCAACTTGACAATACACAACCGTCCAACCTGAGTTACCATGACGAGGTGTGTATGCTCCGGTGCTATTCGTTGAATAGGTAATAATCGATCTCCAGCTGTCAGCGTTACAAGTTGTTTACCACCCCGATTTTTTGTCGTGCAATCAGCCCCTGTTGTGACGAAACCGTTACCAAGTGCTGTCATCATCATCAATTGATCACCAGGCTGCACCAAACAGGCAACAGCTATTGACGTATCTTTCGCCTCTATATATTTAGTAATTGGCTCACCCTGAGCGCGCATATTTGGCAAACCAGTTGGCATGAGCGAGAAGCACCGTCCAGACGTGTTGACCAAGACCATCTCTTGGTTCGAACGGCCATGCATCAAGAAACCCAACTCATCTCCTGTCCGAAAAGTAAGACCATCCGCGTTAAACCCGTGACCCTTACCAGCACGAACCCAGCCGTGTTTAGATAGAACAACCGTAATGTCTTCTACTGATCGAGATATCGGAGCTGCCTCAAAGCGAACGGCTCGCTCTCGTGAAATCATCTCAGTGCGTCGATCATCACCATGGGTATCTAAGCACGCCTTGATCTCACGAACCATAGTCCGCTCCAACTCGCCTGGTTTGTTCAAAATCGCCTCAAGTAATGCCTGCTCATCAAGCAGCCTTTTTTGCTCATCGAGCAAGGCTTGCTCCGCAATTTTTGCAAGCTGCCTAAGCTTAATCTCAAGAATAGACTCTACCTGAGACTCTGTGAGATCAAAGCGCTGAAGCAGAGCAGCTTTAGGTTCGTCAGAACGACGAATAATCGCTATTACTTCATCAATAAAATCAAATATCAACAAAAGTCCCGCAAGCGTATGCAAGCGCGCTTCAACTTTCTTTAATCGTGCCGTCGTTCGATTAGTGACAACCTGCTTACGAAATGTGATCCATTGTTGTAGAATCTGATACAACGACAATACGCGTGGCGAGCGATCCAGGTCGATCACATTAAGCATCACCTTGTCTGATTTTTCGAGGTCAGTGACAGAGAACAAATGGCTCATCAGTTCATCGACATCAACGCGATTACTCTTAAGCACAATGACAATACGAATCGGCGTCTCATAGTCAGACTCATCACGGAGATCGGTGACCATCGGTAGCTGTTTTTTATGCATCTGCTCGGCAATCTGCTCAAGTACACGGCTTGGCGACACGCGATAGGGTAATGCATTAATCACAATTTGTTTTCCAGACTCCACTGAATACGTAGCACGCATCGTAAAAGCCCCCTGCCCAGTGTCGTATACCGCCCGGATCTCACTGCTAGAATTGATACACTCTGCCCCACCAGGATAATCAGGCCCCTTCACGTACTCATAAACACAGTCCCGATCAGCCGCAGGGTTTTCGAGCAAGTGTATACACGCCTCACCAACCTCCCGAGCATTGTGTGGTGGAATATCTGTTGTCATCCCCACCGCAATACCCATACCGCCATTCAAAAGCACATTTGGCAGCTTTGCTGGCAACGAGCAAGGCTCCTCAGTGGTTCCATCGAAGTTCAACTTCCATTCCACCGTTCCAGCATGCACTTCGGACAACAACACCGAGGCGTAAGCAGTTAATTTTGCCTCCGTATACCGACTTGCAGCAAATGATTTAGGGTCATCAACCGATCCCCAGTTACCCTGACCATTGATCAATGGGTAACGATAACTAAAGCCCTGCGCCATGAGAACCATGGCCTCGTAGCAAGCAAGCTCACCATGTGGATGAAAAGAACCAAGAACATATCCAACAGTACGCGACGACTTCTTATGCTTGGCAGATGCATCTAGCTTCAGCAGAGACATAGAATAGACAATACGCCGCTGAACCGGCTTCAGCCCGTCCGTAACAGCAGGTAAAGCACGATCAAGCACGACGTACATAGAGTAATCAAGATAGGACTTCTCGGCGAATGCGCCTATACCCTTTTTCTCAATATCATCAACAGAGTACAAAAGACAAAAACCGTAACATTTAGATAGTTATGCTAAGTTACCAGACAACCCAAGCAGAATCAAGAAAAAAGCGCCAGCCGTAAACCCACAACGCGGACACCCACTAGATCACAACGATTACAGACATTTTATGTACCCATGTGGGAAATATCACCTAACACCACAGTAAAGATATTGATAATATGAAAATACTTACAGCCGAGAGCGTTATGCCTGAAGCATACACAGCGCAAACAGATGACCAAATCAATTGGTTTTCGCTCGGATTCAAAGCCACACCGTTTAACAACAGCCACGCTGACAGCAATTTATTTTTTAAATCCCAGGCACTGATCTACACGCTGAACAAATTATGCACACTAGACACCTCTGAAACCTGCACCACATTTTTGGTTGGCCAGAAAGGTTGTGGAAAAAGCACATGCCTGCGCGCACTTAAAAAAATCCGCTCTCACTACCACAGCATTCTTCTGATCGGGACTTCAGGGCTTAACCCACAGAACCTACTCAAAACACTCATGAGCGACTCTAGCCACCTTGTCGAGTTATCCAGAACACCATCGACAGAGGACTGCATCTCACTCTTAAAGTCACTTTCTGCACAGAAACAACAAATCCGCCTGCTCATCGATAACGCCGATCGACTACCCAAAGAGACCGTCTCATTAATCAAAAAGCTCTCGTCGATACAGCCTAATGGAAGTCAGCTGCAGTTCGTGCTCTGCGCCGAGAAGAAAAAAATG
>DBUY01000077.1 GCA_002308435.1 Proteobacteria bacterium UBA1278 | reverse complement strand
CGATGGCAAGCAGGAGCTCTGGGTGTTGGCTACTATTTAGGTCTATTCTTCATTTATAACAAATCTTACGGCATGCAAGATATTTGGCTAGTTGTGCTAATGTATGCAACGGCAAGTGCCTGTGTGATAATGATTAGTCTTGTTCTCAATAGGGCCAGCTTGATCAGCTATGGCAAGTGACTAGTCATAAACCTTTGTGTAGATCGGCATTAAGTGCCATGATAACCAGATCAACTAGCTGGTATCAAGTGAGGTAATACAGTATGATAGTCAAAAACCAAGCGAGTACACAGTGATTCTTACGCGCTACTTTTCACGTAAATTGATTCGATGTCATACGGACGTATTCGCCATATTTTGCGTGATGATGTTTGTCATCCGCCTCTCAAACGAGCTTAGACGCGTATTTAATAGCACAGGTTACAACAGTGCAGATGCAATACAATTCACATTGATGTCAATTCCTGGTGACGTTATACCGTTAGATAGTATCGTGATTTGTATCGCATCAATTCTTTTTTTTGTACAGCTCAGGCGATCTCAGGAACTGTTAATGAGCCAAGTCATTGGCATATCAACGGCGCGCTTAATCTGGAAGATGCTCCCCGTATTATGTCTGATCTGTGCGGTTTTTACACTTAATCGAGAGTGGGTCGGACCAAAGCTCACCGCGTATGCCAACAGCTGGCGTGCCGAGAAATTGTCACGAGGTAGTATCTATCTATCGCAGAATCGGATGTGGTTATATACGCAAAACGGGTTTTTAAGTGCCGAAATCAGTGCAAGTGGCCGACAGCTAAATGACCTAGCGTATTATGAATTTGAGCATAAAGAGCTCAAGCGCTGGTACGTTGCTCCGAAAGCAAATTATCACGCTGGCCAGTGGATTGCTCGTGATGTGCAACATACTGACGTCAAAGCAAATAGCCTAGAAACAGAGCATATCCCTAAGAAAAATCTCCCGATAAAATTGAAACCACATATCATGGCGTGGTCGTTTATTCAGCCGGAATATCTTTCACTGTGGCAAATCGGACATAGTCTTGCGAGTGCAAGGAAGTTTGGTATATCAGGAAGTATGACGTGGTTGCTATTCACAGCGCGCATTGCAAGACCACTCAATCTGCTCATAATCGCAATGCTTGTTATTGCAATCCTCGAAAGAGGCGTTTCACTGAGGTTTACCGGTTTGTCATCTCGTGTTGCACTAATAGGTGGTATGGTTGCATGCGAGTTTTTAGTTTTCCACCTACTATCCACGATTCACTTGGGGCTAACAGTTACTGCAAGCGCAGGGGTCGTGTTGACCATTCCATTCGTATTATCTATTGTGTATTGGTTGAGTGTGCGAAAATACCGGGGGCATGCTTAGTCAACCCATCAAAATTTACAGGCCACTTAGGGCGATAGCGACTCAATAAACTGATCATGGGGTGGCTTTCCAGGTGAGAATATCCATCTCACTAGATGACATCCTTTATTTACTGACTCTTAGATAGATCTCGCTATAAATGAGTGATCAGGAATCACCTAGTGATTAGGAGTCACCAGAAAGCCATGCTCATCCTCTAGCAGTGCAACCGCAATGGTATAAGTTCGATGGCCAGATGGAGAACGTGCGCTGATTTTGTGCTGCTTCAGTACTAAGTCAGGGCATATGGGGCCAGTAAACTGTGAACAGCCACCGGATACAGGATGGATTCGAGTCCCCGGAAGTAAACGACCGTAAGAATGGTCAGAAAATGCATACGGCGAGTTGATCGCGACAACACCAGCTTGGTTGGGATCACAAAACACCCGGAACAGATAAGACTTACAATGCTGCTCCCAGCGTGAACGCATGGCTGGCGCGATGGCGTCATCAATATAGATAGCACGCAAACGAACCGTTTCGTAATACGCATCAGGATCTGGTGGATAGTTTGCAAGCGTCGCAGTATGACTGACAAGCACCGTTGCCTGAGTGTCATAAAACGATTCTATGACATATTTCTGATTAAAACTTGGTGTTGTGGAGATGATTTTGACGCCTGATAACAAGGGGTGTAGTAAACCCATGAGTAGTCCATAGGTGGATTGTAATCCAGCTGCGTTGAACACAACATCTGAGCCGCGCAAATCACAGTTAATATGAAGCTGATAGGCTTGGCGAGTCAGATTGTGATGACTGAGTACAGTCGTATGATGAGAGTGTGGATCAAACCAAAGTACAGCTGGAATCAGATCCGGTGACCGACCGGTCGAGAGTCGTGAAGGCATGGCCATTTTAATGCGCTCCCAAACACTGGGTGCTCGAAGTAATTGATCGTGATCTAGGAGATCAACGCGATGCTGCACACAATAATCAAGGTGTTGTCCATGCGCAGGCGCATGCCATTGCTGCCGATCAATGACCACAGCACTGAAATTGAGTTGATTACACATCTCGGCGAATGTCTCAGAGCTACAATCTGTAGCAATTGGTACAAATGGAAGCTCTGCTATCAGACAAGCAATTATCAACGCAGCAGCATCAGTGCCAGTCTCAATGGTGATGCCAATCAGGTCACCAGGCTGATAGTCTTGTCGTAGACGTCTAGCAGCATAGCCCGCCCGGCGCAGTAGAGAGCGATACGTCAGCGTATCCAAGAAGTTATTGCTCTGTAGTATCTGTCGATGGTAACCATATCGCCGTGCCGCATCACATAATGCCTGATGGACAGTGACCGGCGCATAGCTTGCCAGATAGGTTTCGGCTAGGCGTTGAAATAGTACCCGTTTGATTAGCTTGCGCTTCGCTTTTCCGCGCAGTTTTGTTTCAGGTAGTGCTGTGCTTGGTCCAAATGTGACTTGAACTGGTGCAAAGAAGCGCTTGATATGTCGGCCATCATCACGACTTGAAATTAGATTCATGCCACCGTTGATAATAGCCGGTTGTATGTTGGCTTTTGAGTGTTCCGCCAGGAGTACAGTACCTTCGAACAGTTTCATCAAATTACCTGTATCGGAGAGTCGGCCCTCAGGGAAAATAACGCATTTCTTCCCACGTCTGACTGCATCAATTACATTGGACAAACTACTTGACTGGCCAGGTTTCATTGCATACATGTCCGCCACGAGGCCACCAATCACCCGAATAGCCCAAACATCTAGCCAAAAGGGATAGATAGGATAAGCCAATTTCTCGTGAAAACGAGAAGCCAATATGGGCACATCAAGAAAGCAGCTATGATTTGCGATTATGATCACACGCTCATTGGGTCGATAATCTAGATGCTCGGTTCCAGAGTATCGAACGCCGAGACGGTGGAGGAAGAACTGGAATACTGCTGCGAGAGAGCTGAGTACATTAGATGGCGTATCGGTAATAAAGCAATTAATAGTTACCAGTATAAAGACGGCGCCCGCCGCTAATTTTGGAAATAGTAGTGCATGTGGATAGATCAACAAACCAAGATAAAGCATGCTCAGATTACACAAAAAATATAGAATCGAGTCCTGCCGGTAGAGTCGGGCAGTGCTGGGAATCAAAACCTTCGCCGACAACCCCCCAAATACAGCCATGATTGAGCCAGAGTAGAGTACGGACGACGCTGGAAAAGCCTGGGCGTGAACAAATAACGCACCTTGCAAAATCAACCAATAAGCGGTGCTATTCGTTCGCCAGCCATCTAAAGATTTTCGGTCTGTCATCGCGATAGAGATGATCATACCAGTGACGAGACAGGCAATATAGTAAAATAGATAAGGTTTTGCGTTGAGGATAAGATAGCCACTGACGCTTGTCCAAAACCACATCACATTCAGCCAGTAAAGCAGGTGAACGCGATGTGTCGTGGTAGAATTCGTTTGCGATTGGCCAGAGTGACGAGCGAGAGCATAAATCACCAACGGCACGAGTAGCGTTGTGTATGCACCAGGTAGGGGGAGTGGATGCGGTGCAACAAAGCCAAGTGTGTAGCCAAGAAAAGGTAAAAATGTGTGACGAAAAAGGGCAAAAGGCCGGTCTTGCATGGTGTGATGATCACGAAGTGTTGCCAATAGTAATGTTGAAAACCCGAGCAAACTACTCATTGGCGCTGAAACCATGCCGTATTGATGTTTAATACCAAACACAATCATGAATTGTGCATACAAAAGAAGAATGAAGCCAGAAAAGAACGCCAATTGTGGGGGAAGTATCCGTTGTCGACTGATGCCGAGAGCAGCAATCGCTAAGAACCAGATAGCAACACCAGCGTAGATCAGTGTCGTATTTGGGAATTTACTGGGAATCTGGGATAGATAGGCAAGTTGAAACCCTGATAACAAATACAATAGCGCATAGAACGCAATGATGCGCATTGACCAAGTGGGTACGTTTTTATGTATCATACAATCTGCTCAGTCGTGTTTGGATGAAGTGCTAAACGGAGGTCGCTACGATTAAAATATGCCGGTGTCCCGTGCATGAATTCTGGTGACGCTTCACCGGTAAGCAGGGGAGTCAGATATGATTTAGCAGCGTCACTCAAAAGGTTTGTCTCTGCCTCTAGATAGTCTAACGGACAAGTTTTCTCGAGATTCGCACACTGGTTCAAGTCAATTGTCGTTGTCTGCCATGATACAGGTGTTGACTGGGTCCGACTGAGCGCTAACATGACGCTGTGTTGACCATTAAGCAGCGCATCAATAGCTGCTTCGCCCAGCTGTTGAGCACAAGCTACATCTGCTGCTGAGCGCAAGTGGCCAGCCGATCGTTGCAGATAATCAGGCAGCGCCCAATGTGCTTTAAGCCCGGCCTGCGTGCTGACAAGATCAGCCAAATACGCACCAACGCCACCAAGTTGTTTGTGACCAAATGCATCAGTTCGAGATTGAGCAACCAGGGCGTTTCCTTGTTGATCAGTAATACCTTCAGAGGCAACCACAACACAGAAACCATACTGACTAACACAACGTTTAACATAGTCTAGCCAGGTTTTTTTGCAAAATGAGCGCTCCGGGATCAGGATGCTATGAGGTGCTTGCTCAGGGTGTGATCGGGCAATGCCAGCAGCTAATGCAAGCCAGCCGGTATGGCGTCCCATCACTTCTAGGATAAAAACTTGGGTCGAGTTTTTGCTCATGGCCCACGTGTCTAGAGCAGCTTCTTGGATACTTGTCGCGATATATTTTGCAGCACTCGGATAACCAGGACAAAAGTCGGTGCCTTCTAGATCATTATCAATAGTTTTCGGAAGACCAATGACTGCAAGTGGATGCGAAAAATGGGATTGGGCAGCAGATAGTTTTAACGTGGTATCTTGTGAGTCGTTCCCACCTTGATAAACCAGGTATTGAATATTAAAATCAGCACAGGTTTGCATAATTTGTTGGTATGGTTTCGGGTCAGCCGTATAATCTGGTAATTTGAACCGACACGACCCAAAGGCACTGCTCGGCGTGTGACTTAATTGAGTCAGTTGTGTATCTGTGAGCGGGGTAGTGTCGAACAAGCGACCACTGACGAGACCATTTAGACCAAATTCAGCCGCATAAATTGTCCCAAATTGTTGGCTTTCTCGGGCGCGACGAATTGTCGCAGCAGCGGTTGTATTCAGAATCGCTGTGACACCTCCCGAGTGTGCGATACAAAGATTAGGTTTGCCCATAGTGCCTCTCAATTCAGATGCCTCAAGTATAACTGATTGCGGGGAATCTGCAATGCTGACCACAGTAAGTGTTCATAGAGAGCGGCAAGGCCTCAATCGCATGTCATGAAAGATGCAACTACCAGCGCATGGTATGACAATGTCAGCACATAATTGGCTGGATTATGACACTGCGAGTATTGAAGACAATCAAGCGAGTGACGAGTGCAAACACGGAGCACTACCAAAATACATGACGGGCCACATGGAGTGAATTTAACCAGCTATCATGCTAGGTATGTCATCATCTTGATGGCCATATGAGGCATCTGAAAAAAATAGTGACGACTGATTTGAGCTGAGCGATTCGCTCGCTTCTTGGAGGTGATTGGTCTCATGCGTTCGCGCTCTTTTTTGGCCAGGTGCTACTGAATCAGTCGACGCCTCTGATTCAGTAGATATGTTTTGATTCGGTGGGGATGGCTGTTGTCGTTCTGGCTGTGGTTGTGCAAACGATTCTGCCGACACGGCGGAAGGGGCAGCTTGCAGAGACGATGAATAGAGGTGTGGCGTAATGAGCCGGTGCCGTATCGTCTTCGCTTGTCTAACAGTAGGGATTGACGCTGTTGAGGTGGCCGATGGATTCGCATGAGAAGTCGACAGCTGTTGCTCATCAGATTCACAGAGTAGACGAGTGGCCGCTGCATGAAGTGAAGACAAACCGTTCAGATACGATGCATCGGTTGAGGTAATTGGCAGTGCCTGACGTTTGGCACTCCGAGCTGTTGGTACAGTGATCGTTGTATGATCCGAGGGGATTGATGGCTGCTCGCGCTCAGAACATGGCGCTGTTGGTACAGTGACAGATGTATGGTCCAAGGGGATTGATGGCCGCTCACACCGATAGCTTGGTGTTGTTGGTACAGTGATAGATGTGTGATCCGAGGTAATTTGGGGTCGTTGACGCGCATTGTTCGGTGTGTCTACAGAAGGATGGTGCTGCCGATACTGCGCAATGAACTTGCTCTTTGTCCATGGCTTATCAGAGCTGATTTGATTTTCTGTTTTTAACACTGGAAGGAACGAGGCAATCAAGTCCAGCTGAGCCTCAGAGAGCGCTTTCGGTAAAACGAAGCACTGGTTTTTTTTGAGATTTGACGCAATACAGATGAGCTGCTCATTGGATAACTTAGGACTGAATACCAGTCTTGTTGAGGCATCAAGTTCATGACACATGGTCTTCAGCGTATTCGCTAATGTCGGGTTGAGCGAACCCTGATATTGAGGTGGTATGATAATGACCCCTTTTTGAAAAAGCGGCGCGATACGCTGCATCTGATCTGGTGTTGACACATGAAGGAGCACAGTCATATCAGCTCGAACAGATTGGCAAAGTGCTAGCAGTTGCGAACCGCTGAGATGAGTCCACGCTTTCGTGGAGCCAACGCATAATATCGTTTTCTGAGTCAAATGCGATGCAAGTATTTTGAGCTGACTGCTATTCAGTGACACCATGGGAATCACTGTTACGGTCTGCTGCATAAATGTGAGCAAGTGCTTAATGACATCATTGCTCATGGTGTTGTGTATCAGACATGTACTATTGCGTTTTAAGGTGCCTGCAATAATTGCGCTTTCCATCAGGTCTTGATGACCGACTTGGACCGCTGCATGATCTGGCAAGTTTTTGACAAGAGTCAGTAATTGAGCCTGAGTGTTGCGATCTAAACTGAGTATTTGTGTCTGGCTGAGATGAGTTGCCACAGTAGCACAGAGACGACAATCCAGATCGCGGTCCACTTTCAGGAAGACAATATGAGGAGTGACCCTAGCGGCGAGTTTTTTTATATCATCCACCGAAATATCACCTCTAATGACGTACTGCTCAGGTAAGCCAACATGCTGTTGATGATAGGCTTCCAAGAACAGAATCCGCTTTTCGACCGTAGTGGCATACTGCACGCTATTAATATCCTGCATGCGCGGTAGATGGGTTGCAATCGTCTTGAGTTGTTCCTCTGTGAGTGAGCGATCAAGTATGATCGCTTGATCAGGACTGACGTGTTGACAAATCACGACAAGACGCGTCGCGTGTATAGCACCAAGGATCAGTCTTGTCGTTGGTGCAAGATTTTCCACCAAGCAAATGATTTTATCGTCGCAGAACAGGTGGTTCGCATGCGGTGACTCGCCAGGGGGGATGATGATGACGTGTGGGGCGATTCGTTTGATAAATGTTTGCAGCGCATCTTTTGTCAACGTAACCGGCACATCACAAATAGCCGCCTCAGTGAGAGAGGCGGCAACGAGAGTGGCCTTATCTTCAGGAAGATGAGCAATGGTGATTGCGCTGCCCGCTTTCAAATGGCTTGCCAGCGCACGGAGTTGATCGTTACTATGTGATTCTTGTGTGATAACTTCGCAGCATTGACCGACGCTGGCTGCCAATGACTGACATTTCTCAACTGTCAAATCATGTGCTGGCACCAATCGAATCAAGTTGGCAGAAGCAAGCTGGACGACTTGTTCAAGCGATAAATTATCAGGGATGTGGCAGAGGCGCCCTGACCGAGCAACGGATTTCAATTGTTGGTTTGTCATTGCGGGGTCAACGATCAGTTGCAATGATTTGATGTTTTCCTCAAGGCTCGGTAAGAATTGAAGTTGGTCGACCGATAGGCTTGCAGACAAAAAAACCGTTTGGTGAGGCTGAAAACAAGCGACCATTTGATTGATCAGCTGAGCGCCTAAATCAGCACTCAGCTCTAGGCAGGTCAGTTTATGGATATGTTTTGCCGTGAAAAGAGCGAGCGGCTTTGCATCGGTACCCTCGGAAGGCTGCAACTCTAACCGGCTGGGCACCAAATCTAGGATCCACTGGTAAGCGAGATCAGTGAGATTAGCCTGAGAAGGAAGCATCACTTGGTTGCTAACGACGAAATAGTTAATGCCTAGTTCTGCTAATCGCCTATGTAATTCAAGGAGTGAGTTACGGTCATTTGTAGTGATTTTGATATACATGGAAGAGAGTTTTATTATTGCCACGACACCATACGCAGAAACACAGAGCTAGTCAATGAGTTAGTGTTAAAAGACTGGTGGCCACTGCATCTTTTGTGGCATCAGTCTCTT
>DBUY01000021.1:4321-9709 GCA_002308435.1 Proteobacteria bacterium UBA1278 | reverse complement strand
TGAACACCCCTAAATTCAACCGATCAGCTGCTTTCCGAACAGGGTAAATTCTTGCGCCCAATGGGACAGACTTTTTACCTGCAGTCGGGTATATACTACGTCCCATAAATGTGTCACGTGTCATTTAACGTCCCCCAGTAAATGCAGCCATGAAATTTTGAACCGCAGGCAGTTGAGTGTGCCAAGGCGCATCGTAGTAAACCTTCGCCAAATATAGGCCCTCAGGCGGTGCTGTCATTGCCGCTGCAGATCGAGACCGTGCCGCTAACACCTCAGCTGCCCATTCAACAGGCTGTCGACCCAATCCAATCTCAATCAAAACACCCATCATGTTTCTTACCATATGATGTAAAAACGCATTGCCTTCACAGTAAAATACACAAAAATGCCCCTGTCTGACAAGGCTAAACTCAGTAATCGTACGCACAGGATGCCGCGCCTGGCAATCTCGATCGCGAAAACTAGAAAAATCATGCTCTCCAAGCCATGCTTGTGCAGCAGTCTGCATCGCCCCGACATGCGCCAATCGCCTGGGCAACCAGACAGCGCGATTTGTCCAGAGAGGATGACTAACCTCAGCATTGTAGATAACATAGGCATATCGACGACGAATGGCTGCATAACGTGCATCGAACGTCGCATCAACTGGTTGTACCCACTGTAATTTAACAGATTCTGGCAACAATCCATTCACCCCCAGCAACCAATTATCGGGTGATCTATTTGCGTCTGAATCAAAGTGAATCACCTGATCAAGCGCATGGACACCGGCATCTGTTCGTCCTGCACAAACCAAGTCAATTGAGTGGTCAGCCACCGATGAAAGAGCATGCTGAACCACTTGCTCAACTGTATTGGCAAGCGCTGGCTGTTTTTGCCAGCCGTGAAATTGCGTACCCAGGTAACTGACGCCGCAGGCCCATCTTGGCATGTCCAAACTTCCCCAAAATAACGTCCGGTCAGAATAACAAAATTGAGAACTATACGCCAGAACATGACCCGAATATCTATGCTTGCATGTTTTCTGGAGATATCGCATAATCCATCTACGCACTTACGTCGTTATGTCACCATGCGCTCACAAAAATACACACAGCTAGTCCTTCTGATTTCCGCAGCAGCATGCATTGCGAACGGGACTGTGTCACAGTACGACACGCAACAGATAAATGATGTGATAAACCAACAAAATGGCTATCATAACACAGCATCGATCAATCCAACTTCGGAAAACTCAGATGAATTTGAAAAAAAAGCACAATTGCTCGAAACACAAATTGAAGCGAGACTGAGTCAACAAACAGGTCAACGATTAGATACCAATATTACAGATAATCTGCCTGAAGCACCTAGCGTGATGACCCAAACGGTTGAAGCATCGGATCAACTCATCAGCACCGATAACTCAGGAGCTGACTCGCAGAATAATCAACAAATTGTGGCACCAGCACCAGTTCACCCGACCACAGAGAGCAGTATCGCAGCCGAACAAATCAGACCATCTTCTCCAGAACCATTAGCCGACAACCAAATAGAAAGCCAAAACACCCAGCATGTAACCAGCCAGGCCAATGCAACGCATGCAACCGCAGTGAGAAACACCGAGGCCACTCCCCCTTCAATCACCTCAAATACTCACCACCAACAGACTTCTACATCGGGTGATCAGCACCAATATCCAATAGCATCGGTAGAGTCTCGGAAAAACGCAACACAAGAACCTGTAACTATGAAAGCGACACGACGAACAACTGTTGTCGCATCTGAGTCCCCATGGGAACATTTTCTAGTGACCACCATCGGTGTGATTCATCGACTACAGTCTAACGTCCAGTCCTACTTTAGTATTATATTTTCACGGCAAGGGATTCCTTTACTAATTATTATGTTTGGTAGCATGTTACTCAGTGTTGTCATCTGGTTTGCTTACAGCAGCTTCAAAACCGAACAAACAAACCGTATCAATAATCTCATAAGCCAAGATCAACACATCAACACTCCAGAAAAGCCTAACCCGCTTGCTATGGCATACGCTGAGGAATCCTCGGGTGATTTCGATGTTTTTGCTACAAGCGAAGGCGTACCGATCAAGTTAGATCTGGCACAAGCCTATATCAATATGCAAGATATTGAAGGAGCAAAGACAGTACTGAAAGACATTATCGCCCAACATCGTGGAAAGGTAGTGACAACAGCTCAAGAGATGCTAAAAAAAATAACCAGCTGAGACAATATTCCAACATCGGCATGTTAAATTTGTCTTACCCCAGTCTTAAGGTTATACTTTCAAAACACACATTCTGGTTGCCATTACGATGTATCATTACACAGCACTGATCCAACTCTTAATCGTCGCGCTCACCTCGAGTGTATTTGCCTATACGAATTTAGCAACCCCCAGCTATCTAACATATATCCCTGATGATACGAGCATACCAACAAGCAAGGTAACCGGACCAAAAAAGCAGTCGATGTTGCGCGTAAGTACCCACAACAGCATTGACATCGCAACAAACTATCAGTTTTGGGGCCGATCACTTTCAGGGAATCAGGTCGGCACTGCTAACCAGAATATGTTAATCGCCGAAAAGGGTAATATCTACACGTTTCTCGAGGTTGATTTATTCAGCTATAACTCAAATATACCAGCAACGGGCACCACGAATAGTATTGTCAGCTCAGGTGGCATGATGAGTGGCTCAACAATCGGCACCGGCATGTATCTCAATGCAAAACAATCACACGCCATTGGACTCTCGCAAAGTATTTACCAGTGGCCTGATCAGCAGTGGTATTACTGGGCCTCTTCGACGACACTAACTCCACTCAGTAACGTATCTGGGGGAACAAGTAATGTAAAGCCAGTCAAGGCTGTGAATTTACACCTCATGCTCTACAACTTTTCAATATTTTACAGCGCACCAACCACATCAAATTCAACCATCAATCCCAACGACACATCACAAACCGCATGGCCACACAATTGGGGCACCTATTTAAGTATAAAGACACCGAGCTATCCAATTCGACAAAAGATCAATATCAGCGGACTATACGGAACATGGAATAATACTGGCGATGTCTTTCAGATTGACATCAGTAGGCCCATCAACAAGAATACACGGGGAACAGTGAGAGGCTACTCTTTCAATAGCAATGACAACAACATTGATAGCAACAATGGTCTCATCTTGAGCATGCAGTTTAGCATGAACCAACCAATTTTTAGCGGCACGACGTAACGGCCACCTCGTTTTGATACCATAAACCAAAAACAGATTAGCAGCGTTGTAATCCATTAAACAATTATGAAATACATTGTTGTGTTCAATATAGACAGTCGATATACTGATTCATATAGTTAACAGGTAGACATCAATGGCAAGTAACAGGAAGATCATTGCACTCGTGGTCACCATGTTACAACCGGCTTGTTGGTGCTACACAGCCATACAGCCACCAGTTCAACCAATAAAGAGCGCTAAAATCACAAATGCATTTGATTTCATCAACACCACTGCATTTGGAACCGATGTATTATGGCGGGGTACGAGCTTAACACAGCAACAACCGGGATGGAGCAGTAATAATACAGTTCGATGGACACGACGCCAACTGCAAAACTTTCTTTCACTGAACATGTACAGCAACGGTAGTGATACCAGCGTTACCCAAGGCCCTACGACTGCAAACGGACCGTTGGGAAATACAACAACCATCAACTATCTGATGATTGAATCCAAATTCGGCACATCCTACACACTCAACTCTAGCGGAAAACAAAAGACCACCATCTCAATAAACAGGAGTGGCTATTACTGGCCTGGTGGTAAAGCATGGGCCTGGTATGGCAGTGAGTGCGCTAATTCATCAGAAAACCAACTATCAGCTATTGGCAGCATAGAATCACTCCAGGGTACAGAGATTTCTATCGACTGGCGACAATTCAAGCTACTTTACAACATTGCAGATAGTAGCAGTCAAACAACCACCACAGGTTCATCAGACAGTACCACTTTTACTGGAAATTACGGAAAAAACTGGGGAAACTTTTTGCAACTCACCACACCGTTGCGTTCGATCAACGCATTCTACGATTACCAATTCGAGTTTGGCGATTGGCAAAATACAGGTCAGTACGCTCAAGCGAATATTTTATACACCATCAATAATCGCACCACTGCGATTTTAAAATTGTACAGCTTCACCGGGTCAGGTAACTACGATAGTAGTAGTGGTGCTGTAGGCACCATTCGATTCAAATATCAATCACCAATTGTGAGATAATGCATGACGAGTCGATTTATCAACCACATGAGCCCTTCTAAGCCGACAAAATTTGGTTGGCAACAAATCATAAGACTGATAAGCCTATCAATCATCTCATCCTCTGGACTCGCCTACACACCGATTCAACCACCGGTAACGATGGACAAAGCCGCCACTGAACAAAAAAACAACCCCATCTCTTTTGGCTACAGTGCCGAGCTACACAGCCAACTTCGCTGGCAAGGTATACCGTTGACAAGCGGCTTACCGGGCTGGGCAAGTAAGGCAAGAATTATCTACAAGAGAGGATTATTTGACAGCTTTCTCGACATCAATGGTTATGCCTACAACACAAATCCGTCAGAAACCAACACAGCGAACGTTGAAACAGACGTCGCATATATGATGACAGAAGGACGTATGGGCACACAATTCTCTATGGGATCAAACTCAAATAGCGGAAGAAAACTTACCATATCTCGTGGTATTTATATGTGGCCTGGGTCTGAGGTTTGGCAATACAAAAGTATTGTCTGTACAACGGGTGACAGCAGTAGCAGTTACCTGCAGTCACAAAATCCAATCAAACCAGTACGCAGCATAAATATTGAGCTTGACCTCAGTGGTCTATTAATGTCATATAGCACATATACTGTTTCCAACAAAAATACATCCAGCACAGTAAGTAATCAACCACTAAGCACGAGTATTTGGGGTGATTATTACCATATACAAACAAAATACAGAAAACTGAGCCGAGACTACAGTTATAATTTTGAATACGGCTACTGGGCAGACACCGGAAGACACATTGATTTAAACTTGAAAATACACTTTGACCAATCAGTTCATAGCGTACTCAAAGGATATACATTCAACACACAGAGCACTGCATTAAGTGATAACTATGGAGTTGTCTTTATCATGAAATATTTGATTCAATAATGCACTTATCATAAGCTAGAGTAATTCACACCGCCAAGAGTACTGAGCGCATTATCCCATTTCTTAGAGCGGGTATAGTCAGGAAGCTGAAGTCAATACAACAAACAAGCGCATGAACATGTGTACTATTGAATAAAGCAAGCACGATGAGCTCATCTGAGTCAGTTAATCAGC
>DBUY01000021.1:0-3961 GCA_002308435.1 Proteobacteria bacterium UBA1278 | reverse complement strand
CTCGAAGTCCAAATCACGATCTAAATGCAAAGTCTTCTGCCATATCGAGCAGTAGGCATCACGATTTTCCAACAAATGGACAACATGATTGATAATTTCTTCATGTGTAGCAAAATCAGGGGCATAGACTACCGCCTCTCGATTGATATTACCCAGCACGCTACGATGTGCTGAATAGATTGGTATCGCACCGGCTAGCCATGCTTGGTAGGGCTTTTCCGTGATATATCCGGGGTATGTGGTATTTTCATAACCAACAACAAACTTACAATTCATCAACCAGTCAAGCTCATCACCTTTAGGAACCGTGTAGCCAATATTATTGTCTACGCTCCCTCCCGAGGCCGTAGTTACTTTGTGTGAGAATGCGTGGTATAGCGCAATCCGATCGAGCGCAAGATCCATAGACGTACGCTCTTGTCGCTTACTCACGAGCATACAAACATCATATTTACGCTGTTCTGGCTGACAACCTGATGACCGCCATGGATCCTTCGATGGATTGTATCGAGTTGAAATTTTATCAGAAAACCACTCGTATGCAACACCAGCAATCGTCTGGTACCGAGGATGCTGAGGTATTTGGTCAAATCCAATAATAAGATCAAAACAATCATCATAACCCTTAGGAAAACTATGCCAGGTCTCCTGGGCGTATAAAATCTTGACAGCGGCAGGATCGCGACAAATAGTCGACAAGCTGACCGATTTTTGATGCTTCCCCTGAGCCCACCTCCACATCGTCATCCAATAATCATAGTATGACTCTGTCGACGCCTCAAACTTACTCAACAATAAGATGTCAGCAGTTGCATCTGGATCAGTCGTATAGGTAACGTCATATTGCGACTCAAGCGTGCGTTGATAGCTTCCGAGCAGCCCCTGATGATTCAGCAGTGACGGCGGCATGCCTGGGGTTTTAATAACTAGCTTGGGCCTAGTGGCCACTGATACTGCGGCACTGCCCAAAGCAAAAGACTGATTATATGATAAAAAACCGAATATACACAGAACCACAGACACGGCACGGTAACATGTTTGAGCAGCAGGTTTGAGTTGAGACATTAAATCAATCAGTTAGAGCTCAACTCTATTATATTTTCGGATGACAAAAAATACCACCCTATGAAGAAAAATTTTGCATATCAATCCCAGTCTAGTAAATGCATGGAAACATCGTTACAATCAGGGGTGCCTTTTTGATACTTATCATGCAAAGTCTTGCGACAGGATTTCTCAGTTATCCCAAAAATCGCTACATGGCGTTATTGATACTTTTGACAACGATTGGATTTAACGTCATGCGAGGAATGCGGGAAGCCATCGTGTTTCAATTTGGTCAAAATGGCGCAATGTATACGCCATTCATTAGAATCCTGTGCGTACTTCCTATCTCAACATTACTATTTTTGTTTTATTTGAGCGTGAAAAAGCGTCACAACAGCTTAGTCGCCTACTATGCAATGACAATTCCAATGCTATGCTATTTCATTGGGTACTTTCTCTTTGCTAGCCAACAAGTTATCGATCTCGCGCAACTACCTGAATGGATTAGGGCGGCAAAATCTCTCTACGCCCCACTGGAATTCGTCTGCGTCATTTTTTATCACTGGGATAAAACACTGTATTACGTATGCTGCGAAGCTTGGGGATCATTCACGCTCGTCATTTTATTCTGGCAAATCGCGAATGAAAACTATTCGCGGCAAGAGGCCAGCTCCTACTACCCTGTTCTGTCTATGTTGGGAGGAGTCGGTATCATCTTAGCATCAGCGATCATTGAAAAAATGGGCCGATCTGACAATATGATGGCATTGACCACTCAGTGCATCACGGGCATTGGGTTGTGCAATCTTTGGCTTGTGAATCGCGTTTGGCAGTGCCAACAACAGAAACAACAGGTTCAGAAAAAAACACCCGTGAGCTTAATTGACGGACTTAAACATGCAGTATCTTCCCCACATATTCTCTATCTCGCAACCTGTATCATTAGCTTTAGTATTTTGTGTAACGTGTACGAAAATGCAGTTCGAAATATTGTCCTTCACCACTACAGCGATGAAAAAGCGGTCTTTCAGTTTTGGGGTGCATTCTTCCTAGGCAAAGGACTCTTAGTGATTACGGGAAATATCATCAGCCGTGTGTTACTCCGAAAATTGGGCTGGTTTTATGTCGCAATCGCAACACCAATTATCACCATTTTCTCAATTCATGTCGTTCTGCTGATACCGAGCATTCAACAGTTCAGCACATTAATGGCCGGCTCTCAGTCTATTTTATGGATACTAGCAATATTGCTTCAAATCACCTACGCCGTGAAATATTCATTTTTTGACCCCACAAAAGAAATGGCCTACATTCCACTAAAAGAAAGCGAGCGCACATATGGCAAGACGGTCGCAGATGGCCTTGGATCACGAGTAGGCAACGTTGGTAGTGGCCTTATACAAACTGTTGCGATTGTCATCACATCAGGAACAGAGTTCACGGAAATCGCGCCAGCACTATTGATCATGTGCTCTCTAATCTCACTCAGTTGGGCACTGGCGATGCGTGGACTAAACCTAAGTTATCACTCGCTAATTAGACAAGAGGAGCAGAGCACCACATTTGATAAATCAGTCAACATCGGCGCTAAAGTCTGATAGCGCCAGAAAAGGTTGCCACAGTCACCTAGAAATTGATGTGGATGAATTGTACAAAAGCGCAGGCGAATACTAGCCGAATCTAGACCTTGATCATGATTAAAAGTAAATATTGGACGCGTTGTAATCCATAGATCAGTACAAACAACAAATCATTTTGGCTGACAGGGAAGCCTCTCTGACTAAAAATGGTTTTGCGAGATTTTAACATTTTGATGTTCGTTTTTGAAAAATAGCTGACGGCGTACTCTTTTATCAAAATTCCACTTGACATGGCATAATAAATAATTTAGTGTTCACAGCCGTGTTGTAAGATTTTTTACAAATTCAAGGAGAAATTATGTCCTATTATCTGTATTTTTATCAAACTTTAAATCAGTTTCTATTATGTAATGCAATTATTCACAAGGTCAAACAATGTTTCTCTCAAACCAAAATATCATCACTATCAAATCAGTTGTAAACTCTCTTTTTTCCGTTTCAATTCAAGCAATAATTTTCACTTTCTCCTCTGCAGCTTCTCTCGATTATAAGTCGCCCACTTATTATTCTCCCATATCTTATTATCGATATTAAACATCGTCTTACGTTACTTACCCTGTTTAAAGATACATATATTGGAGAAAACCATGTCAACTACATTATTAAATCACCATATGGTGACCCACGAACAATGGGAAAATTTTACTCAAACAGAGCATAATACCTGGAAATTATTATTTGAGAGACAATCATTGCTTTTACAAAAAAGGGCGTCTAAAGAAATTATATTAGGCCTAGAAGAATTAGGGATTTGTAACAATCAAATACCCAAATTTTCTGATTTGAATAATATATTGAAGAAAAAAACTGGCTTTACGATAGTGCCAGTTAAAGGATTTATTCCGGAAGATTTATTTTTCAAATTTTTATCAGAACGTAAGTTTCCATCTACATGCTTTATTCGCCGACCTAACCAACTTGATTATCTGGAAGAACCCGATATGTTTCATGATATTTTTGGGCATGTACCTTTGCTAGTGAATCCCCTATTTGCAGATTTTATGGAGCTATTTGGGCGAAAAGGGCTAGAAGCACATCATGCAGGAATGTTGAAATTTGCTGCAACCCTATACTGGTTTACAGTAGAATTCGGCCTAATACAATCTGTAAATGGATTGAGAATCTATGGAGCTGGCATTCTATCTTCAAAAGGAGAATCGATTTACTGCCTAGACTCTGAAGTGCCAGCTAGAGTTAAATTCAATGCATTAAGAGTCATGAAAACCAAATACCATGTTGATTCGTTCCAGAGAACATACTTTGTTATTCAAAGC
>DBUY01000052.1 GCA_002308435.1 Proteobacteria bacterium UBA1278 | reverse complement strand
TTAATAGACTCAAAGGCGATATTCGTTTTGCCATGTCTCGTAATACGAATGTCGAATACTCTACTGATGATTCCGTCAGCGAATATTCAAGTTACTCTATTTGGTCTGCTGACTCGGAGGAGTCAGAAAGTGAAGCTGTGGCGATGACACCGGCATGGATAGGATCAGATCGCGCTGCGGTGTTATCGGTATACAGAAGATTAGCTTCAGATTCGTCATTTCCAGCTCGTTATTTCTACGCTTGGCTCATATGCCCAAGCCTCATGAGTTGTTTCACGGTTTTATCTACGTTTGTTGAGATATTGTGTGCTTTTGTTATATCTAAAAGATTTGAGGGCGTTGTTATAGGGCTCGCCAAAGAATTATTGTGTGCTTTTGTTATATCTAAAAGATTTGAGGGCGTTGTTATAGGGCTCGCCAAAGAATTGATGATTGTCGCTACATTGGGCTTTCTGCATGCAATAACGTTTGTCTTTGGTCGTGTTGTTCGCTATGTTGACCTTAATACCAAATCCTGGTTTTCTCGAGCTGTTAGACTAAGTTTGTATCCACCCAGAGTTCTGCATGATGAGTGTGTAATTCCTGATAATAGGCCCTCTCTAGTCGATTTGGGATACACTTTGGGTGAGGTGATAGTTAAGTTAATTGGAACACCATTTTCAATTCTTATTTCTGTACTGATCCATTTAATCCATATTCTGTCGATTCTAATATTTCAATCTTGCGCATTAGTTCAGTTCATGGTTTCTGCTGTTGGATTTATTGTTCATCTTGTAATTGACAACCTCGGCACGAGAATTAAGGATCTTCACAGGGTTTTCAGTGCACTGTCTCAACAACAGACCGCCAATTTGAGTAGCATCCGGGAGTCGGTCAGCTTTATTGGTTTCACAGCGCAGGTCAATTGTCACATCGTCAATAACTGTATAATTCGTATTCTTGAAGCGATTGTGCGTCCATTCTTACTTGCGCTACGTATCTTCGCCCCAAGAACCGCAACTGGGGTAGTGTCAGCAATTGAGTCACACATGTTCGTTGATGATACATTCACCTCGCTCCCTGCTCCGAATGAGATTCTATCTACCGCTCTCGGTGATGATCATCCTACAGAGTCATATTATTGGCGACCGATATTTTAACTCACCGATTAGCGATGTAGCGCGTACTAGCAAAGAATTTATTCTAAACGATCTGATAATAGGCAACATATTATGAACACTAGACAAATCATTGAAGATTCTCTCGGATCGAATGACCCTGGTCGCATTCGCGAGATTCTACAGGGTTATTTTCATGAGATTGAAGATGTGCTTCCCGATTTACTTGGTGCACTTCATGATGATATTGTTCCAGATTCAGTCAGACAATTGGCCGGTGAGCTTTACGCAGTCACAATCAAAGCTTTATTCGGTGTTAACTTATATGCAACTCGGTTATTGCAATCAATATCGGCCGATTCTCACAGCATAAGCATGCAACAATTAAAGCGCATATACTGCGAGCGACAAGTTACCCAGCTTTGCCAGAATCTATGCTACTTCAGCTCTAGTAATGATTATCTTAGTGACCTGGTTTCGAGGACTCTACCCAACGTCAGAAAGTTGTATGATCTTTCTCATGCTGTGACGAGAGGTCGAAAAAATCCTGGTGAAGATCGGACACAGATCGGTATCAACCAGCTAACAGGATTTGTCGTATCGTTTTCTATTTTGTATCGGGCACTTCATGATAAACCTGAGTTGACTGATGTCGAGGTTGAGTCTCTGCAATACGCACACAGTAAGATCTCCCAGCAACTCCAGAATATTTCATCCGATGATCCGTGCACGATTGCGCTTAACGGACTCAAAGACGATATTCGTTTAGTCATTTCTCGCAATACAAATGTCGAATATTCTTTCGATGCTCCCGTTAGTGAATATTCAAGTCACTCTATTTACTCTGCTGACTCTGAGGGGTCAGATGACGATGTAGAGGTGATTTCACCGGTATGGATAAGATTAAGTCGAGCTTCATCATCATTAGATGGTACTAGCTTTGGAGGCATGGCGCTGTTATTGGCACGAAGAAGATCAGATTCTGATTCGTCTTTTATAGCGCGTTATTATTACGCTCAGCTCATTTGCCCATGCCTCAATCGCTGTTTTAGGTTTTTAGTTTCGCTTGTTCTTTTAATTTGTGTGTTTGTTATGAGAATCCGACTTGAGGGCGTTGCCTTTGGGCTTGCCCACATGCTGTTTGCCGCTTTTTGCTTCATTTCGGAAGGAATATTTCATATCATTCATCGCGATTTGGACCTTGATACCGCATCCTGGTTTGCCCTCATGATCCGTCGAAGTTTATATCCACCTAGATTTCGGCATGATGAGTGTGTGATTTTTAATAATACGTTCCCGTTAATCAATTTAGGGAGCTTGTTAAACTCGATAGTAGTAATGCCTTTTTCAATGCTTAGGTCTATTGTGATCGATTTTATCTCTATTTCGACAATCGTCATATTGCAATTAGACGTATTATTTATTTTCATAGCTTCTACTGCTGAATTTATTGGTGAACTTGTTTGGGACAACACAGTCATGAGAATCAGAAGTCTTCGCAAGCATTCGAATACATTGTCTTACCGGCAGACTGCAAATTTGACAGCGATTAGGGAGTCTCTCAGCTTTATTGGTTTTACAGCGCAGGCTAATTGTCACATCATGATTAACTGCATGATTCGTTCTCTTGAAGTGATTGTACGCCCATTCTTACTTGCGTTTGGTATTTTCGCCCCAAGAACCGCAAACAGTGTAGTATCATCAATTGAGTCCCATCTGTTCGTTGATGATATATCGATCTCGCACCCTGGTCTGAATGAGAGCCTGTCCAGTGATGGAAGCCTTACATATTGGCGACCGATGTTCTAACTAGAGGTACAGTTAATCATATCCACTCTTGTCTTTTATTTCTTTTTCCATATAGTCACATAATACCCCAGTTTACTGGAGCATATATTTAGTATACTGTGTATTATAATACATGTTGTGCAATGCATATTACGATGTGTCTTTTACTAGATCAATAATTGTGAGACTTAAAGATATGAACTATAGAGAAATTATAAAAAACACATTGGGATCGTCTGATCCAGCTACTGTCCGTGATAAATTGAGAGCATATTACTTTGAGATTGAGGATACGCTGCCTGAACTACTTGGTGAATCGCTGTGTGCTGAGATATTGCCGGATTCACTCACTACATTAGCTGGAGAACTGTACAGTATCATCACGAATGTTTTGTACAGGGATACACTCTACGAGCCGAGGTTGATTAGACATCCAATCAGGGGTGGGTATGATAAACATTATCTCGAGCAAGATCTCAAACCGATCTTATCAGAACCACAGGTCATCGATCTTTGTCAGAATTATTGTTATTTTGGGAATGATTCCTATATCAATAACTTGGTAAAAAATGTCTTGCCTGGCGTTTACCAGCTCAATGAAATATCTCTGTCTATCACGCGGGGTGAAATGCATACAGGTCTGGGTCAAAATATTGGATCACTTACCGGGCTCATCGTGTCTTTCACTATCCTTTATAATAATCTTAAGCATAATGCTGAACTGGACTACGAAGAGCACGAATCAATCACTTACGCTTGTCAGACAATATCGACCGCTCTAGATCGTGCTCGTTACTTCCTATCTGGTGATGTCCGCTTCTCTAGGCTTGTTGAGCTCAAGGAGCAACTACTCTCTCTCTTCTCAGATCAGAGATTGATAGATCGCAATCAATCAGTCAATGTCCCCGCTTTATCGTATTCGATTCAATCGGATTCATCGACAAATAGTAGCACTCATTCAGAGTCTGATCACGACAATAACGCAGCCTACTACCCAGATTCGGAATCAGATTATTGGGATAGACGATCGAAACTTCTTGTAGCTCCATCTCCTCAAGATCAGCGGAGCGGATTGTTTGGTGCTTTTAACACATCCACCATACGACGTTTTTCTGATTCTAAGTTAGAGGATCTGTATGATCGTTCCCAACTCAGATTATCGGAAATTTTCTCTGATACTTACTTTTCTGCCTTGCCTGCGATAATTTATTTTAATTCACTTCTCAATTCCATATCATTGCCTGACTTTGGGTATCTTTTTAGACAAGGATTTTCATATTTTATAGATTCAATAGTTGGAAATCTGACAATGCCCTCATTTCTTCAACTGTGCTCATTCCTTTATTATCATTTGTTCAATATTGGTCCACTTATCAGTCAATCTATCTACTCATCAACCACACTCTCAAATTTATATGCGTCTGTTTTTGACCGAAGCCTGTATCCAGGCAGAATGCCTTCTCATCTGAATACATATGATGATAGAAGACAGCATTTGAGAAGTACAATCGTTGCGATCTTCACAGCGCCTTTATTATTATTTAAATCACTCATAACTGATTTGGTCTCACTTTGTATCGTTACGATATTCATTAATTGTGCACTCATCAAGTTACTTTGTTTATGCGTCATGTTGTTTTGTCAGCAGATTGATTTATTCATGGCCAGATCAGCTCATAATCCAACGCGTCCGCTGTGGCATAAAATTCGTGCATTTTTTGGTGCTGCCGATAAGTACAATTCGTACCGTTTGTATAGAACGCTCATCGACAGCATGGGTGAACTCACCTACTTTATTCATTTCAATATCGAGGTTCAACTCCATATTTTGACTAATCTGTTGATACGAACCGTTGAGAACTTGACTCGACCATTTGTCCATGTTTTCGGTATTTTCTCCCCACTTACTGCGTCAAAAGCGACTGATGTTATTAAAGCACATACGCTGACCGATTTACGAAGTCTTGACTCGATTGATTCTGCTCAATTACATCACTCAATGTTACGTAGTTGGCCGGTATCACTACATTGTCGATAATAAGCCTATCAATCAGAGAGATATAACGCAGCATACCCTAACGTTTGTTACACGTAACCATCAGGATTGTTGCGTTGACTTTTGCCTGCTATGATAGACCTGTGATCAATCGGAGTTCTTGTGGGCATCACGAATTTATCACCTCTTAAACTCTATCAGCCCACCGCGCTTGAAGGTTTGGTTTCACTCATGTCCTTTGGTACTTACCAAATCCCAAGCTCGCCTGATTTTTCTCCATCGGCAAGAGAAGTAGCTCGCATTAATACGGCTGCGCAGTTTCCGATTTATTACCTCTATAACCCTCTTATGTTATCCGTGCTTGCTGCAACTGGGTTTGCCTTTTCCTACCTACTGTTGTTGTCTTTATCTCTACTGGTTTGGTTTGACTATTCAATTTCGGCTAGTATTCTAGTGTCTCTCGCTCTAGTCCTATTTTCCCGAGTCATTTACTCATCACTTGAAAACATAACAACGATTCATCAGCAGCTACTCTACCAACGTGCTTATTTTCCAGATTTTACACAGCCATCACATATCATATCGCTATTTCTTAATGACTGCGCGGATACGCCCCACGCTTTATGTTGGTTTCATTTTAGCTCGATATTGACTTCTACGCTGGATATTCTACCCACC
>DBUY01000065.1 GCA_002308435.1 Proteobacteria bacterium UBA1278 | reverse complement strand
TGATATTGTTTGTGTGGATATTCTCTGTTCAAAATAGCGACACAGTCACTTGCGTTCGTCACTAAATGAGCGCCGTCCTGTAATAGTTGTAGACAGCCCATCGCTTGTGGTTGATCGATTCGTCCTGGTATCACGAGAACAGGTCGGTGTAGGTCAATAGCATAGTTTGCGGTGATTAGTGTGCCACTTTTGATACTTGCCTCTGGAATTAGCAGTGCATCACTGAGTGCGCTAATCAATCGATTGCGACGCGGAAAACAGTTCTGGTGATAAATTGATCCCAGCGGCATTTCAGTCATGATGCAGCCATTTTGTTGAATTTGTCGAGCCAACCTCTGGTGGCATCGTGGCGTGATTTGGTCGAGCCCGAGGCCAACAACAGCTATTGTTACGCCCTGGTTGTCGACACACGTACTGTGTGCAGTTGCATCGATACCAATTGCGAGGCCACTGATGATACTCAAGCCAGTGGGTGTGAGCGCTTGTACGAACTGCTTTGTGACCGACAGACCATAATGACTGGCATTACGACTACCAACTACACCAATGCTGTTTTGTGATAACGCAGTGTGATTCCCCTGTACAGATAGCACGGGAGGATGGCAGGGTAAATCTTTCAGCTGTTGCGGGTATTGGGGTTCATCATGACTGATCAAATGGGTGTTTGGACGACTGAGCCACCGAAATGTCCTGTCAATATGATGTTGACAGGGTCTTTGTAAGCGCTTTGCAACTGGTTCCGGGATATCGTGTGCTTGATAAAATCTATCAGACTGTGCGATTAAGGCATCCATGCTCGTCAAGTGCTTAATGATTTTATGATAGAGTGCTGGGTGAATTTGACTGTGTTGAACGATGATTTTTGTCTGCATAGATGCCGTGTTCTTCTTTTTTATAGATAAACTTAGCATGTATATCTTGCTGAAGCACTATCGTGTTTCTTGGATTCCTAGGGTGAAAGCGATTTTATCTCGAGATTGTATTGTGTATACGTGTTGACTATGTTGATCATTTTTGTTATATTGTAACAAATTAGAAAATAATTCATTATATTATATGTTTTGTCGTGTCTTTTTTATCTCCTTTCTTCTTCTCTCCAGTGGGTCTATGCATGCTGTTACAGCTGTGAAGTTACCGCCATTGATTTGTGGAATTATGCAAGTTTCTGATCATAATCAAACCCAATTACCGAAGCGGTACCCCAAGCGTCGATCGGCTAAGATTTACTTGCCTAAAAAAAGTAGGAATTCATCATTTCGTCGCGACCGTAAACGAAAATCCATGCAGCCTAAAAAGCGACTTGAGCAGAAGGGTGATCCAGTCCAGCCTACTGTCCAACTTGTTAACCCATTGCATGACGTAGGGCTATCTCCACAGGCTGATTATGGTATTTCTTATCAGGACAGAAATGATCTTATTTATGCCGATAGTGATCATCAAGTTTTATCCTCAGAAAAGAGTCTACAGACTACGAGCTTTGTCGGCGATGATGCGCTGATGCGGGTTTAGAGTAAGATTGACTCTGGTCATTCTCCTCAGTGGGGATGTATCTGGCTCGTGATTAAAAGATTTTTGACTCGCAGAATTCTCTATCTGTCGTTGCGCTCAGATTTTCTTTTGTTTGAGTTTGAATTAGCGAGGCGCTCTTAGATTAACCTTTTTTTAGATTATGCTTTTTGAATTGTGTAATTTGGCTTATGCCTTGGCTGTATATTTATCGTGGTATACACTGCTTAAAAGGCGATATTACACTAATAATCTTTTTGATGTGCCAAGTCATTAAGTCCCTATCCTGGAAGTTGCTATGAAAAAACACTCATCTCGGCCTCGGTCCAAGCATGAATCAAAATCAAGGTCTATCCATACGGTTGATATTGAGTCAGGTGGACTAGCGCAAGGGTGGGTTGATTTTTTCCACACGCTTGTCAATCTTTTAGAGTCAGATTTTGAGAGTGTTCTTGTTTCGATTAAACATGTTTTTTCTGACTCGAATTATGTGCTTGTGCGTAGCGTATCGCAATTACCTCATGACGAAGACCGACAAAAAACTTTCCGTGCGCTGCTGGATTTTTTGCTTGCCTGCTCTCGCCATACTCGCCATCGTGAAATCTTATCTTACTATCACCATTTCACTGAATTGGTCATGTATGCGGGTGTTGGGAATAGAAATTTAATTGATCAGTACCTCAAGCATATACTCAGTCATCAGCATCTATTTATGTTTTACCAGATGGAACAGGTACACCAATATATGATTAGGCACTTATCTAGTCCACAGACATCGATTCTCCCCCATGGTTATGCTCGTTTCTTTGCATACTGGGTTCAACGAGCACCAATCAAAGAGCCAATGATGCTCAGATTGCTTAAAAGTATGCGGCGTGAACGGCAATACAGTACTTTTAAGCATATTCATATGAATATGTTGACTTGTATTTTTGACACTATTAGCCAATCACAGCCTTGTGAAAACGCGTTATCTAAATATAGTATGTTACTGGCATGCTCATCAGAACTTGGGCTGTTTCACAAAGAGTTACCCAATAAACGCTGCACTGAATTTCATTTGAATATGTGTGACTATTTTCAGTCGCTGTCTTCATTTGATACTAAAGCTGAGGAAATGCAGGTTAATGTCGTGAAACTATCTGACTTAATTTGTTCGTATATGACCTTGGTAATTGATCAATTATTCAAGGATCGTCGCCCTAAAAATGACCGCGGTTTTTCAAGCGATTCTTATATGAAAACCTGTTGTGTTGTTGCTGCTCGGTTGAAGGTGCTTGCTCTAATTCTGGGCAATGATGAAGATATTGGTCACCGTGTATTGGCATTTCTGGTCGCTTCACATGGTCATGCCACACCATCACGTCAGGAGATAACCCATCGTTGGAACTATAGTGTGTTACTGCATGAGACCGGCAACTTATTCAACAATGCGCAATCTGATTGGTTGCGTGAACGGGTACGATCTGTATGGGGATGTTTATATGCGCAGCTAATTCGTGGTGCGCTCAGTGCGCTGATTGCTGGAGCACATGATGATCAGTCAATTGTGCGATTTCATCTATACGATGAGTTTCGTGATCAATTGCTGTCAAAGTATGGAAATTATTTACTCATAAGTGACCAGTGGCAGTATCATTTTGAGGATCAGATTGAGTCCCGTATCCCAGTGATCAAGGAGCAGCTTGTGGCGTTGATTAGAGATTCGGAGTCAAGTGATCATCGTCAGAGGGTCTTGACTCTATTGGCAACCTTTATGCATAAAATCATCGGAGACATGACCCGGTTATCAGGCGTTGTTCAGCCGTTTGTATTGCAGTTGAGATTTCATCAGTTCTACAATTTTTATCAGCACTCAATTGCGCCATTTATTCAATTTAGGTCTCAGCCAACGCCTTTACTGAATATTGCTGGAGAGACAACCCCATTTTTGTCGCTGTTGGATACCGCGCCGGCAATTGCTCATCACGACGAGCTCTTGGAACCTTCACACAAATCGTCAGCTGAGCAAAATTATGCATCTTACCTTTCTATTTTTTCTGATCAATGTGTTTCGTCAACGCACCAAAATCCCACGCTGGCTGAACAAGAAAATAAAGTCTCTCCCACCTCTGTACAACAATTTAGTATGAGATGATTGATAAAGTCATTACAAATTGGCGGCTTTACTAGCCGGTATCTTGTTCGATACTCAATAGACTGCTACAGTTAAAGTAATATGAATGTGCTTGTATATTGGGTGATGTAAATATGATTCGACGACTTTCAGTGTTGGCTGTGCTTCTGGTGGCCAGTGTTGTTATGGCTAAGGAGGTTACTATGGTGGTTCAATCAGCAGCGACCGTTCCGGCTAAGTCAGCTGTTGAGAAAACGATAAGCCGGTTATCACCGATTTCTTGGTTCCACAAGCTAACAGAGTTGACTGCGGGTCGCTTTCGAGAAAGTGCGTCGTTTGATGCTGCGTTGTGGTCCATTAAGGCAAACAAAATAAACGTCAAGACAGCCATGCAAACGCAAGCTGACTCTTTGTCTAAGACGCAAAAAAAAAATCCAAGCCGCGCCGATATACCATGCTCGACGGCCGTGATATCTTCGTAAAGCATTGTATGTCGTGTCATCTAGCCGATAACAATAGTGCGCCGCAATTGGCAAACCAAGCGCAGTGGTCTTGGCGCGTTAAGGCTGGTGTCGACTTTTTGGTGAATGCCACCATAATGGGACCAGAAATCAATGATGAACTACGTCAAGAGGCGCTTGATGCGGGTAACGAACGTTATCGTGTGGATGCACTTCAGACAGTGGTAACGACTGATGATGATCAGCGTAGTCGTGGTTGTGCGGTAAAGCGTGGTGGTTGTGATGAGTGTACAGATGCAGAAATCATTGCAGTTGTTAAGTATATGGTCCAAGCTGCTGCCAGTGATAATACCAATTATTCCTTGTGGTAAGCGTGATATGTGTTTTTTAGGTTCAAATGAATGAGTGAGCGACGAGTGGCTTTATTTCTTCCATTAATATTGTTTCTCTTGGCTGGTGTTAGTCAAGCTGAGTACGGCTATAATTTACCCGTCGGTGTGACGCCTGTGAGTCATCAGATTTATGATCTACATATGTTGATTTTTTATATCTGTTTAGCAATTGGTGTTGGGGTTTTTGCAGCGCTTTTCTATGCGATTTATGCATTTCGAAAAAGTCGTGGTGCGGTAGCGGCGAACTATCATGAAAGTTTCTGGGTGGAAATTCTTTGGACGGCTATTCCGCTGGTTTTAGTGGTGCTTATGTTGATACCTGCTGTGCGTCTACTCACAAAAATGGACGATACCTCTAAGCCGGTGATGAATATCAAAATTACGGGGGCACAGTGGAAATGGCAGTATAGTTATCTTGAAGAAGGGATACAGTTTTTTAGTAACTTGTCAACAAGCCCTGCTCAGATACGCGGCTTGAAGCCAAAAGGAAAACATTATTTATTGGAGGTCGATAAGCCTATGGTCGTGCCGATTCATCAGAAAATACGCCTGCTGTTTACTTCGAGTGATGTGAATCACTCATGGTGGGTGCCAGATCTCGGCGTGAAGATGGATTGTATTCCGGGTTATGTGAACGAAGCATGGATATGGATAGAAAAGCCCGGGATGTACCGTGGACAATGTACGGAGCTTTGCGGTATGCAACATGGTTATATGCCAATTGTCGTCGATGCGCGCTCTGAGGCTGACTATGAAAAATGGGTCAGGTCGCAGCAGAATCAGTAGCGGTGATGATTTCTTCGGCATGCATTGATGACGCAATCTAGCCAGTTCTGGTTTCATCTATCGTTGCTTGGCTTTAGTATGCTCATTTTCTTAGACGATAAATACTTAAGCAGTTGAACGGTATGCATGGTCAATGATGGTTGTGTGTGTTTTGATTTAAAGTTATATTAGTCTGGATTGATGAAGGGGGGTTGTAATTGACAAAAAATATAATAAATTTCTTTTTCGGGGATAAACAGAATCAGAATGCTGATCCCGAGTGTGAAGATTTGGCCTCGCTTGAGCCTCTTCCCACAGAGCTTCAGGGTGATGTCCAAGATATTGTCACTCGAGCTTACCTGCAGATCGATGACAATCAAGAGCCCATTTTAAATAACGTTGTCAGCGACTATGTAAATAGATTGGCTGCAAAGCAAAGGCTCTCTAGTGCGAGTTCAATTATGAATACGTTATCTGCGAATCCTATGACGCAATCTGATCGAGCTAAGCTTGATACCATTAGGGAGTTCTGGTGGGATCTTTCTGAGCAAGAATCTGGACGTGGGAAAAGCGATTATCAGCGCCTCTTATTTGCTGACCTAAGGGGGTATTGTCTTCACGAGTGGCGTGTTTTGTATTGTTTGAAGCATGTTGCTGAGCTTCGTCCCAGCTGGTCTTGTTTGCATTGGCATTATCCTGATCTATTGGTGAATGATGTTCTGATGGTATTGCCCAAAGAAACAATGCGTCATTTCCTCGCGTCTCTTTCAAGATGTACTGACTTTGCTCAAAATGATGAGACCAGGGTGCGGCCTTTTTCATTGTTTAGACAAGGGAATGAAAGCGCACATGTGCATGCCATCGAAACGCTCAATGATTGGCTGACGCTCTCGATGTATCACTCTTTAGCTCTGGCAGTGAATAGTGGCGCTATTGCGCCTAAGGTGTCTGAAGATCATGAGCTAATCAATGTGATGTCAGCCTTAGATTAGTGATGTGCTTGCCAGCATAGATCAATTGTCTGCTGATCTTTGATTGTTTGCGGTACTAATGATTGGCACAATCGCCAACATTCATAGGGTTGACTTGTAGCTTGTGCAGCGACCTGATAAGGTGATCAGGTAGTATCTGGGAGTATCTTACATGAGCGAAACAGTCAAAGAAATCAGTGGTGTTCGTTGGCTAGATTGGTGTTTGCGTTGGGTTATGACGACTAACCATAAAGACATCGGTACTCTGTATCTTTGGTTTAGTTTAGTGATGTTTTTTGTGGCTGGTGCAATGGCGCTTGTTATTCGCGCTGAGCTATCAGCGCCAGGCATGCAGTTTGTGAATCCAAACTTTTATAATCAGATGGTCACTTTGCATGGTTTGATTATGATTTTTGGTGCCATCATGCCTGCGCTTGCAGGGTTTGCTAATTGGATGATTCCGCTGATGATTGGAGCGCCTGATATGG
>DBUY01000046.1:20578-47444 GCA_002308435.1 Proteobacteria bacterium UBA1278 | reverse complement strand
AAAACTCGTGATTCAAATTACCTCATTTGATAACAATGCACCAAACAGTACACTCTCAACAGAGCGTATTGATTTTGAGGCAGAGGCAGTTGCGGCATATCTGTGGACGCAGCAGGTTTCTAACACGCTACAATATGGTGGCATTGGTCGAGGTCGTGAGGCAGTGAGTAGTAATCGTAATGCAACAATCGGTGCAGCAAATCGTCGAATTGAGATAGAGTTTTTCCATGCCTAATTTCCAGTTGTTCAAATGCCATGTTCCTCTTGCTCGATCAGTCTTCTCTGCAGTACTTGTGTCTGCGTTTGCATCTGTGTTTGCGAAACAAACGAGTCTGGATACAGCGATTGGGCAGGTGGATATGAGTCAACAGCTATGTGTTACTACGCCTTGTCCCGTAAATCATCAAAAGGTCGTCCAGGCTAAAAATGCTGCTTATTCTTCGATGGCTTCATCACCTTCACCTGCCTCAGCCAGTACGCAGGATGCTGCCCCAGCCATATCTGATAGTCAGCCTGAAGACTCAGGTAAACTCGCATATCGAGGTAAGCGGCAGGCCTTTAATCAGCTTGATTGTCATGGGAATCTCGTAATTTTACTTGATCCCTCTGGAACAAAAGCGAAATCTACGGTTCAGGCAGCATCTGGTCTTGTGTCGTACAAAGAACATGGGCGCATATTGAAAGTGTCAGGTCAGCACGGTCGCGCACCGGTTGATGTGATTATTAGTGGAAAGGATGCGGTTAAGCGGATTGAGTCGGTCAATCTATACGATGGTTGTTCTCTTCATGGTCAAGATCTGCATCAGCCGTTGTGGCAGTTAAATTCTCAGACTACAGGTGAGGTAAAGTTGAGAGGTATGTTCGAGCGTTGTACTGTTGTTCAGGGTGCTAATAATCAAATTGACATGTACTGGGTCGGAGCGAATGCGGTTGATGTGGTAACGCGAGCAGGTCAAATGCGGCTTGCTGGTGCTGTTGAGCATGCGCGGATACGGTCTTCGGGAAGTAGTCAGCTTATGGTTCGACAGTTGCGAGCTCAAAATGCGTGGTTGTATGCAACAGGGGGTGCTTATGTCGAGCTTTTTGGCAGTCGACGATTCATCGTATTTGCTGATGGTGCGGCCCAAATTCTTGTCAATGGCGTGCCAGTCCTCATGAGTGAGCTAACAACTCAGCGATCAATGCTGGTTGTTGATGGGTAAATTTGCTACAGCTCGTGTTACTTGATGACGTCATTTTGTTGCTTACAATGATCTATCGTCTTTTGATAACCAATCCCTTCAACCGTTATTGCATCAGTCGTGGCGTACGGGGCTTGATTGGCCTGGCCTGTCAGTTCGCGCGAACGTGATTGCACTTTATCCCCAAGTATAGTGTGTCACTGTTTAGGTATGAGTTGAATTTTCTTACCCTAGACAATCGGGTCCGTTTTTTCACCTTCTCGTCGTGTCAGGATGTCGACACCATCATCGGTGCATAATAGGGTGTGTTCCCATTGGGCTGAGAGACTTCGGTCTTTTGTGATGACTGTCCAGTCGTCATTGAGTGTTTTTGTGAAGCGTTTACCGATATTGATCATGGGCTCGATGGTGAAGGTAAGGCCTGGAATAAGTTGGATGTCAGGTATCGTGTGGTCGTCATAGTGTAATACCTGTAGTCCTTCTTCGTGAAAGCTGCTGCCGATGCCATGGCCGCAATATTCTCTTACGCTGCTGTAATGGTGCTTGGATGCGTGTTCTTCAATTGCTTGGCCGATGGTCTTTAAGCTGGCGCCAGGCTTAACTAACTCGATGCCAATAAAAAGGCACTCCCGGGCTATTTGAACCAGGCGGTTAGCCTGGGTGCTAACCTTGCCAACGGTAAACATGCGGCTGGTGTCACCGTGATAGCCATCTTTGATGACGGTAATGTCGATATTGATGATGTCGCCTTCTTTGAGTATTTTGTCTACTCTGGGTATGCCATGACAAACCACATGGTTAATTGAAGTACAAATAGATTTTGGGAAGCCGCGATAGTTGAGTGGTGCAGGGATGGCTTTTAAGTGGTTGGTGATATAATCATGACAACGCTGGTCGAGCGCTTCTGTTGAGGTGCCTGCGACAACATATGGCTCTATCATTGTGAGCACGCTGGCAGCTAGCTGGCCGGCTACACGCATCTTTGCAATTTCATCTGGGGTCTTAACGAGGTGTTGAAGTGGGTGGGTCATGTGAGAGTGTGCGGTTATTTGCTGTGTAGTATAATCGATGCCATGAATGGGCTGCAAGTGATACGGTGGCTTTCCGTTTTTGTGTATGAATTTATTGCTTTTTTAATTTTGCAAGCTTTTTATGTTAAAAATATTAGCATTAATTATGCTAAATACGCAATTAAAGTTATCTAATAGGTCATTGTATAAATTTTATGTTAAAAAACAATTACTTTGTGTTGACCTTGTTGATTTATTGAGATATTATGAAATTGTTAAATATGGAGGTTTAATATGGTTCAGTCAAATGTCAATGGAAAGACAACATCAAAGGAAGCGAAAAGTGCTTCGACGAGTTCAGACCCAGTGGTTACATATCTCAATGCGATTTCTGGGTTTCGATCGTTAACTAAAGAAGAAGAGGTTGATCTCTTCACTCGTTATAAAAACGGTGATGATGCTGCTTATAATGAAATCGTGGAGTCAAACCTGCGTTTAGTTGTAAAAGTTGCACGCCGCTATTTTGGTCGTGGGATTGCTATGCTTGATTTGATCGAGGAAGGTAATCTAGGCCTACTGCATGCTATCAAGAAGTTTGAAGTTGAGCGTGGTTTTCGCTTCTCAACTTATTCTATTTGGTGGATTAAGCAATATATAGAGCGTGCTATTATGAATCAATCACGTCAAATTCGGTTGCCTGTGCACGTCATTAAAAAACTGACGTCTTATTTGAATGCCGGTACTAAAATGGGGAAAAGTGGTACTGAGGAAGTGAGTTGTGAAGAGATTGCCTCACATTTTGACGTCGAGGTTGATCAAGTGCAGCATATCATGAAGTACAAGCTCGATACGAAATCACTTGATGATACTGGATATACTGATTCAGATGTCTCATTATCGTCCGTGGTTGTTGATCCAAAGTCTCGTGATCCCCTTGATATCGTCGGTAACGACAGCACAAAACAGCTACTCAATGAGTGGTTAGATAAACTTGATGAGCTCGATTATCAAGTCATTATTCATCGATATGGGCTTGAGGGTCATGATGCAAAGACGTTAGAGGAAGTTGGTGCGGTCGTCGGCTTGACACGTGAGCGTGTTCGGCAAATACAGATCCGTGCGTTATCTCGTATGCGACGTTGTATGAATTTTTCTGGCATTGATCTTAACGAAGCAAATATGGGTGATCAGGATCTATAGGCGGGTTCTTGCCACGGGTAATAAGGCTCTACTAGTCATAGTAGGGCCTTTTTTGCATCAAAAATCCAATTTTTTTCGCGAGGGTCTTGAATTTTTAATGTTTCATCATTACATCGATAAGTATATCAATTATGGAGCATGAACGGTGGTCAAAGCACAAAGCGCAACAACTCAGAAAAAGAAGTTTGCGACAGAAACTAAGCAGGTACTTGAATTATTTGCAAAGTGGCTGTATCAGAACAAAGAAATTTTCCTACGTGAACTCATCTCAAACGCATCTGATGCGAATGATAAGTTGAAAATGCTCGCCCTTAAAGATGAAGACTTGTTTGCTGGTGACAGCGATCTCAAAATTTGGGTCATGTACAATAAAGCAACCAAAACATTGACTGTTAGAGACAACGGTATTGGTATGAGCATGGATGAGGTAGTGGAAAACCTTGGGACCATTGCACGTTCAGGTACTAAGCAATTTATTGATCAGTTATCTAAGGCGCAGTCAACAGATGCAAATGGTCAGCTAATCGGTCAATTTGGTGTTGGTTTTTATTCTGCATTTGTGGTCTCAGATCGTGTAGAAGTGCGTACTTTGCGTGCTGGCTTACCAGGGGATCAAGGTGTGTTCTGGCAATCAAGTGGTGTAGACTCATACGAAGTCTCTGCCTGTGAATTGACACAGCGTGGTACAGAGATTGTCATGCACCTCAAGGAAGATGCTGAAGAGTTTTTGGATGAATTTCGATTGCGTAAAATCATCACCACATACTCAGACCACATTGCATATCCGATTGTGATGTTTGTTGAAAAAACTGTCGAATCTGTAGCAGGGCAGGATGACAAAGAGAGTAAGAAAGACGAAAAGCCTCGAAAAGAAATACAAGAAGAGGTGGTCAATCAAGCCAATGCGATCTGGACAGTGCCCAAGAAAGACATCAAAGATGATGAGTATGAAGCTTTTTACAAGCATGTATCCCATGATTTCAATCAGCCATTGGCTTGGACACATAACAAGGTAGAGGGTGGAAAGCTTGAATATACCAGTCTGTTGTATCTTCCGAGTCAGGCGCCATTTGATCTATGGAATCGTGAATACAAGCATGGTTTGAAGCTGTACGTACAGAGAGTGTTCATCTTGGATGATGCAAAGAATTTGTTGCCGACATACCTTCGATTTGTGAAGGGGGTCGTTGATTCCAATGATTTGCCACTTAATGTCTCCCGTGAAGTTCTTCAAAACAGCTCAACTGTCGATATGATTCGGTCAGGTTGTGTAAAACGTGTTCTCGATTTACTGGGGTATATGGCTGAGAATGAGTCTGACAAATATCAAACGTTCTGGGATGCATTTGGTGCTGTGCTCAAAGAAGGCCCGGCCGAAGATTTTGCCAACAAAGACAAGATCGCAGAGCTGTTACGCTTTACCAGCACACGCTCTGAAGACAGTAAGCAAACGCTTTCTCTAGCTAGCTATGTTGAGGGAATGGTTGAAGGGCAAGACAAAATTTACTATGTCATTGCTGATAGCTATCGTGCTGCTAAGAACAGCCCACATCTGGAGTTATTTAAAAACAAAGGAATCGATGTTTTATTGCTCAGTGACCGTGTTGATGAGTGGTTGGTGTCGCGTTTGACTGAGTATAAAGGGAAATCTTTGGTCTCGATTGCGCGTGGTGAAGTGGATGAAGCGCTTTCCATGGATGACGAAGAGAAAGCATCCATCAAGGCGTCTGAAGAAGCATTTTCTGATGTATTGAAGCAAGCTGAGACAGTATTGAAAGAACGCGTTAAGTCTGTTCGCTTATCAAAGCGATTAACAAGCTCTGCTAGCTGTATCGTTGCTGATGAGGATGAGATGAGTGTGAACTTACGCCGTATGCTGATTGAGTCTGGGCAATCTGTGCCTGAGATGAAGCCGATCTTGGAACTGAATGTGAAACATCCACTGATGGTGCGTTTGAAAGATGAAATGCAAGATGAGCGTTTTGCTGATCTTGCGAATGTGCTGCTTGACCAGGCAATTCTGGCCGAGGGTGGTCAGCTAGAAGACCCGTCTGCATTTGTTAAGCGCATGAATGATCTTGTGTCATGACACGCTTCTTTATATGATATCGCTGCTCGTTGAGAGTGGCTTATCAGGTAAGCGAATTAAAAAGCGCCTCTTTGGAGGCGCTTTTCTATTTTATTGTTCTCGTGACTCGGTGTGAATCGCTTGCGTATTGTTCACCATCACGATCTGCGATCGGGCATTTATGCCTTGCTCTTTTCTCGAAGGGATTTAATCAATTTTGCGTAGAGATTAATATCTGATTTCTTAATACTTTCGAGTGATCCGGATAAGCTTTTCAGTGTTTCTTGGTGATCAATTTGATGCAGTTTATGGATTTTCTGTGAGATGCTTTTTTCAATTTCAAGACATTTTTCTGTCAAAGCAGAGTGGATTTCCTGAATGATGCTCATGTACAAGCGACTTGCATACTTGCCTGTGTGAATGATTGCATTATTCATTTCGATGTATTCATTCAGTACGGATTTGATTTCGTTGATAAACTGAACGATTCCTTTGTGTTCGAATAGATTGGATTGCTCGTCACCGATGACTGATTCGAGTGCAACTGCCATTTTGAGTGTTGCGTTGTAAAGTTCTTTATCAGAGTATTGGCGTATCGACTTTCTATCTAGGCACAGCTTTTTGATGTTGATGTTTGATTTTGTAAAGCATGGGATGTTACTGCGATATACACGTTTGAACTCGTTGATCTTTTCCACGATGCATGCTCTAAAGTCGGATTGATGGTGTTGCATGATTTGTTGTAATTATGATGTGTTGTGATTATAGAGCGATAATCTTAAGATGGGATTAAGGGTCTGTTTATTATGTATTTTTTTTGTTTATTTTTTTTCTGAGTGTGATTCGGCTTAGCCCAAGAATTTTGGCTGCCTTTGATAAATTGCCTCCGGTTTGCTCCAGTATGGTTTCAATCAGTGGTTCCTCAACACGACGAATGATCATTTCGTGAAGATTTTCGGGTAGAAAGCCCTGGTGTTTGTCAAGGTATGACTTCAGGATGCTCGCTATCGCATGATTAAATGACTCGTTGTGGTTGGACATGCATTGATGAAGCAAATTGGATCGTTGTTATCATAAGAAAACTCACCGTTTAAATCAAGGCTGGCATTTCTCCTTTGCTTGAATTATCCGTAGTTATCCTTTATCATACAGAATAATTTCGTCATATCAGAGAGTTGGATGCCTATCTATGAATTTTCCTGTCAGCAATGTACGCGGCAATTTGAATTGATTTGTAAGTATTCTGAGTTGGATACAGTGGCTTGTCGTTTTTGTCAAAGCAAAGACGTTGAGCGTCTTGTTTCTATGGGATCGTTCCAATTAAAGGGATCTGGTTGGGCGCATGACGCTTATGGCGTCGATGCGTCTAATGCGACTCCTGTTACGAAAACTGATCATGAGCGTACGTCGTAGGTTAGGTTCATTGGGAGACATGATATGAAAAAATATCTCATCACGGGTATGTTAATTTGGGTGCCAATACTCATTACAGTCCTGATTGTACGTGCACTTTTGGACTTCAGTGATTATGCGCTTCTGTTAATTCCCCAGGCGTATCGTCCTACAACGATTTATGGTGTGCATATCCCCGGGTTGGGTGTTTTGTTGGTGCTGGCTATCTTGTTGGTTACTGGCCTATTATTTCGAAATGTGTTGGGTAATTTCATTGTTAGTCTCTGGGAGCACGCGATTGCTCGAATTCCTCTAGTGAGTAGTATTCATAATGGAGTAAAGCAAGCACTGAAGGTGATTTTTACAACGAATAAGTCATTTCAGGAAGTTGTGCTGGTTGAATATCCACGCCGTGACTGCTGGAGTGTTGCTTTTGTGACAAATCGTCAGTCTGCACATGGTGTGTTTAAGCACGACACGCTGACATTGTTTGTGCCAACGACGCCGAACCCAACTTCTGGCTATGTGTTTGTGGTTGATGAGCAAGAGGTTCGCTATTTAGATATGAGCGTAGATGAAGCGGTTAAGTTTGTCATTTCTCTGGGTACAGTGGATGGTATCGGCGATAAAATTAAGCAGAAAAAAAAGAGGAGACTTCAGCATGACGACAAATAAGTATCGGGACTCGTTATCTCAAGATCTGAGCAAGCAACGTGTCGGCGATGTGGTATTGATGAGTGGTTGGGTGCATCGTGTACGCGATCATGGTGGTGTGGTTTTCATTGATTTGCGTGATCACACTGGTCTAACTCAGGTGGTTTGTAACCCTGAGTCTGCAAGCGTTTTTCGTGCTGCTGAACGATGTCGTGCGGAGTTTGTCATTCGGGTGCATGGTGTCTTACGCTTGCGTCCTGAGGGTACAGAGAATAAAGATTTGGCTTCAGGATCAGTTGAATTGGTCTGCGATTCACTCGAGATTTTGAATGAGAGCTTACCTCTACCATTTCCTATCGATGATCATCACTCTGCTGATGTTAGTGAGGAAGTGCGGTTGAAGTATCGTTATTTAGATTTACGTCGTAGTGATATGGCCAGGTCGCTCAGTACCCGCTCGGCGCTATTGAACTGTGTGCGTGCACATTTGCAGAAAATTGGCTTTTTGGATATAGAAACGCCTATTCTGACTAAGGCATCACCTGAGGGGGCTCGAGAGTATCTTGTGCCAAGCCGTATACAACCAGGTTCGGGCTATGCATTGCAACAGTCGCCCCAACAGTACAAGCAATTGCTGATGATGAGTGGCGTCGATCGCTACTACCAAGTTGCGCGTTGTTTTCGTGACGAGGATTTGCGTAGTGATCGTCAGCCTGAGTTTACACAGATTGATTTAGAGATGGCTTTTGTTTCGCGTGCTGAAGTTATGCAGGTTTGTGGTGATTTACTATTAGACGTGCTAGACACAGTTGCTGGCGTCAAGATTGATCATATTCCTACTTTGACTTGGCATGAGGCGATGCGCTTGTATGGCTCTGACAAGCCTGATCTACGGATTCCCCTGGTTTTCACTCCGATTGACGATTTGTGCAAGGATTGTGAGTTCAAGGTGTTTAGTGGCCCTGCAAATGATACCCAATCTCGAGTGGTTGCTATGACTATACCAAACGGTAATCAGCGACTGTCGCGTAAACAAATTGATGACTACACGAACTTCGTTGGCCAATTTGGTGCAAAAGGGCTTGCATACATTAAAGTGAATGATGCAACACCGGGTAAGATGGATTTGCAATCACCGATTGTTAAGTTTCTTGGACAGGAATGTGCGGAGCAGATCGTCACTTTGTGTGCAGAAACTGATGACTTGATTTTCTTTGGTGCTGGTGATGCGAAGATGGTTAATCAATCCATGAATGCCCTTCGTAGTCAGATTGCAGCAGATCTTGATTTATATACGACTGACTATGCGCCACTTTGGGTTGATCAGTTTCCAATGTATGAAGCTTCGGATGAGGGGATGAAGGCGATGCACCACCCATTTACCGCTCCGGATACGCATTCGGTGGATGTGTTGAAGGAAAAACCGCTTGATCAATTATCCCAGTCCTACGATCTTGTGCTCAATGGGTGTGAGTTGGGGAGTGGCTCAATTCGTATATCTGATGTCGAGATGCAGTATGCCGTCCTTGAAGTGCTTGGGCTGGATCGTGCGCACAGCGAGCGTGTGTTGGGCCATCTATTAGCGGCATTACGCTATGGGGCGCCACCACATGGTGGTTTTGCATTCGGTGTTGATCGATTAGTCATGCTGTTAGTGAAAAAACCGTCTATCCGAGACGTTATTGCTTTTCCGAAGACGCAGACAGCGACTTGTCCATTGACTGAGGCGCCAAGTATCCTTGCAGATCAAGAGCTGAAGGCACTTGGTTTGAAGAATACGACCCTAAAAAAAGAACTTGCGCAATAACGCACATCAGTGTGGAGGTCAGCAATGGCAGGACATAGTAAATGGGCAAACATAAAGCATCGCAAGGGGCGTCAGGATGCTTTACGTGGGAAGATGAATACCAAGCTTATTCGTGAGATTACGGTTGCGACGAAAGAAGCTGGTGGTGACCCAGATGCGAACCCGCGATTGCGCCTTGCAATTGATAAAGCAAGCCGGGCAAATGTTACCAAAGATTCGATTAAGCGTGCGATTGACAAAGGGCTGGGTAATACTGACGGTGCTGATTATCAGGCAGTCCGTTACGAAGGGTATGGACCCCAAGGTGTTGCTGTGCTTGTTTTCTGTTTGACTGATAATAAAAATCGGACAGTTGCAGAAGTCCGCCATGCGTTTAACAAATATGGCGGTAATTTAGGCACTGATGGATCGGTTGGGTATTTGTTTAATCGCCAAGCAAAAGTGGTCATTACTGGATCCGTAGATGACGACATGATCATGCTACATGCCTTAGATTGTGGTGCGGATGATGTATCAGCAGGAGAGGCTGACGATCAGGTGGTTCTCACTTGTGAGGCCAATCAATTATCGGAAGTCGTGAATGCTATGCAAGAGCATGGGTATACCATCCTGCATGCTGATCAGCATTGGGTTGCGGATATGATGCAAGCACTTGATGAGGCTGCTACTGAAAAATTGATGGTTTTATACGACGCATTGATTGAGCTGGATGACGTGCAATCCGTCTTTACGAATGCCGATCTCGGCCAGACATTCATAGACTAGGAGTTATTGTCTTGAAAAAGCAACCTCAGCACCTAATGTGGTTTATCTGGGAATTCGTCCAGCCAAAGTCTGCTTGGTATATTGGAATACTTTTGTTTACGCTTACATTTTCAATTTTGACATGTGCATCATCTTATGCCATGAAACTGTTGATTGATGTGGTTGAACAGTCCTCACGGGCAGCTATTTCTCATGAAATTTTCTGGCCATGTTTGGTATTCATGGGTACTTATGTCGGTATCAGCTTGACATTGCGTTGTCGAAATATTTGTGCGCGTCATTTTTATCCTGCTGTCCAAAAAGCAATGACGACGAGACTGCACCAGTTACTGCAAAAAAAAGAGTTTCATTATTTTCAGGTCCATTTGACGGGTTCAATTGCTAACCGAGTGATTGGTCTCACACGTAGTGCAATTGAGCTTTTAGATTTGCTAGTGAATACCTGGTTTATATTTTCACTTGTCGTGATGTATCTTATTTTTTTATTCCAATGTTCGCCTTGGTTTAGCCTGGCATATTGTTTGTGGTTGCTTGTTTTCATTCCGGTGACTTTATGGTGTGCGTCCTACGCAAATGACTTTTCTAAGGGATACGCTGAGAGTCAAATGACGCTGGCAGGTTATTTAGTGGATAGTATCAACAATATTTATTTTGTGAAGTTATTTGGACAGTATTTTCATGAGCAACAGCGGATTGATATTGCCAGTACTGATACATTTGACCGGAATGTAGACCTCAAAGATTATTTGATTCGCTTACGGCTGGTCATCGATTTTTTTGTGCTCGCGATTCTTGCAATCAACTTAGTCTTATTGGTGTATTTATACCAATATGGCTTAGTCACCGTTGGTGATTTTGCTTTTGTGATCACGACTACCTTAGATATTTCTTGGTATCTCTGGGAGTACTTTGGTGAGCAGTTTTTTCGGTTTATACAAGAATATGGACACGCTGTGCAGGGATTTCAGCTGTTCAAAAACCCGATGTATTACCAGGATGTGCCGAATGCAAAGCCACTTGAAGTCCCGCATGGGTTGATTGAATTCAAGCAGATGACTTACTACTACAATGAGTCAAATAAACTGTTTGACGCCTTCAATTGTCAAATTCGGCCAGGAGAAAAGGTTGGCCTGGTGGGTTACTCGGGTTCGGGTAAGACAACCTTGTTTCATTTGTTGTTGCGTTTTCTGCCGATAAAGTCTGGTGAAATCCTCATTGATGGGCAGCGCTTATCCCAGGTAAGTTTAGCGTCAGTACGCGAGAATGTTTCTATGATTCCACAAGATACCACCCTTTTTCATCGATCAATACGCGACAATATCTGTTATGGTAATACAGGTGCCTCCGATAAGGATGTGATTGCTGCCGCTAAGCAGGCACATGCACATGATTTTATCATGCAGCTTCCTCAGGGATATGACACAATTGTTGGTGAGCGCGGTGGTAAATTGTCTGGTGGACAATGTCAGCGTGTTGCGATTGCGCGAGCATTTCTCAAGAACGCGCCGATATTGTTGCTTGATGAAGCAACATCTAGCTTAGACACGGTTACTGAGCGGGCAATCTACGAGAGTTTACAGAAGCTCATTCAAGGTCGTACTACGGTCGTGATTGCGCATCGGTTATCGACGATTAAGTCAATGGATAAAATTATCGTTTTAGACGCTGGACAAATTGTTGAACAGGGTTCTCATCATTATTTGATTCGAAAGGGCGGTTATTATGCGAATATGTGGAAGCATCAGACAGACCAGGATATTTTGGACGATACCGTGAAGGAGACAGGGGCTTAAGTAACAAATACAGATTCCCGTCCGCTCAGCAGTTGTTTACACCTTTACGTAGAGCTGTTACCATCCCTGCGTTATGACAATTGTATTTGGTATTGATCCTGGCTCGGTTTATACGGGTTTTGGTGTTATTAAGCGGCATGGACAGATGTTTGCACATGTGGATAGCGGTCGCATTTGTGCAGGTCGTGCGGGTGTTGATTTCTCAGGTCGGCTCAGTAATATTTATGATGATTTGAGTGCATTATTGCAGCAGTATCGCCCAGATTACATCGCAATAGAGCGTGTGTTTTCACAGGTGAATGTTGCATCTGCGCTTAAGCTAGGTCAGGCGCGAGGCGTTGCCTTATTGGCTTGCGAACAGTATCGTTCGGGGCTGGTTTCAGAGTACTCGCCGCGCGCTGTAAAAAAGTCGGTGACTGGATATGGTGGTGCTGAGAAAGCACAGGTGCAGTTTATGGTCAAACAGTTGCTTAAATTAGACTGCGTATTGTCTGAGGATGCAGCGGACGCATTAGCGCTGGCGATTTTTTGTGCATCGACGGTTCGAACTCAGCATGTGAAGAAGGAGAGTGTATGATTGGTTATCTAGAGGGGAACATTAAGCATGTCGATTGTGATCGTTGTCTACTGCTTGTCAATGGGATTGGTTATGAGGTATTGATTCATGCTAAAACAGCTTCGTTGACGATGGGCGCACAGCAGTTTTCTTTTTACATCCATCATCATATTCGAGAAGATGGACAATCATTATTTGGTTTTTCGACAACTCGTGAGCGCGATTTGTTTCGTCTGCTGATTACGTGTCAGGGTGTTGGTCCAAAACTCGCGTTATTGATTTTAGATGGCCTTACTGAGTCTGTGCTGGTTCGTGCAGTTGCTGAAAAAGATGCAGCCCGATTGACCTGTGTAAAAGGAGTGGGTGCTCGCATGGCTGAGCGCTTAGTGGTAGAGCTTAAGCCAAAATTGTCGAAATGGCAGCCGAATATTCTTGATGCGAGCACAGGCACCCAACCAGAGTCGAGTGAGATCGAGGATGTCGTGACGGCCCTCACGCAGCTGGGTTATCAGCCTGGAATGGTTATGGACAAAGTTCGGGCACTCTTTGAGCCCGGCATAGGTTCCGACGCATTGCTCAAGAAATGTTTACAATCTTTTGCCAAAGTCTAGTGCGGCTATGCGGTCGTTATAGTAAACTTTGCCAATAGCTGCGCTAGCTCGCCATTCTCGTGTAGCTCATTGATAATGTCACATCCACCAACGAATTCCCCTTGAATATAAAGCTGTGGAATGGTTGGCCAGTTTGTAAAGGTTTTGATGCCTTGACGGATGTCTTCATCTTCTAAGACGTTGACGCAGTGAAACTCTGCTCGGTTTCGTTGCAGGATATCGACAACTTGATATGAAAAACCACATTGTGGGAAATCCTCAGTTCCTTTCATGAAGAGAATTACAGGGTGGGTGTTGATGAGTGTTTGTATCTGTGTTTGGGTGTCTGTACTCATTTATTTTCCTCTGGTGTTTTCGTGATTAGTTGTAGGGCATGTATATTCTCTTTGAGGTCCTCAGCGAGAATACTATAGATAAGGCGATGTTGTGCTAAACGTGAAAGGCCTGTGAACTCATCGCTGATGATGGTGGCGACGAAATGAATATTATCATTGCTGTCCACTCGGACAGAGGCATTGGGTAGTCCGTTTTCGATTTGTCTTTGGATATCGTTTGGGTTCATGCTGTTGATTGGTGTGGGATATTGTTTTTATTATATCACCTTTTTTTATCTGAGAATAGCGCGTGCTATCAATGGTTTTCCTGTTTTTATTTGTTTAGGATAGGGTCAATTTTGATATGTTTTAGAATACTGGTGATCACAATGAATTGTTCACTGAGCTCACTGAATAGCTCAAACTCGATGGTGGATGGTTTCTTTTGATTGGCGACAAAATGATAAGCGGATTGTCCAACCTGAAGATAGTGTGTGAGAGTGGTATTATAATGATCGGCTTGATTTGGAAAGAAACTACATATTATTAGACACCTGTTGCCTATGTGCTGGTGTTTAATGATGGCTTCTTTTGGGGTATATACCGGCTCAACCCATGCGATATCAATGGGTGTATCGGTCAGTGCCTGGTCGCGCATGTATTGATTGAGGATGTTTGCAATATAGCGTTCGGTATGCGCTGTTAGCTGGTGGTTAGTGAGATTAATTGCTTGTTGTATTGATCTCTGCCACACATCAATTGATTGTGTGGGTTCTTGTTGCGGCTGCATTTGCTACCTCATTCATTGATTGACATAATTATAGTACTGTTTTGCAAGGATATATGGATTTTATTCTGTCATGTTAATCTGAATTTTCAGTCTAGTTGCCATTGTGTTTTGATAACCCATCCGTCATAATCAAAGTGTATATTTTGGATCGAATCTTTGGCAGATATCAGCTTAGCCGCATCACACGAGTACTGGTCAGGTTTTCAAGACGAAGCCGTGTATCGTGTCATTGTTCTATTAGAGACGATTGAGCGTAACTATTACGATGGGCAAGCCGATTATGAACAAAGTATGTCGCGTCTCGGCGATGCTTTGTCTTTGATGCGTCCGGGTGACGATATCAAGGAGCGAGAGGCGCTATTAGATGTCCTTGCTTACACGAAGACGAGCCGCTATTTGAGAATTTTACAAGCACTAGACGAAGTGACGCCTGGTGCTGCTTCACGTGTCATTGCGGCGGCTGAGAAATCGAAGCGTGATAATGTCGCAGCGCAATTATTTTTATCAAGAAATATTATATTTGAGCGGTTTCGTTTGTTACCGCGTGTTCTAGCGAACGAGCGCTTAGAGCTCGTTGTATCGGCATTAGGAGAGTAGTATGAGTTGGCGTTTGTTTGTGTTTGGATTGTTGATGTTACTCACGACCGGTGCTTTTGCGCGTTGCGAAAATTTATCTGGTCTCGAACGTTTAGCTTGTGAAAAGTCTGCGCACAAGATTAAAGGTGGTGCTAGTAGTCAGCCATCGGCAAATGCCAATGCTTCAAATGCTGGTCGGCGGATCGCTAACGCAATTGATCCTGAGAAACCGTCTAAGTCAGGTAAGAAAGCCAAGCTGAGGTTGCCAAATAACCGTAAGACTGGGCCACGGGAGCACGCAGCGCACGAGCGTGCCAAGAAACAGGCAGACTTAAAAATGAAGGCAAAAACTGACAAACAAGAGCCATCCCTGGTCTCTGGTGCGTCGGTTAACCCACTCACTGATGCTGGTCTTGTCAATGCAGGTTCTGTCGGTGTTCTTTCTAGTGATGCCGGAGACAGCGGATATGTCTTACCATCTCAGGGTATGTTAGCATCGGATGTAGCGCTTGACTCAGCCCCGTCAACCATTGGGGACGACGCGCTGTATCGAATTTATTGAGGGCATGAAATTGACCATGAGGCGAGATAACAACCAACTTTTAACGACCTGGATTTGTGTGTTGACAGCACTGTGTCACCCCGTCTCTGGCTATGCGGTACAATCAGTTACGCCGGCTGTTCCAAATCAAAATGCGACCACACCGATAAATACAGATAATAGTGAGACCCATGCAAACCAAGTCACGCTCAGTAAAAATCAGTCGGCTATCATGTTAAACCAGAATACGTTGGCGCTGAATCAGGCGGCGATGAATACGAATAATCAGAACTGGCTTCAAAATGCGATCTCTGAAACACAAATGGAGTCTTTGCTGCTAGATCCTGATGTGACTGAAAAGGGTTTTGACAATCTGGTTGAACAGCTTAAGTTTGTATTTAGTCATAATAATGACGTTCCAGCGTCTGCTTTTGTTGACCAGACGGTTGCCTTGTTTCAGTCTGCTGGACACAGTAATACCATGACTCAGGCAAAATCAGATCAGATGACGAACTTTGTGTCATTGATTTTGTCAGGCGCGGGTAATCAAAACGCTTCTGATTCTTTGTCTGTATCGGATGTCTTGCCGAATGTTCAAGATCCATCGCAACAGACAATTGCGATATACAATCAGCTTATTTTCCCATTTGTTCAGGTCAGTTCTGCTGGTGGTCAAAGTGCTACTGCTGGCTCATATGTCGTTGCGACGTGTGATAGCACAACTGCATCTGATGCTGGGGTTCCGCTTACACTTTGTAATCTCATGAAACAAGCTCAATATACCCAAGCGCTCGTGTCGAGTTGCTCCAGTAGTTATGCAGCACAAACCTCAAGCAGTTCTGCATCGAGCACTGCAGCGAGTTCCGGGGGTCAAGCATCATCTGCAAGCTCTGGCGCTTCAACTGGTCCAAGTTATGATTCATCAATTTACCCAAGCGGTTTTTCTGGCGGATGTAGCGGAGCGTATTATCAGTCACAGTATGAGGGATGGAATGGGTGGAATACGACCCAGAGTTCGGTTTTGTCATTGCAAGCATTGTGTAATGGCCTAGATAGTGGCTCTATACCCCAGCAGTATCAAGGGATGGTTGACTCTATCTTGCAGAGCTGTCAGGACTACAATAGTGCGGTTGGTAACTATTTTCCGGGGGGTGCGCCTGACACACCAGCGGACGCAAGTAGTTATGCGCAGGATCTGATGGCGGATACTCAAACGCCAAACAGCGATATCATCAAGTATGTGCGGCGGTTAATGGTGCGGATGATTTTTGATGCGTACCAGGCAAAGGCGACCCAAGAAAATCCATCAATGGCGTATTTTGGTAGTCTTGCAACATTGATTGGTCCTGATTCATACGCTGTTTCTCCCTCAACGACTACGACAACTGCAACCAACGGAGTTGTGTCGACGCCAGTGGATCTTACCCCACCGATCAGTTCTGATTGCATCGATTTGGTCAAATCTGGGAGCTATAGTGTGGCAGTTAATGCGCCGACAGATGCCTCTGATCAAGCCAAATTAGCGAGATTATTGATTGAACAGGTCGCAGCTAATTATCCGATTCGTACTGTTCTGCCGATCGTTACACTACCAAAACCACCAGGCGCATCGGCTGCAGTTGCAATCAACGGGCAAGTGGTCGCGCTTGATTCAACTGGGACTGTGATGACATCACCTAGTTCTTCAACGGGAACCACCGCTCCGCAAATTTCACAGGATGTCAGCTCTATTTCTTCCGCTCAATCAGGCGTGGTCAGTGCAATGGTGACTGCAAATAATCTATTCACAGGGCAAATGGATAGCTTCCTGAAAAGTAAAACAGCTGCAATTACGCCGTTGGTGAGCGCATATGCCCGCCGATTTTTACAAATAACGATCACTGGTAATGGTACAACATGTCAACTGACCCCTGCACAGCTAGATAATTATGCGGCAACATGGCGACTAAATCCTAATGTGAAATTTGCTGCTGCTGGAACAGTATCGTCTTCGGATAGTGCATCAAGTGGGTCAGTGCCAGAGGCATCATGGATGGATAATCTCTTTACGTCGTCATCATCTGAAGTGTCAAAGGAAATTGCATTACTTGAGGCACAGCTTTCTCTTCAGAATTACGCTGCCTACAAACAGCATGAGGAGCTTGGGCTAACAGGAACGCTAGTACCGTTGATGCAAGCACAAAGCATGACTGGTGCACTCAAATCTCAATCAGCAATGCTAGACGCTTTAGTGGAAAACTATGTTAAGGGAACAAAGCCAACCAACACATCGGCCTCGTCATCGACAACTGGCTAATTCTAGGTGGTGAATATGTTGAGCCGTTCGCTGTTTTTTCTTGTCAATGTCGTTGCGATATGTTGGCCAAATGGTATTTACGCAGATAGTAATGCGCAGTATCGGTTTTCCAGTCAAGCGTTTCTGTATCAACTGTTGCTACCGGATGACGCAGTTGATAGCAACGGAGATCCAGAGAGTTTCGTGACTTATGTGCGGAATGCTCTGATAGACCGTGATCCCAGTAATCTCACTTATAACTATTATGATGGCTATAATTTATTTCAAATGGGCCAATACAGCAAACTGCTACGGACTACGCGAGGTGGTTATTTAGCTGGTCGTTTTTTTCAGGGGTATGTGTCGCCCAGTTTTCCTGATGATACGTATTTCACATATGAAATTGCTCGTGGCCTGATGGGCTCAAGCCAATCGTTATTTGCCCAGTACCAATCAGATCAGCCTGATTCAGCGACTTTTTCCAGCGATGATACGGTGCAGACTATTCGTTATGTACCACCAACCGTCCCTGAGGGGTTACAAGGGATACTCACCAACACGCCAGCTAACACTGTCTCACGTCAATATGCTACGATTGCCAGTCAATACGGTCTTGAGCAGCTATCCGATGGAAGTGATTATGATGTGATTGGTGCTGTGCAGAATAATATTCGTTTTTCACTAATGGGGCTGATTAGTTGTGCTGGATCCTTTTTACCGAATCAGGCCTTACCCTGTAAAGTCCAAGTGAGTCAGACCACAAGTGGCCCTGTTACCTATAAGGATATTACGAATAGCAGTTGTACTATGCGCGCCACTTATGTGGATCAACCGTGGAATGGTATGAAACCGATGGTGGGCTCGTTGAGGCAGATCTTGGATCGTATTCAAAGTAGCTCATTTGAGGCAACAATTCCTTCAACTGTTTTGACTTCAACGAGCTATATCGAGCATAAGCGTGGAGTCAGCTGCTTAGTTGGTAATATGGAAAAATTATTGTCAAATGGTGGGAACTGGTATAATTTTTTTCACTGGAGTACCTTCACGGATAACCCAGAGTGTAAGCAGCTGTTACTAGATAGCGGTCAGAAGGTGCCCACGCAGACGCAGGGTATCACTTCTATGCTGTACGCTTATTTGTTAGATGATTCGTCTTCGTCAACGGCTAATGTCAATATGGATGCAATCAATGTGGTTCGTTTGATAGATGGTTATATTAACAGTGCGTCAACGCAAGCACGATTGGCAGTAGACCCAACTCGATCAATCATGCAGGCTTTGATTATTGTGCTACACCGATTTGATTTAATTATCCAAGCACAGGCTGCGCGAGCCTCTGTTAATGTAGTCGAGCCATTAGCCCAAGAGGCGGATACACAGCAAACGATTTTGCCAGATGCGAGCTATCTTCTTTACTTTTTTCTGAATAACTATGTGCCAAAACAACTAGACCCAGGCGAGTCTTGTCGTTACAGCGGCTTAAATAATACCTTGTCAGTGCCTGATAATTTTGGCGTGAGTCCGTTGCTGAGTTTTCAGGAAAATATTATTTTTGATGTGGTTGGTATGCCGTCTCTGGCGTCTCCACTAGTTGGCTTCACTCTACCAACGCCTCCACTCACTACTGTAGAGTATGATGGTGGTACCATAGACCCCTCGCGGCAAGCTATTTTTCTGAAATTTGGTCGTTTTAGTCTTGGTGCGCGCTATCAATCTAGTGGTGGTGGTCAGATTTCGGGTACATTGATCCCAGAGGGCTCTGGGCAGACCCAACCAATATTCAATATTGCGCGTTTACTTGATCAGATACAAGAAAACCAGAAAGAAGTCACTCCGATGCTGAGAGACCAGTTAAAAAGTTATAATCAGAATATGCAAAAACTGGTCATGATTCGTATGATGATTGCCTATGTTTACGAATATTATGCGGTGTCCACCCAATCTGCATGGAGTCTTTCGCAGAACCAAAATGTGCAAACCAGCGCACAGACCAATGCGCAGACGAGCGCACAAACGTTCTCTTGTACCTTATCTGAGTCTAATCAGTTGTTGATTTCATCAACCTGGAGAACAGATCCAGTGAACTCGTTGTTAGCAGAGATTATTTCAAATCCTCCTTCAACAACGACATCCTCATCCTCGGGCACCTCGAGCACTACCTCATCTCAGTCCACTACGACGTCACAATCAACGCCATCGAGTGATTCTGATTACCAAGCATTCCAGTCTACTCTTGAAAAGATGGTGATTCAGTATGCTAGAAGTATGACTCAGTGGAATTCCCTAGATACGCTGCGTGATGAAGCATTCGAGCTAGCAAAGCGTTTGTACATGGGGCATCTAAAAAGTAAAATACGTGAGTTGAATCTTGTGTTCAAAGCAGCTATGATCTCGCAACAAATGGCGAATGGTCATACACTGCAAAAAGCCTTTCCACAGCAATACGCAAACCACGATGCCAATACAACATCGTTTCTCCAGGTTAATTCAGTGCCTTCTACAGGAACCTCCTCTGATTACACCTCGAGTGATGGCTCACCTGATATTTCTAGCGTGCAGCCATCAACGACTCCAACTATGCAATCTATGGTTGATGATGCGACCACTACCAGCTGTCCCAACACAGATTAGAGTTTGGGTTGAGCGTGCGTAATGCGCTACTGGGTAGCTATGGCAAGTAATTGATTCGTCTTTAATTTGGTTTTTTGATTTTTTGGTTGGCGATACGACCGCGTATTGTGCGTTGAATATTGCTTTGTTGGAGAAGAAAGGACTCTAGAATAACTTCGCTTGTGGGTCGCTCTTCTCCTACTGAGCTTGCAAGGCCGTCTCCGTCTACTATGGTTGACGATGAGCCCTCTACCGACTGTCCCAATACAGATTAGAGCTTAGGTTAAGCATATGTAATGAGCTACTGAGCAATCATGACAACTGATTGATTAGTCTTTAATATGGAGCGTCTGTTTTAGTTTTGGACTAGCGATACGACCACGTGCTGTGCGTTGAATATAGCCTTGTTGTAGAAGAAATGGCTCTAGAATATCTTCGATTGTGGATCGCTCTTCTCCCATTGAGCTTGCAAGGGCGTCTACGCCCACCGGGCCACTGTCAAATTGCTCTGTCAGCGTTTGGAGGTACTTTCGGTCAAGATGATCAAACCCATGTTGGTCAATGTCCATCAGGGTTAAGGCTTGGTGTATGGTCGTTGCCGTGACACTTGTATCGCCATTTGACTGAGCGTAATCACGAATTCTTCTCAGTAATCGATTCGCAAGTCTGGGCGTACCGCGAGAGCGGCTACCTAATAGCCTGGCGGCATCAGTTTCGATCTGTATGTCTAAAATGCGAGCAGAGCGAGAGATGATGGTTGCAAGATCTTCCTCGGGATAATACTCGAGGCGTTGTATAATCCCAAAACGGTCGCGTAGTGGCGAGGTCAGTGTGCCTGCGCGTGTGGTCGCGCCAACGAGCGTGAATTTTGGGAGGTCGAGCTTGATTGAGCGTGCGCTGGGCCCCTCGCCAATCAGAATATCAATTTGATAATCTTCCATTGCTGGATAAAGTATCTCTTCGATATTGGGTGCAAGTCGATGGATTTCATCAATGAAGAGGATGTCGTTAGCTTCTAAGTTAGTTAGAATTGCGGCGAGATCACCGGCTTTGGTTAGAATGGGGCCAGAAGTTTGCTTGATATGACTCTGCATCTCATTGGCAATAATTTGTGCTAGTGTTGTTTTACCGAGTCCTGGTGGGCCAAACAAAAGGACGTGATCAAGGCTCTCATGTCGTTGTTTTGCTGCTGATATGAATACCGCTAGAGGATCAATGACTTTTTTTTGTCCAATATAGTCGCTGAGTTTTTTGGGTCGTAATTGTGTTGATCGTAAGTCTTCTGGGTTTTCTGTCTTGTCCAGGGTTCTCTCAATCATATTGTCCGTTACTATTTATGGGGTGCTGTAATGAGACTCAGTGTACTATTGAATATCGTCTTGATCAAGCCAGTTGTCAGTGCGTTTCTTAGGTTTTTGAGCGTGGTCGCGCAGGGTTGCAATATATCGTGCAGCGCGTGCTTCTTGGCGTTGAGATGGGCTTAGGTCATGATTTTTGTCCCATTGATCCAGTAGGCGTTGCACAGGACTTTGGTAGTGTTTTTTCTGGTTTTTCCATAACTTATACAGTCGGGTGATTTGCTGTAGCATGGTTTTTTTTTCAAGAATATGATATTATTTTAGTATATCGTGATTGTATTTAATAATAAAGTGTCGCGCCAATCATTCAGTTAACCATCGCTCATGCAACTTGGATTTGATCTCACATTTGAACAACTGCTTAGCCGCGACGGTCTTGCCGTTGTTGATGGGCATTTCAGGCGTTTCTTAAAATCGCGTGATCAATCTGATTATGATGCACTCAAGATGTTTAACAATGTGCCTGATTCTGTCTCATCTACAGAGTATGATGCCTTGATCATGGCGATAACGCCCCACTTAGCCGCTTTTATTTCAGACTTGTTTGGGTTAAACGAGGCAAGATCGTTTTCTGATGATGACGTGTTGTCCGCACGATTGTGCACATTTCGATCACAGTTTGTCTCTGCCAAAGCTGCGAGTACGGTGCCAACTATAGATGTAGCATCATGGTCGTTGACGACCCAATGGATTGCAGCGTCAATTGGTTGTGCGCCTGATGAAATGACTCAGGAGCAGTTGGTTGACTTCGGCTTGGGGCTCAGCGCCAACGATGATGCGACTGCGCGTTTAGTTGACTGGTGTACTGGTGTTTATCATTGTGATGAGGCGGTACAGTTTCGCCAGTGGCCTGTATTTTGGCAACCCAGTAAAGTGACTGATTGGCGTGTTTCGGTGACAAAAAATGCTGACTTTACTCGATTCGAATCGGCAAATCAGCACCTGATTTCTCGTGATCAATTCACCCTCACGCCAACCTATTGGGATCGGGACCAATCGATGATCCATGTTGACTACTGTCGTTATTGTCATGATCGTTCGGTCGATTATTGCCGAACTGGATTTCTCCAAAAAAAGGGTGATCCGAGTCAAGGTTTTCGGGAGGATTCCTCTGGTGAGGTGTTATCGGGTTGCCCTTTGGATGAAAAAATCTCTCAGATGCACTGGTTTAAACGACGTCATCAGCATATCAGTGCATTGATTGCTGTCATGATTGATAATCCCTTTTGCGCGGTTACAGGCCATCGCATCTGTAATGATTGTATGAAGTCCTGTATTTTTCAGAAACAAGATCCAGTAGACACGCCACAAGTCGAATCTAGGGTGTTGCAAGATGTTCTTTCGCTACGGTGGGGGGTTGAAATTGTCGATCTGCTCATGAAATGGCACCCGTTACGTCGTGAAGAGGCGTTGCCTCAAATGTCGAATCAACGTCGTGTGCTGGTTATGGGGCTTGGTCCAAGTGGATTCAGTATGTTGCATCATTTATGGATGCGTGGTTGTGCTGTTACCGGAATGGATGGTGCGCATTTATCTGCGTGGCCCTTCGGTGATCCGATGCAGCCGATTGCTGACTATTCAGATATTTGTGAAGATCTCTCTACCCGAAAGCCGCTGGGGTTTGGCGGTGTTTGCGAATACGGAATTACGGTCAGATGGGATAAGAATTTACTCAATCTGGTTTATTTAAGTTTGTTGAGAAGGGCAGATTGCGCTCTGGTCGGTGATGTGCGCTTCGGGGGTACAGTAACGGTTGATGATGCTTGGAGACTGGGGTTTGATCATCTTGTACTTGCACTTGGTGCTGGATTGCCGAAAGCATTGAATATTCCGAATAGTCTTTGCAATGGGATGAATCAAGCGAGCGATTTTTTAATGATGCTTCATTCAACGGGTGCCTACAACCCGGCTTATCCACTGGGTACAGAGATGGCGCTACCCTGTGTTGTTATTGGCGCTGGGTTAACAGCGGTGGATGCCGCAACAGAAGCTCAGACATACTATCTTCAACTGGTTCAAACTGTGAATCTGCGATTATCGCGTGCTATTGGGATGACGAGCCAATCACAGGTCAAAGCCGCTTTCTCAGCTCATGAGTGGACTCAGTTACAGCAGTGGGCTTCCCATGGCGGCCAACTCAGACGGCTGAAGCAGGAAGCCAATCGCCGGGGTATAAGCCCGTGTTATCGAGCGCTTTTGTCAGAATGGGGTGGTGTTCATCTTGTTTATCGTAGTCAATTAACGGCTTCGCCAGCCTACCGAAAAAATCATCAAGAGTTACAATCAGCACTGGATGCAGGCATTATATTTCATGCACAGACTGATGTGGTACGTGCGAATATGGATACACATGGCTCAGTGTGCGAATTAGCTTGTCTGCAGCCGTGGTTATTTGGTGGTGTAAACTGGGTAGATCGTCGCGTATATGATTTGAAAATAGTCGGTCGGTCACTGACCGGGCGCGTGTGTTGCCGTGCTAATCTAGTTTCTGGGATGGTATTTAAGTTGTCTTCAAATGTGTCGGGGTCATCTTGGTTAGATGATGTTTGGGTACTTGATGATGTCGTTGATGACTCGGTGTCTTTTCAACCATTGGCTGCTCGACCTGGATTATTGTGTACTGAGGATAAATTACCGGAGGAATTGCGCTTAACCGCTCCATACCAACAAGTTACTTTGCCTGCACGGCATGTTCTGGTAGCAACAGGATCGCAGCCAAATACTGCTTTTGAGTATGAGCATCGTGGGCATTTTGAGCGATCTGGTGTGTTCTATGCTCGTCAGGGAATTGCAGAGGATGGTATGGCATTGATTGATGTCCAGGATAGTTCGCAGGCGTTCTTTACCACTTATGCGCGCGGGGAGCAGAGAGTCTCATTGGTGGGGGACCTGCATCCCACATATCACGGTAGTGTAGTCAAAGCACTGGCAAGTAGTCGTGCTGCAATACCTTCGATTATGCAGCATATTAATGCACTGTCCCAACGCGGACCATCGCAACTGGATAGGTTGCCACAGTTACGAGATTTTCAGGTCCGTGTGCACTCAGTCACCGCAGTTACCCCGACTATGACGTGGCTCGTATTACATGCGCCCTGGTTATCCCAGCGTGTCCTGCCGGGGACGCTATATCGGCTGCGTCTTGGATATGCCGATTCAGGGATGCAGTCAAGTGACTCGGTATGCTTACAGCCTAGCGATTATGATCCACAGGAGCAAACGATTTCTTTTCTTTTCGATCACAGGTCATTGGCTAAGCAGGAATTAGCATCGGTTTCTGTTGGACAGATTATTGGTTGCATGGGACCAACTGGTGTAGGAATCTCAAGTCAGAAAATGACTAAACGTGTGTTATTGATTGCTGATGATTCCAGACTTGGTTCTTCTTTGTTATATCGACGTCACTATGCGTCAATTTCAGTAGGTGTGGATTATTATGTGCAGCATAGTCAATTAGCGGCTGAGTTGGTACGGAGCTTGCCGATTACTGATGTCCAGTGGATGCCAGATAATGATACGCTATTTAGAACGCAAATAGCGAAAAACTTGTCGAACTATTCCGCTATTGTTTTTCATGGGGCTTCTGTGCATGTGCGTGATTGGTATCGTCAATATCATCGATTTTGTCATGTTGATAATCGGGTTAAATACAACGCATTGCCAGAGCTGATTGGGTATGTTGGTGGCGCTATGCAATGTGGTTTGAAAGGGATTTGTGCGAAATGTTTGCAATGGCAAATTGACCCAGTGACTGGGCAACGGACGAAAGCTGTCTATGCCTGCTCATGGCAAGATCAGCCACTTCACTTAGTTGATCTTGATCATACCATCAGCCGTGACGAGGACTTGGATGTGTTTTCACGCTTAAATCGCGTGTGGGTCAACCTGCCATCATCGATGCCTAGTCCCAGTACCGTATAATTGAATCATGCTGTGAGATCCTGTAATATGAGATTGGTATAGGATATGTGATGTTCGAAAGTTTTTATTTACAGCTCGTTGCCCCTGTCTTTAATGTTCTCTGGAAGCTTCAGATATTTCTGTTTCCAGCTGAGCTTATCTTGCTGGGTACTTATGTACTTTATCGATTTTTTGAGCCCTTACTGCAGAGGGCATTAAAACGGAGAATAGCGGCAGATATTATCCGGTTGTTGGTCAAGATGCTCAGAGTTATCATTCTTTTTCTCGGCGTGATAACAGCGCTCGGGACGATTGGTGTCGATGTTACAGGCCTAGTAGCTGGCTTTGGTTTAACCGGTTTTGCAGTTGGTTTTGCGATGAAAGACGCCCTAGCAAACTTGTTGGCAGGGGTCATGATTTTACTGTATCGTCCGTTTCGGGAGAATGATTTTATTGGTGTTTTGAGCTACTCGGGCCGTATTGTTGATATTGATTTGCGCTATACTCATATTGTCACGGAAGAAGGGATTGTGCTTATTCCAAATACGGTGCTACTAAATAACCCCGTTTCAAAACAACACCGTTCATCAGAACAAACATCGTCACCAGCTAAACCACGGCGTAAAAAAGCATAAATGGGTCGGATTTCATATCTAGCCTACGATGTCAGTAACTGAATGGACACCAATAGCGCATATCTGCTATAATATAAAAATGGGGGCGCTTTTGGTTTTGACGTGATTGACGAAGCCGGATGTGCATGTCGGGCAGTCAGGTAAGCCCGTTATCAACTTAGTAATTAAATATAACTGCAAATTCAATTCGCAGAAAATTCGCTGCTGGCCCAGTCAACAGCGAATTTGCAGATGATTTCGCCCTAGCGGCCTAATTATCCCGCAGTCTGCTTGTGCTTGTGCGAGCAATGCTGCGGTCATTGACGCAAGATCGCTACGATCGATGTGCTCAGATCGTTGTAGTTAAATTTAATGAGCAACGGTCAAGTTGCTGTGCCCGTCTGGTGCTTGACAGGATTTTGACGCGGCTAAACATGTAGTACCTGATGGACTAGCATGAGCGGACGCGGGTTCGAATCCCGCCGCCTCCATTCTTAAAAACATTATCAAAAAGCAATAATTTATGACGTATTGTTGATCATGGGCTATATAGCAAGCATTGGAATAGAAATTTTGGAGATGTTATGAAAATTTCACACTTACTGATTGTGGTCATCATTGTCGTCGCAGTTGTGTACTATATCAATGGTTCACGAGGCGATAGCGACATTGCCACAATGGGACAAGATGCAGGTAGTGCTGTGGTGTCTGTAGTAGACCAGGTTGCAGATCAATCAGATGTTGCACCAGCTTCAACTGACTCGTCCACACCGAAACCAGCTGCCCCGGTGACGTCAACTGATGCGACAACGCCGGTCGTGCCGTCTAGCACATCCGTTGCACCAGCCCCG
>DBUY01000046.1:0-20263 GCA_002308435.1 Proteobacteria bacterium UBA1278 | reverse complement strand
TGCACCAGCCCCGACAACAGACGCTTCGTCAATGGATACATCGTCTGTCACACCTGTTGCACCAGCGCCTGCTGCATCAGACTCAACTGATAGTACTGCATCAGTAGACACTCAGTAGCGGTAATATGCTTGGATAAAGGGTCGCTATGCGGCCTTTTATCGTTTTATCGTATCTGTTGATTAAGCAATCGGTGCTTTTTCGTAGCAGAATAACTGCCATTTTTTTGCTACTGCATAAACTGAGCGGTAGGCATCATCATTCTTTATTTGACTTGGGGATACCCATTCAGTGGACTGATTGTCCACCTTTTGCTCCGTTGATTCGTGTGTATACAAAAGAAAGCAGAAATCATAATAGTAAAATTTCTGCTCTGCCGGTGATGCTGATGTAGAGAGGGCGATGTGTAAATGAAAAAGCTCGTTTGCATAAAGCTGTAGGTGCTTTAACTGAGATTTTTTTGCGACGACATTCAGGGTTGCTTGTTGAATATCATGTTGTTGGTGGTTAATGGCCTCTTGGACGACTGTGTACAGTCCGTTTTTACTTTTTCTGAGTAATACTTTGCCAGTATGGGGATTAAATATCCATGCAGATGCCATTATTTGATCGTGTGTCGTTGAGTTTTCTTTGATGGTTTTCAGAAAGTGTCTGGTGGCTTGTATTGTTGCGCTTTCGTCCGGGAATTTGACTTGGTATTCGCGTAAGAGCTGCTCTGGTTGCGGTGTGTTGTCAGGCATATCAACATATGATAAGTTTAGGTTCAATGTATACGCTCGTGGCATCAATGTCAACGAGAAGTCTAGATGGTTGATAAGCGTTTATTGGGAATTTTAGTGTGTCCGCAAACTGGTGGTCAGTTGCGTTGGATTGAGTCAAAGAGTGAACTATGGTGCATTGCGAGTCGTCTAGCTTATCCAGTTCGAGAGGGTGTGCCGGTGATGTTAGTCGATGAAGCACGTCATTTGACAGATGATGAGTTAGCAACTCTGAAAAACTAGGAGGTGACTGTGGCTGATAATCATGAGGAAACACTTTTTTCCAAAATAATTCGTAAAGAGATACCGGCTGATATTGTTTTCGAAGACGATGATTGTCTATGTTTTCGTGATATCCAGCCAGTTGCCCCTGTACATGTGTTACTCATTCCAAAACGCTGTATTCCTCGCTTGGCTGATGTCGATGAAGCAGATCAGCCTTTGCTCGGCAAGCTGATGGGTAAAGTTCCTGCTATCACAAAATTACTGGGAATAGAGGATGCATTTAGGTTGGTTGTCAATAGTGGAGCAGGTGCATGTCAGACAGTGTTTCACTTGCACCTCCACATTATCGGTGGGCGGTCGCTTGGTTGGCCGCCGGGCTGAGTCGTGTGTGTGGATAGAATGTATTTAGATGACTTTCTCCGCACGACATAGGTCAGCAAATGAGAGAAAGAGATGTTTTAGGATGGCTGCGATTGGTATGCCGAGTATCAACCCGATTGCCCCGATTTCTTTAGTGGCGATAATGAGTACAATTAGGCTGGTGAATGTCGACATGCCCAAGCTATTACCGATAAAGTAGGGGATGAAGATGATAGATTCAAGCGTGCCGATAAGTAAATAGGCTGCGCCAAGAGTAGCAAAAGCAACGACTGATGCTTTAGTAGCATAAAGACTCAAGGTGGCTATTGTCATGCCCGTGAGTGACCCAATAAATGGAATAAAACTCAATATGCCGGTAACGACACCGAGTGTGGTTGCATTCGGCACCCCAATGGCATTGAACGCAATGATGTAGCAAGTGCCCAATGATAATATGAGCATCAGTTGTCCTCGTAAAAAGCAGGACAGTATGGTATTCAATTCTTGCAAAAGATGACTTAATTTTTCGCGATAGCGGGTGGGCGTGTAGCGTTCTATGCCAGCGATGATTTGATCACAATGAAAGCCCAGAAAGAAATATAGGATGGGTACCAGTAGAATGTTCACAAACCAAGAGACATAGTTGATGAGTTGATTTGCGGTACCTTGAGCAAAGGCAACAGTACGTTGCAGTGCTTGGACGTCAAGTTGAGCGAGATTACGGAAGAAATTAGATACTTTTTGCTCCAGTGCTCCATTGGCCATAGAGAGGCCAAGACCGTATTGTTCAGATAGTTGATTAATGCCATCGAGTACATTTCGTGCGCTGCTCGGGAGGGTTTTTAATAGACTAGATATTTCTCTAAAGAGGATAGGTAATCCTCGGACTGTAATTGTGGTGAGTATGAGGAGTTGAAAGATGAAAATCAGCCCAACGGCAATGACTCTGGGAAGACGACATTTTTGCTCAAGAAATTCAATTGCAGGTAGAGAAACATAAACAAGAATGACAGCAAACGTGGCCGGGTAAATATATTCTCTTAACGAAAAACCAATAAATAAGATAGCGGCAATTTCAACGCTAATAAGCGCTGTGAATAGGTTTGTTGAGTATTTGCTGTGAAATGCCATGTAATTACTGCTGAATGGAATCTCATTTTGAGGTGAATGCAGATATAAATCAATATTAACCCGAATTTAATTTTTGCGTAGACCGGTTCTGTGTGCCGATTATTGCATACTAGCGGTTGCCATGGTAATTTTATTGAATTCTCCCACTTGATCTTTTGCATGCCTGAGGTTACTCCTGATCAAGATGTTGTTGCAACACAAGGCTATTTAGTCACTGACGCAGTGCTCTTGAAAGCTAAGCTTGAGTATCATCAGTACCGGCTGTTGAGTGCTGATGAAGTAGAGGTGTTGTCTGGTTTATCGGATGAGATGATCAGCTGGTTATTGGCGCGTCCAAAACCTGAGGATTGCACATTATCTCGGTGGGTGGCGCATAACCATGGATATCACAAACCGAATGATCTGCGTTACTTTTTGACGCGTATCGTAGGTTTGTGGGTTATCGCATTATCATGTCGTACCCTGGCGCCAGGTGTGCTGTCGCCTAATATCATGAATTATCCAGATCAGACTGCGGGTGCGCTTTTGTATTATGGCGTGGCTTTACCATTTATCTGGCGCTACCACGACCGTTGTGTGCGTACGTTGCGTTCAGGTTATTATCGATTGACGGATATTCCAAGTTGTCCTATGGGAAATGTCGTTGAATTATTAACACGTCGATACTTATTTGCAACGATGAGTCTGTATGCGTTTATTGCCTGGATGTCAGAATATGTCGCTGATCATAATCATGTCATGCTGTTGGAGTATATTGCTTATTTTGCGTTACTTGCGAATATGCTTCCGGTTATGTATGAGGAATCGCTCAGATTCTTGGGATTGAAGCCATTACGTGAAGTGGACAGTCCATTATTTGAGTCACTTGATGAGACAGTTCGTTCAATTATTGGAATCTATCGTTTGTCGATCCAACTATTCGAGTGTTGGTATTATCAAGTGGGCATCGGTCATCTTGCTGAGATGCATAAGGTGATCCCAGATCATATGTGGCGCTTTTCTGCCGTTGTTGTTCATGCTGCTGGTATTTTACCGCGCGAAATTTCTTCAAGTAAGCTCTACCAGCTCGTTTTTAGACCACGTCCACATGCTGGTTCTGATGTCTCGCAGGTCCCGCAAGTCACCTTGTCGACACTCGAAATGGGGCAAATTGCACTCAATGCGCTTGATGGTCGATTTTTTTGGGGGTTGATCGATTGTTTTGACACATTAAATTATGCGCGGTCTCCGTACACACCGACTCAGAAATATCGTTTATTAGATCGTGGAATTGCAGTTTTATCAGAGCGGCCAGATTTTATTCCTCTTGTATACCGAGGATCGTTTAAACGAGACTTTTTAGATGACGTGCGTCTGGTACAATTTACCCAGCGAATGATGCATCATTTAGCCAATAACGACCGTCTTCGCGATCGCGTCGTGAAGTGCTTCGATTTGTTTTGTTTGCACCAGCCGTCGCCGTACTGGATAGAGAATCGTATTCAGCAGATATTGCGTAGTGATTTTCTGGACGCTTACCCGCTTTTATATCATGAGCGTGTTTTTAGTTTTTTAAATACAACGCGATCAGATCGTGTTTTGTTGATGTTGTTACTGCGCGATATTGCGCGCGTGGTTGTTCTTGGGCAAAATCCACGTGGTCCTGTGCATGAAACCCTCTATATATTGAGCGTGGTTTGGGAATGTATGTCGCATGTTTCTTGGTCTGATGGTCATGACGCTCAGATTGATATTACACGGGTCTTCATTAAGCTTTCTGATTACTTTCAGGATGTTGATCTGCCGATTCACGATGGATTGAATTTACGTCAGGCCTTGACGCAGCTAGCATCCATAGACGATCAGGAATGTATTGATGAGTCACCTTCATTTATATGGGCTATTTTTCATTTGGTAAATACAGTTTGTCACTCTGCAGGGCTGATCTCAGGTTTATCAACGCCTGCTTTTAAAGAGTTTCTGAGCTCTCAGTTATTTGTGCGTTTGGACATGGATCAGCTGCTTATGATTGAGCAGATAATGGGAAATCAAAAAACGGTTAAGCGCCCAGAACTTGTTATGAATTTTATTGATATGATTTGTGCTGCGCTCTCAAATGATATTCTAGGCGCATTCCAGCGATCATTTCGAACATCAACCGACTTCAACGACTTTATTCGTTTGCGTGCATTTGCTCAAGGTCAAAAAGATGATTTTTCTTATTTGAAGACTTCTTCGCAATTTCTAGAGACAATTTTACGATTTCTTGATCACGTGGATGAGGCATCACAAAAATTCCCGCAAGTTGCCTCAACGACTGAGCATTTAAGAGCTGCTCAGGAAAAAGATCGTTCTACCATTTGTTGCATTGCCCTGTTGTTTGACTATTTCGGTTCAGGTCAGATTTATGGTTCACATTTGCTTGCTAACATGATGTATAGAAATGTGTTTTCAAATTCTGCGCATTTACGATGGTGTCTGATGTTTCTGGAAATAATCTTATCATCAATGGAAATATCCATGGCCACATTTTCTGTTCAGCATCGATTTGCCCTGCCAAAAAATGCACGACGGCTTGGGCGTAGTCTCTATCATGTTGTGACAAGATCCATATTCCAGTTACCGCGATTTGTGATCTCTGTATTTCAAGTCATTATGATTGCCGCTGCTACGATTCTCTATAACCTTGGCCAAGAAAAAGTGCTGTTGTTGTGCACTGCTTTAATGGCGGCGTTGGTGATTACCCAATCATTGGCATGGCCTTTACTCATGGTCCCATTGGTCGCTTGTGCAATTTTTTATGCATATAGCGCCCTGATTGGTATATTAGAGCCCCACCTTAAGCATTTGGCGGTCCACGTGGAGACGTTCTCACAGTCGGCGCGTACTTCAGTTCTCAGTCAGGATCTCTCATCCATGGTTTCAGCCACTATGCTAAGTAGTAGCGATTATGCCGATAGTGATAAGGTTTCAACTGTTTCAGACTCTCTACTCAGCGCTTATTCTGAGGTAAGCCAACAGGATGATGTTGATATTTATTTTGTTCCCCCAGTAAGGTCTTAGACTATTTTACACATAAGTGGTCATTATTGTATAGCCTCGGTACCCACGGTTATTATTTTTGGGGTGAACGTCAATATGCTCCACTTACTGTATTATCAACTCTAAGCGCCGGCGTTACCGTCATACTGCGCCACCAGCCGCTGATTCTTTCCATCACTCCTGGTTTTTTCTCGTTGTTCAGTTCATTTGAGCGTGTGGGGTCTGCTGGTGCTTTTGGTACAGATGTGGTTAACCCCTCAGCATTCATCTGCGGTAGTAACAGGGCAAATAATAGAATCACGCTGACTGTGGCCGCGATAGCGGTTCCATTTACCCCTTGGAGTAACCTATGGCTCAGTAATGTGCTGAATAATGGTTGTAGTTGAATGATCAGTTGTGAAAGACCGAAATGTAATAGTGAAAAGGCGTTAGGGAATATGCGAAGCGTGAGCCAATCTACTGAACATAAGCTGACGCCAATTGTGGCTTGCCACTTGGTATCCATTTTTTTCATGATATCGAATGAAATTCTTGTCATGTGATTGGCGATACACGAGACAAAGCGTAGCAGAGATAGTGAAATACTGATCGGATGACAAGTCAGTACCCAAATGATTTCGAAAATATTCCGTAGTCCGTGAATGAGAGGATCCAACATTCTTTTATGAAATCGTAGATGAGCCAGGGAGATCATGTTACAGAGTCCAAATATGAAAAAGGACATACATGTGTGCACGCTTAAGAATAATAGTTTCACTGTATTAGGTTGGTGGACAAGCTCATAAGCGGCGGTCTTTGCCGCGGCGATGATGCCGGCATACAGTTTATTTTGCTTAGATGCTTCAGTTGTGATGAGGTTTGCGGTTGTGACATTGTTGATGAGTTGGCTAATTGTTTCTGCCGCATCGGTATTTTGAGGTGCGTTTGCAGGTTTAGCCCATGCATGTAATGTTACTCTGACTAATTGGCCAAACGTTCCGCATGCGATGATGATTAGATCAGTGATATTAGCCACGTCGCTGAAAAACTTCAATGCGCTTTTATAAACGCTAGGTTCCGAGCTGTCTGAGTGGTTGTCATCTGAGAATATGCCTTGATCGCGTAGTTTAAGGATTTGGTTGATTACATACTTGGCATCGGGTACTGCGTTTTTAACTTCTTCGATTACACCGACTAGAATATTTGGCTCAGTACTGAGTATGTATCTTACAATTTGAAATGCGGTATACCAATTGATTACTACAGTAGTATCAATTTGAGTATTTGATGATCTATGGTCACTATTTGGTTGCGCTAGCAGGTTGTTCAAAGAGGAGAACTCTTCTGTCAATACACGGTCAATTTCTGTGATGCTTTGGCTGGTTTCTAGTTTTTCTGGGAGCTTTTGTAATAACGTCTTGATAAGTGTGTTTATCATCATTATGAATAACTGAATAAGGTGTGTGTCCGTATTTGGGCTTTTCTTCAAGATGTTCTCAACAGATTTTGCCCATTTCCCTGCCTCATTTACAGATATCTGCGAAATGGCTTGAATACGTTTAATTGGCCAATCAGCACCGATAATGGCGATGATCAATGTGAGCTGCTCTGCAAAATTCCATCGAGAGAAAGGTGTGTTTGGTTCTGGTTTGCTGCTGAATGCCTCTAAAAACAGCATTGAGTCGCGCGCTAATATCTCTAGGGCGTTTGTCTTTTTGTCATTACTCTGATTGTAGAGTACCTGACAAATTTGACTCAGTACAAAAAATAGATCATAGACTCCCTTTTTCAGTTTTTTGTCTTCACACACTATTTGGTATGAATGCCAACAGTTTTGCGATTTTGTAAAGCTATCCCAAATTCGATATGCTTGTGCGAGTCCGTTGAGTAGATCTTTATCCTTGATGAGGCGTACACAGCCCAATACGCCTCCGATGAGGTGTTGTGCGCTATCTTGAGATTGATTATCTCCAGGATTCAGGTGATTTTCTACAAAGGTGATCAGCTCATCAAGGAAGTCAAAACAAAGATGGCTGGCCGTGGTCTCCACAATGCTATTGGTGCGGTCTTTCAGTTCGGTGAGTTGTGTCTCTGTGTGATTTGATGCTTGCAATTCTAGTCGGCTTATCTTATGCAAATGCACTTGTAGTAGCTGTGCGGCTCTGAGTAAACGGAGTTCTGAAATCTTTGCGTTGCTTTGTGACCTGCTGTTATAGTGGTCGCTCTCGTTCGTCTGTCGAAGCAAATTTTGGATTTGCGTAATTTTATTTGCCAGTTGTGAAAATTGCTCAGGTCTGCCATCGCCTCCTTGTGCGCGCTCATAATTTACGAGTGCGATGTTTTGAGTATTTTTGTAGACGGAGAGACTCCCTCTAGCGAGTTTAAGGATTGAGCTGACACGGCTTGATAATGAGCCATCTTGACACAAGCTCACAATCGCCCCTGATTCACCACACAAGGCGTGTATCAGCCTAGTAGTAATCTCCTGATTTGATCGGTTGTTCATCTCGGCTGCAATTTCGCGGGTGCCATTATCTGATCTTAGTGTAATGATAACCTTATCGATCAATCCTTTTATAAACGCTATCGTGATTTTTTTCGCTGTTTTTCTATCGACATTACCTTCTTGGCTTCTCTTGAGCATATGTGTCGTCAGCTGAGAAACTTCACTGATTGTTAAGTCAGAAAACAGTAAATCCCCTGGTCCGGCATACATCGGGTCTTTGGTCATGAAATCATAATAGTCAGCAATTGAGAGTTCCTTTAAGCGCTCAAATCGGCTGGGTGTACTTGATGGTGATATATCCTCGCTCGTTGGTGATGTGATAGCTTGCTCGACTTCGCCTTCTCTGTTTGTATCAGTCGAGTCGTGGATAGCTTGTGGGTTATGATTTAATGTGCGTCTCATGTTGTGCCGGATGTAGGATAAATCTTACATTCAGTGTAGAGTACTTCAAATCACAGTGCAATTGGCATCATGCTTAATTATGTGTTGCTGTATTTAAGTCATTGTAATTGACAAGATAACAATGTTGATTACTCGCCTTTAATTTGTTTTTTCATGAATTGTTGTTTTTCGCGCTGCCACGATTTTTCTTTGTCTGCTTGGCGTTTGTCGTGTTGTTTTTTTCCTTTCGCAAGTGCAATTTGACACTTTATTAGGTTGTCTTTTAGATAGATGCTACAAGGCACAATGGTGTAGCCCTTTTGTTTGACTGCGCCAATAAGTTTGTTGATTTCTCGTCGTTGTAAAAGGAGTTTGCGGGTGCGTGTTGGGTCAGTATTCACATAGCTAGCAGTTGTGGACAGTGGGGTAATGTGTGCGCCGATTAAATAGCATTCCTGCTTTTTGATAATGATGTGACTATCGACTAGGTTGATTTTATGTGACCGAATCGCCTTCACTTCCCAGCCTTCAAGGACAAGTCCCGCGTCAAACTTGTCTTCTAGCGAAAAATCGTGATAAGCTTTTTTATTTCTTAAGATTTCAGAGTACTGGGGTTGTGAGGATTTCATGATTTATCAGGGTGCTTTGTACTAGTTGGGGGATAGATGGTTCAAAAAGCGATTCATCGTTACGCGATTATATCACATTCATGTCAAGAAATGTATGCGTTGGTAAGCGATGTGGGCGCTTACGCCCAATTTTTACCTTACTGCGTATCTGCAGAGATACTATCAACAAAAGGGAATATTGTGCATGGCCAGATGGTTTTTAGTTATTTTGGACTGTCTTACACGGTCGTTACCCAGAATACCATGGAGCCGTTTGGTCGTATTGGTTTGTCTCTATTACAAGGAGATATGCAAGCGCTGGAGGGACAGTGGTTGTTTCGAGATATGCAAGACGGTCACTGTCGAGTGTCGTTAGATTTAGCAATCGACATGCACGATGGATGGACCTATCGGGTCATTAACCGTATTCTTGATCGTGTAGCGGATACCATGGTAGATCGGTTTGTTGAGCGTGCACAGCAAGTTTATGGATTTGGCGAGGCATAGCTCATCTGTTTCAAGTGTGCTTATCTCCAGTGTATTCAAAGAATGGCTTCTGGACGCTACTGTTTATGATTGCGGTGATCGTTGAATCTTTACAAGATTGTGGTTTTTGAAGGTCAGTACGAGCACATCGGGGTCTTGCTGTCCGTTCTTGGTAAATGTGTATGTCCATGTGTCCGGTGCAAATGGATTGATATGGGGTGGGTGTCCAATGATGTCAGCCACTTTGCGTTTATGCATACCGATCTTGAGTTTCTCTACATCCAGCTGTGATACAGGTATGCCCTGTGTACTATTGCCGTATTTTCCATCATCCGTAGTCTGGAATGCGCTACACCCAGTCAATGTCAGCGCGAGGATAGTCAGAAGATAACGCGTCATATTTTTTACTGTATCATTTTTGCGTAGACTATCACTTTACCGTCCTGCTATCAAGTATTATGTGCAAATCTTCAGGGCGCTAGCCATTGGTGTATCCATGTGGTTTGAGACTCAGGACTTGTTAATTTTTTAAATCGGATTTTCTGATGGCCAGTCACACATAAATCAAGACGCTCTATCATCTCAATGTGAACTTGTAATACTGCGAAGTGTTGGTAGGCATCACTCGAGTTACAGAGGGTTTGACGGTTTTCCCACTGCGCTGTTGTGAAGCCTGAGTTGCTGGTGGTTGTCTCAGTGCTGGGTGCAATATCAGCGGCATAGCATACTCTTGACATCGGGCGCAAACTTTCCCAGATGGCTTGGGTAAATGTGTTGTCATGCTGTATGGTAACTGTCCCGTTCAAACGAAGTTGCGTTTTGTGTTCTCGACACCAGAATAGTAGGCAGACCTGGTTATTTTTGCGTAGATGTTTGATTTTTCCTGATCGAATGTCAGTGTGGCAGTTGAGTGTGAAGTGTTGTCGGTCGAGGTGCCGTGGTACCAATGTCGCACTTCGGGGCGTATTGTTTGCAATATAGCTCATATAAACCGCGTGGTAGCTATGCTTGCGTTGCTGTACACCGCATTGTATTAGGTCCCATGATTGAGCCAGTAGTGCTTTTGGCTCCGTGGGTGTCGGCGGCCGTGTGCTGCTGTTTTTGTTGTTCATCTGTGGATTATATCGTGTTTTCGCGATGCGAACAATACACCCAGTTGACTGTCGTTTGTAATGTAAGCATACACTGAATTGACATCAACGACGTCATCTCATAAACTAAGTATATAAAGACTTAACCATGCGCTAATATGCACGTCAAATCTATAAAACTCTGGCCAATCTCACCGCTTCTATATTTGGCTTTGACCTTATCTCAGGTGTACGCACAAGACGTTGCAAACCCCGATGATGTGCTTGTTGATGACGCCAACGATTCCGTGCACGATGCGCAACCACAAGAATCTGATGATGATTCTCAGGCCGCTTCTGCAGCTGATCAGGCCGTAGACCAGTCTGTAAATATCGATCGTTACCTCGAGCCCTTGGACGGCACCTTGTACTCTAAATTTGGCTTTGAGTATACGACCCGCGTCGCTTCCAATGGGATGCCAGAAGGGCAAAATAATTATTTGTCTATGGGTGTGTCTGATTTTTTATGGCAGACACAGGCGCTGTATGCACTGAATGACAACTACTCGATACGCCCTGTGATTACTGTCGGCGCTGGCTCGGGAGCGGGTTATGGTCAGTCTGACGTCACTGATGATAATTGGGATTTGACCTTGCTAGATGTGAATCAACAACCCAGTATGAATGGATTATCGCTCAACCTGCGTCAGTACGTGATCCACCTTGTTTCAAATAAGCTTGGTATATTGACCCTTGGCCGCAGTGATACATTTGATCGAATGGCCACTGACTTTCTTGCGCTTGGTTCCGGTGTGAACAATAAGTTTTATCAGTCAGTTTCGGGTGTGAGTTTATACAACAAAGCAGACAAGACCTTCATGGGGCGTGTGACTAATGGCACAGGTGCTATCAAATCAGGTGCCAATGAGCCTAATGGGACAGGTCTCCGATTATGGGGTATTAATCGTAACCAAGAAGTGTTCGACGGTATTACTTATACGATGCCATATCGAGATTGGTTGTTGCAGGCAGCGTACAGCAATACGCCTGATCAGTTCAGCGATCAGTATGTGCAATTGGGTGCCCGGTATACCTATGATGCCCTGTGGGCACGGTTGAGTATGCTGAGCCAATATGCTTCCTCGTGGCCAGGCGCGTGCCAGGTCGTATCTACACAGCCTGATAATAATAATAACGCTTCAACATGGTCTATGTGCCAAGCGACCGGGCGTAATGCGAGCTCTCCGTATCAGTCATTTTTAATGGGCTCAAAGATGTCTCTTGGGTATGTCGATGCAAGTATATCCTACCGGACGCTGTTTGATTATGGAGATGATGCCAATGCAGATGAATTAGCGGGTCGAATCAATGATTATTATATGGGGCTTGACTATACATTTATGGACGCATCAGAGTTTGGCCCGTTGACTCTGGGTGTGGGGCTGATGAAGCAAAGTCACATGGCTAGTCTTGTTGGTATCAGCAACAAATATGCTGCGAGTGCTTCGGATCCAGTCTCTGTCGGTGACAGTAAGGGTTATGGGTTGATATTCGCTGCAAACCAAAAATTGGGTTACAACTCTGGCATTCGTTTCTTCACAGAGCAATTCTTATTTTCAGCGGTCCGTAACGATAATAGTCTCAAAGTGAAAGCGGAGCCAGTTCGTTTGGCGGCTATCAGCTTGTATACACACATTGACCAATGGCATATTGATAAGCGCCAGTAGGTGTGATGAAGCGGGTGTTCAGATTGGGTTTTTATGATTTTCTCTGTGCCTGATGTGTTTTTCTGGTTTTAAAAAGAGAGTGATATGTTTGCCGTTTTATTAACATTGTTGTTAGTGGCAACTCCCTACGCGAAGCAGCCACCGAGTTTCTGTCAGTCCATAGACTATGCTGAAAAATCTGGAAGACAGACCAATTGGTCAGATGTGTCTCGTGCATTTTGGGTGCCAAGTTCTCAAAAGCAGTATCGTTGTTATCCCCCGCGACATCAAATGCCTGTCGCTACAGATGCGGATGTTTCCTGGACGCTTCAGGGTAGTCAGTGGCGCATACGACCTCAAGGTGGTCAGCTGAGCTATCTCGATGGGCAGATTGTGTTGATCAGTGCTGATCAAACGCTCTCAGCTGAGCAAGCTTGGTTATGGCGTAGCGAGGATGGTGGTGTCGATAAGATCTGTATGCCGACACAGACCGTGTGGAAACAAGCCTCATGGCATGTTGAGACGGCTGGTATTCTGCATCAAGCGGATAGTGAGCAGACATTGGCGCGTGAGAATGTGTTTGCGTTATATGGTGAGAATGAGCAGCCACTTTATGGCTATTCTGATACGATTCGCGCAAACGGCCCAGATCAGATCCGACTACAAGATTTACATGCAACGGTATGTCCACTAGATGATCGTGTGTGGTCAGTTTCTGCAGAGTCGTTGGAGTGGTCTGGTGATCGTCAAGTCGCGACTTTTAAAAACGTTCGTTTCTATTGGTATGATATTCCATTTTACTACATGAGCCAGTGGAAAGTCGGTGTCGGAAAGGGTCGAGATCCATACGGATGGCAATCTCCAAAATATGCCAGTTATTATCAAGATCCGATTGTCGTAGGTAGACCCTATCGCATGCGTTCTCCTATTTTTAGAGAGTTCACGCCATGGTTTGGTTTAACCAATAGTTTAAGTGGTTCATATTATCAAGCGGCTAAAAGTAAACGTTATCGCTACCAGTTTATGATTCGTAGTGGTTTTCATCGTATATCTCCAGAATTTCGCTATGGTTTTATTTATCGAGGTCATTTAGATGAGATTTTCGGCTTAGATTCTCTCGATATTGATCTTGTGAATATGCGAGATGGGATGTATGCGCAGTATTTTTCCCCACGCTTTTTTCGGCGGACATCCCCAAATATGCCATTGCCCAGTTCATTAGTTTATAAGCGACAGACAGCACATTTATTCACTAAGCTATCAGTCGTGAAATATCAAAAATTCACGGGACCTATGTCCTTAGCAAATGCAATTGGTGTGCCGCGACTCAATACTTTGCCTCGATTAGAAACAGCCTATGGGCAATCGGGTTTTATCTTTGAGACACAGTCTGAAAATTTAGCAACTGATTCGACAAACAATGCGTATCCTGAGACCCAGCGCATGATTCAATATGCTGGCTATACTTATCAACCGGTTCCGAATTTTGACTTCCAGATGGGGGGCTGGTTCAAGCATCAGCTTGTGAGTCATGATGGATCATGGACAAATCTCAATACGCGGCACACTTTTGGGGTGCCGAATTTGGCTTGGCATTATAGGATGCCAGTGAATCTCCCTGCTAGCTTGACATTGGCTTATGCGTATACAGGTTATGTTGATCAACAAAATGACCCATTATTTCAACGGCAATGGCAATGGCTAGGCGACGAATGGGACTATAAGAAACTGAGTAGTGTCGATCGTATTTATGACCGCAATCGATTATGGCTTACCTTGCAGCGACAAGGGTTATTCTCTTGGACATCTGCTGATCTGAGCTGGCGCCATATTTTGGATTTCAAAACGCCACAGGTATCCGTTTCTTATCATGGTGATGAAGATCCATTGCGAGCGCATCCACAAGGTGTAAGTGTTATTCGTCTCAACGATGCAAAGCGCCATCTGACATCACGGTGGGTTGTTGTGTGGCCTACGCAATCTATCGATTACTACGCTGTGGATTGGTCATTTGATCGATGGCTATTTAAAATGACACGTGTAGCAGATACTGTGACAGTGGAAAATAAGATTGCAAGTGTTCCAAAGATTAACCGATTCAAAGGTCGTTACTCGATGTACAAAACAGATGAGTCAACGTTTGATGTTGGCATTGAGCATACGTCTGGTCTGAATCATCGAATGATGTACCATCTAGATTGGTCCGAGGACCGTTGTTGTTGGCAGGGAGGGGCATCGATTCGTATGACTCGTTGGTACAGCGATGATGATCCGACAACTAATATCTTTACTGGTTGGCAACCGAGTGCATCAGTTCGTTTTTCATTGAAGGGTTTATCCAACCGATACTAAATGCATATGTATTTATCTGCACATGTTTGAAGTGATTGGTTGTCCTGCCAGTGTGCTTCGATTTGATCGTTTGTTCCCCGGTCATCTCTGAGGTTTCATTGACATTATTGTCTGAGTAGCTATACTTAAGCACAATGATTACAGGATTATTCGATGAATTATAAAGTATTATTGTTAATGATCTGCGTATTAGGTTCGCCGTTGGTGTCTTCTATATCCGCTGGAGTTAAAGATCAAACAGCAATCGTTATTGATGAGCGTGTGATCACATTGTCGGAGTATCAGCACAAAAAAAATATTTTTGCCCGTTTGAATGGGGTGCGTTTTCAAAATGCTGATCAGCGCCGCGCGTTCGATCGTGAGTTTCGACAGATGCTCATTGATCAGGAGTTGCAGTTATACATGGGACGATTAGCGGGTGTTGCGTTGGATTACAGCGATCACCAACAGATTTTGAAAGGGCTTCTGGTGAAGCATCAGGTAGCCGATGAATCTGCACTTCGTTCTAAACTGAGCGAACAAGGTGTTGATCTTGATACACTCATGGTCTTTGCTCGTGAACAATACTTGGTTCAGAAAATACAGAGTCTCGTATTGCGAGAACGTGTTCAGGTGGGCGATGGTGAATTGGATAAAAAATATGCAGCGTTCGTCAAAGAACACCAGATTTTGACTGTGGAGGATATTTATTTTAACACAGAGAGTGTCAGTGAGAGTAGGCGGACAAGGCTTCAACAACTTGCAATTCAAGTCTCAAGTTTCTGGAAAAAAGGCATTTATTTTGATCACACTGTGCCAAAACAAAGCCGTCTATTATCGTTCAAGCGCCAAAAGTTAAGTGATTTTCCAGATGAATTTCAAATGGTAATTCGAGACATGAAGCCGTCAGATGTGTCTGATCCTATCGTTACGGGGAATGGTTACCATGTATTGAAACTGTTGAAGCGAACTTCGCCTAGCCAGTCCATGCCAAGCAAATCTAGTTTTCAGCAGCAGCTGACACAAGAAAAATTGACCGCAGCTGTTCCTGGTTGGATAAGTGAGCTTAAAGAGCAGATTTATGTTGATGATCAATTAGGTCAGTAGGGACAAATTGGCATATCGAAAACCCACCAAGAAGTCACTTGGCCAACATTTCCTGAGGGATCCGTATATTATTGACCGAATTCTACAGTTGGTTGATCCGATCACTGATGACTGTGTCGTTGAAATTGGTCCAGGTTCTGGTTGCTTGACGGATCAGATGGCTAGGCTAGTCAAGCAGCTGATTGCCGTTGAAATCGATCGTGACTGTGTTGCTCATTGTCGTAGCCAGTATGCTGACATGCCGCATGTGTCAGTTGTACATGCGGATTTTCTCGAGATGGCATCGACTGTGCTCCCAGAGTCTTTTCGGCCATGCCGTTGGGTTGGAAATTTGCCTTATAATGTGAGTGTGCCGATACTCCTTAAGCTTTCAGAGTGGGTAGATTGGGTCAAAGATGGTCACTTCCTTGTCCAAAAAGAGGTTTCTCAACGATGCTGTGCGGGGGTTGGGGAGCAACATTATGGGCGATTGGGTATTGTGTTGCAGTGTACCTTCACTGTGGAGCCGGTGTTGTCTGTCCCACCTGAAGCTTTTGATCCACCACCAAAAGTTGATTCTGAAATGTTTATTCTACGTCCGTTGATCGACTCTAAGCGTCATTATTTGTCACACCCTGTATTCTCTGATGTTCTGGTACGTAGCTTTAGTCATCGGCGCAAGACCATGCGCAAAATATTTCAAGGGTTAATCACTGATGCTGATTGGGATAGTATGTCAATCGACGCTCAGCTGCGGCCTCAGATGATTCATCGAGATGAATTTTATCAGATCGCCTGTTGTCTCGATGATCAAATCGCGTCATCATGATGACATTCGCCTGGTAGTCAAAATAGTGTCGCGTTTAATCAGTCAGAAAGCTTATGATCCTCTCGAGCGGATAGCTCAATTATTTGCTCGAATCCCGACCAGTTTTTTTGTTTTAATCGGGGCTTTACATGTTAATTATCTGATCTATAAAGTCATCCATCAATTCTTTTTTTGTTGGTTACAGTTTATGTTAGTGCTGAAGGTACCGCAGCCATGGGTTGATGTGGCGAAGCAGTATTCAGCACGGACTCGTGAATTGAGCTTTACAAGACCGAGCGACTGGTTGTTTGCTTATTATCGAGTATATAACCTGTCTGATCGTGTTGATGTCGTGCTTGCGCATTACAAGGAGGACTTATCTTGGTTATCACCATTCATGGCTAAGATAGATCATTTATATCTATATTGTAAGGATTCGGCTAGCTGCCAAAAGGGGTTGCCAATAGACCGTCGCGGTGCCAAAGTTGTGATTCATCAGCTACCCAATGAGGGGCGTGAGGCTAATTCTTATCTCTACCATATTCTTCATTCTTATGATGAATTAGCGCCGCGTACAGTATTTTCAATGGCATCTATTAAAGGCAACTGGATGCGACAGTTAAGCTTTATGTTTGCGTTGACTGAGCCTAAGGTGCCGAGAAAACACTGTTATTCACCTGAATTTTTTGATCGAGTGCGGCTGTTTCAGTTTAATCAGAGTGCGACAGTTGCGACTTCATTGGGTGATGGCTATAAAAACCGTCTGCAGAATAGCACGATTCATCTCGCTGAGTATCGTCCTCTGAGCGTTTGGATGCAGCATTACCTAAAGCGTGATGTATTTCAAACACTGTGTCGATATGGAGATGGCGAGCATGGGGCAATTTTTTCGGTCACTCGCTCGGCAATACGGCAATATCCTCGATCTTTGTATCGAGCGCTTCTAAAAAGTAATTCTGGTGCTGACTCAATGGAGGCAGGCTATTTTATGGAGCGTATTTGGCGATTCATGTATGCCAATCCAGATTATGTGCAATCGTAATTCACTTGAACGACAACTAGGAGGCGCTCTATGACAGTGGTGGCATTAACAGGTGGTATTGCCGTTGGTAAAACTGCGATGATGGAATATTGGCAATCAAATTTTAGTATTCCTATTTTTGATACAGACGATGTGGGGCGTCAGTTGCTGACTGAGGCAGAGATTCTCACAGAGGTCAAAAATATCTTTGGAGAATCAGTGATTGTCGGCGGTCAGATTGATCGTGTTGCTGTGCAACGCCGTATTTTTGCACATCCGTCAGAGAAGATCGCACTTGAATCTTTGCTTCATCCTCATATTCGCGAGCGATCACAGGCTCTCATCGCACAGTATCTCCAAACATATCCGTATTGTATTGTTGTGGTGCCATTATTATACGAAACGGATACGGCGGCTAACTATGATCGTGTTTGTGTTGTTGAGTCAGCATTGGATCAGCGCGTACGGCGATGCTTCGATCGTGGTTTGTCAGAAAAAGTGACACTTGCTATCATGCAATCACAGGCATCCTCTGAACAACGGTTGTCGATAGCGCACGATGTGCTTTATAATGTGCAAGATTTCTCGTTTTTCTATGAGCAGATTGACGAATTGCATGCGAGTTATTCTGAGTTGTACCCGTTGCATAACTAACTATCTCGGGGAAAAGAAGGCGTGCTTGTAACTTGGTTATCACTATATTATACTGTAACTTATTTACAGGATGACATGGCATGCAGTGGTCGCTCGATAATTTGAAAGATACAAAGCTCTGGCTTCGTGTTGGTTATACTTTTCTAGTGCTCGTTGTGGTGAGTATTTTTTGGAGCTACTTGCTCTATGCGATGATTTTGCTGTGGTTGGTGCAGACAGTATTACTCCTATTTACGGGACAGGTTTTAGATTCAATTGCCACTTATTCGCGTCTTGGTTTAATGTCATTTTACCAGTATACCGAGTATCTGACTTATACTAGCCCTGAAAAGCCATTTCCTTTGGACCGATTACCGTAGTTTTGCGTAAGTACGCGTTTGTCTAGATGGTGATCCATGGGATCTATGCACGCATTCTTGCGAGTTGGTTTCTGGGACACACGATTGGTCACCTGCTTAATATATCCTGAGTTCTCTTTGTCAATACACCATGATTTTGGTTAAACGGTGTTAGCATGCAAAAACCATTTCCTCTAGGTGGACTACCGTTGCGGTTTTCTGTGTGCAGGCGCTCATTCAGATAGTAATTCACGGGTTCCATGAATTTGTTATTAGGCTCCTCTTTGAGTCGCAAGACACGTCTTCTGTTTTATATATTGGCTTCAGTCTGCGTAAATACCAAGACTCTAGTCAAACGGTGTTAGCATGCGATTACCGATGTGTTGCTGCGGTGCTTGCTCAGCACGACTGGGATCTGTTTGTACCTCTAGATTTAGTATTTGGCAGATATAAGTCTCTCTAACCCGTTCAAGCATGTCGCTGAACAAGGCGTGTGCTTCAATTTTGTACTCGTGTTCTGGGTTTTTTTGTGCATAGCTACGAAATCCAATGCCTTCACGCAAATCTTCAATCGTGAGTAGATGCTCTTTCCAATTATGGTCAATGATCTGCAACAATAATGTTTTTTCTATCATATCACGTTGATCTAAAGGTATTTGTTCGGTTGTTTGTTCATATGCCGTGACATAGGCTTGTGCTAATTGTGCACACAAATTGTTATCTTCAGTATTGTCAATCTGCTCTTGTATTTTTGATGGTGAGCAGGTGGCAAGATATTTCTCATCAATAGTATGTCTGAACCGTCCTTGCAATATAGACTTCAGCGAATCAATTGGACTTTCATTCGTCTCGGTCAGAGTTTTCTTTGCTAGGGCGCGGATTGTGCTCTCAGTCATCGGTAGTAATTCTTCATGAATAGAGGCCATTTCTAGTAGATCATTACGCTGTTGATAAATGGCTAATCGTTGTTCGTTGGCAATATTATCGTATTTCAATACTTGTTTTCGGATATCAAAATAGTGTGCTTCCATTTTTTGCTGATTGCTTGCAATCGCTGAATTTAACATACCTGCCTGCAGAGATTCGCCGGGTTTTGTTGACGAAGACTTAATGAAGTTGAGTACGCCTTGCGGAAAGATACGAAATAAATGATCTTCCAGCGATAGAAAGAATTGACATGAGCCTGGATCGCCTTGGCGTGCGCAGCGACCTTTGAGTTGGTTATCAACACGTCGTGATTCATGGCGCTCGGTACCAAGTACATGCAGACCGCCGGCAGCTTTGACCAGTTCTTGCTCTTTTTTCCAGTCTGCAGTGATGGCTTCGGCTTCTTCTGGGGTTGCTGCTTGTAGTTGTGCTTCGGGATTACCACCAAGTACAATGTCTGTTCCTCGACCAGCCATGTTGGTTGCAATCGTGACACAGCCAGGTTTGCCAGCTTGAGCGATGATTTCCGCTTCTTGCGCATGTTGTTTCGCATTGAGTACACGATGCTTGATGCGATGTTTTTTGAGTAGGGCGGATAAGTATTCTGAGTCTTCGATAGAGGTTGTACCAACGAGTAAGGGTTGTTGTTTTGCGTTTCTAGTCTTTATTTCTTCGAGTATTGCATCATACTTTTCTTTTTTTGTCATATAGATGATGTCGTTGTCTTCGATTCGTTGGCAGGTTTTGTTGGTTGGAATAACGATCACTTGTAGATTATAAATCTCCTCAAATTCAGTTGCTTCTGTATCTGCTGTTCCTGTCATACCAGCCAGTTTATCGTAGAGCTTGAAGAAGTTTTGAAAGGTAAT
>DBUY01000043.1 GCA_002308435.1 Proteobacteria bacterium UBA1278 | reverse complement strand
ACTAAGCCAAAAATATCATATTTATCGACAAGCGCAATGCCTAAGCCGATCATGATAGCAAGCCAGAGTATCTGAATGCTGAGACAAGCCGCTTTATGATCATGCGTCATTAGATACGTCACTTGAAAGTAAGCTGCGTGGTAGAGAAAGACATTAAAGGTCATGAGCGGCAGTATGGCTTTGTAATCAAGCACAGGAAAACCAAAAAAATGAATGAGATTATCGCCATAGGCGTAACCAATATAGACGCTGGCGATCAGGATGGTAAAGCGCATTATCGACGAACGATCAAGCTGAGACTGAAGTTGGCGCATTTTATGTCGACTAAGTGGTATGTTTGTGATCGGTACCGTCAATTGCCTTTGCAGCGAATGGGTCACTAATGCAGGCAAACCCACAAGCAGAAGACAGACGTTAAACAAGCCGACAGAATGTGGGATGCGAGAAAATAATGCCAGTATGAAAATACCAGAGCTCTGAGCAATCGCCATAATCAAATTCGAGGTAATAACAGTGCCTGATACTTGTAACCATCCGTCTGACTCACGAATTGAGTTGGTGATATTTTTGCTTATGTGAATCGTGTTTTCCCAGCCAGCTCCATGCATGTGCCACATCACTAGACGATAAGTCAATGCGTATACGAGCAGTAAGGTCAGCATGATCATACCAATAACAAAGGAGATATCTGACACACTATCGAGGGCAAACGCCATCAAACATACCAGGACGACCATAAGTTTAGCGCCATGCAGTACAGTAGATTCCATGAATTTTTGTAAAATGGGATACCCCTGCACCTGTATATAAGTATTAAATATGAAACAAAGTGACAATATGGGGGCAAATAAAAGAACAAAAAGCACGAAAAAGACTAGATGGTCAGATAGGTAGTAACTGAATACCAGGAAGTGTAGTGCACCTAAAATCAGATAGTAAACGATGATAAATAGCAAGAAGTGAAAGGACACTAAGCGAAAATTCAATAGATTAATTGTGCTTTTAGCTCTACTGGCAACCGTGGAGGGCCGAACAGAGCTAAGCATCATCAAATAAGTCATTAGCGCAGCTAACAGGCTCATAGCACGCCATGCGCAAGAAAAGTCGCCATACAGGGCATAGGTTGTATTGTGAGCCAAGACTGCATTGAAAGAGACATTGCAGACATAACCGACCGTACTTGAGAGAATAACCAGTAAGAATGGAATGTTCATAACGCGATCAAAGCAATGAAAAGTTCATGAATATCATAGCGCAAAGCAAAGTCAGTACAAATAGTACTCAACACGTTAATTGTCAACTGCACGCATCCGGTGAATCGTTACTAGGTAGACAGACTAACTGGAATCCCCTACTATGGAACAAATTATTCACAAATATAATGCTGAATCTAAAAATAAAACGTCTAGATAACCTGCTGTTATGGATAGGGTGGCTGTTGATGCCAATTGGCACAACCTGGATTATAGACCCCTCAATCAGCATAAATCAGCAATCTGCGTGCGATGCGAGAATCACAAGACTTACTATTCTGTTTGGATTGATGTCACAGATTATCGTCGGTATCTGTCTGAAGGGCGCAAGAAATCCAAATGCCTACTCGACTGAGATTGCACTAACGCTGGGTCAAAAAATACTCATATTCAGGGCTGGGGCCAATCTCAAGGCAATCAAAATACCTTCTCAGCGACCCATAATTAATGATCACCCTGAATACTCAGACTGTATTGCCGAATTTGCGAATAGGTGCCCATAGTGCTCAAGTTCGAAGCTATTTAATTTTAGCCAAAGTCCCAAAAGTATCATCAATTGTGATTGCGCTGACTGCATACAGGCGGTACCATACAAGAAAGACAATAATTTTCTAATATGACCTCGGCGCCATCGTTTGTTCATCTACAAGTCCACAGCGAATTCAGTATTGAGAAGAGTTTACTGTCGGTTAAACAAATCATTGAGCTTGCAAAACAGTCATCGATGTCATCAGTGGCATTGACCGATTGCAACAACGTGTTCGCAATGGTGAAGTTTTATCAGGCCGCCATAAAAAACGGCATTAAGCCAATCATCGGCGCCGAGCTAGATATTCATGGGGTAGCATTAGCTGAAGATTCAGTGGCTTCACAGCACAAGCAAGGAAGCGAGACAAAATCTACCGTCAACTATCGACTCATTGTGCTATGCCAAGATCGAGAAGGCTTCCTCAACCTATCCGAGTTAATGACGCGTGCATTTATGTCTGGCCAAAGACACGGTCGGCCATATATTCACGAAGACTGGTTAACGCCAGAAAAGACAACCGGATTAATTGCCATTGAGCCAGGCTGTGTTGGGTTTTCTGCTGTGCACCAAATTAAGCAAGTCGCTCAAATCGAACGTTGGCTAAACTGTTTTAAAGATCGGTATTTTCTAGGAATACAGCGGCTACGAACAGCAGAGAGTCGCCAGTGGGAGAAACAACTAGCGCAATTAGCAAGCCAACGCGAATTGCCGATTGTCGCGATTAATAGCGTCTGTTTCGCAGATCCTGAGTCGCACAGAGCACATGAAATACGCGGGTGTATCCAAGCGGGACAGGTCATTGATGCTGTCGAGGGGTCATTATTCAGCCAGGACCAATACTGGCGTAGCCAAGAAGAAATGTGTCAATTATTTGCGGATATGCCAAATGCGTTACAAAACACCGTAGAGATTGCCAAACGATGTAATCTAAGGTTGCAGTTTGATCAGGTGTATTTGCCAGATTTTCCTGTGGAGTCAGGTAAGACACTCGCGAGTCACCTTGCTGATCTCAGTTATGCTGGACTGACAGTAAGAGAAAAATATATCAAGCTAGTATCCACGGAAGAAGCGACGGCGAGCCATGGGAAATCGTTCTGTCACAAAGATTATACTGGCCGGCTTGATGTGGAGCTGAATATTATCGACAAGATGGGCTTTGCTGGATACTTCTTGATTGTTGCAGATTTCATTCGCTGGGCTAAAGAAAATGACGTCGCTGTTGGCCCTGGTCGTGGCTCTGGGGCCGGCTCACTGGTCGCTTATGTATTAGGAATCACAGATATTGATCCGCTACCGCACGGATTATTGTTTGAGCGATTTCTAAATCCCGAGCGGGTATCTATGCCGGATTTCGATATCGACTTTTGTATGATAAACCGAGACAAGGTAATCGCCTATGTAAAATCGCACTATGGCCAAGAGAGTGTTGCTCAAATCAGTACCCATGGTTCCATGGCTGCAAAAGCTGCTGTGAGAGATGTCGGTCGAGTGCTTGCTCACCCGTATGGGTTTGTCGATAAAATCGCAAAACTGATCCCAAATGATCTTGGCATCACCCTCACCGCTGCACTAAAGCAGGCGCCCGACCTTGCAGCAAGGTACCGCGAGGACGACCAAGTTAGAGCACTCATTGATATGGCATTGGTATTAGAGGGACGTGTCCGTAATGTGGGTAGACATGCTGGCGGTGTTGTCATTGCGCCGGGCAAACTGACCGACTTCTGCCCACTATACAAAGAGGAAGGGAGCGTCTATCAAACAACCCAGTTAGACATGGGTGATATTGAAAAAATCGGCCTTGTTAAATTTGACTTTCTTGGGCTACGCACACTGACGATTATTGATCACACGATGAAGGCCGTCCTAAGAAGTAACAAGATTGAGATTGATATCAATCATCTACCACTGGACGATCCAAAAACATATCAGCTTTTGCAATCATGCAAAACCACAGCCGTATTTCAGCTGGAATCAAGAGGTTTTCAAGAGCTGATCGGTCGTTTATTACCAGATTGTTTTGAGGATATTGTCGCACTTGTCGCGCTATATCGTCCTGGACCGTTACAATCAGGGATGGTCGATGATTTTATCGACCGTAAGCATGGACGCGCTGACGTAGCATACTTACACCCCTGTTTAGAGCCAATTCTCAAGGAGACTTATGGTGTCATCGTATACCAGGAGCAAGTGATGCAGATCGCTCAAGTAATGGCAGGGTATACACTAGGGGCTGCAGATCTACTGCGTCGCGCGATGGGGAAGAAAAAGCCAGAAGAAATGGCAAAGCAGCGTGATATTTTTCTGAATGGTAGTCAAGAAAATAAAATTGACGCGAAAATCGCAGAGAAAGTATTTGATCTGATGGAGATGTTCGCTGGATATGGATTTAACAAGTCACATTCAGTCGCTTACGCGATGATTTCCTATCAAACTGCATATTTGAAAACACATTGGCTTGACTACTTCATGGCCTCAGTAATGAGTTCCGATATGGACAATACGGATAAAGTCGTGCACTACATCAAAGACAGCCGTGCGATGGGGCTGAAAATTAAACCACCATGTATCAACCACAGTGAGGCGCATTTTCATGTAGAGGAGCCAGGTCTATTACGGTTTGGTCTTGGGGCAATCAAAGGAGTAGGCGAGGGCTTTGCCACAGAAATAGAGAAGTGCCGAAAGCAAGTGAAACCATTCGACAATCTGCTCGATTTCTGTATTCAATTGCATGAGGCTAAAGTCAATCGAAAAGTCTTAGAGGCCTTAATCTGGAGTGGTGCCATGGATTGCTTGGGTCAGCCTCGCGGTGTCATGTTAGCATCGATTGAAATGGTCCTATCTCAAAAAGAACAACACTGTCGCAACAAAAACTCAGGACAAGGAGACTTGTTTGCAATGGATGATAGTGATGAAGGCAGCATGATGTGCCATTATGCAACGAATAGTACTCAGTGGCCTGTAAAAGAACAACTGGCTTCAGAGTTTACCGTATTAGGTATGTATTTTTCAGGCCATCCACTAGACCCATACCGTCAAGAAATTCAACAGATGAGACCACAAAAAGTGGCGAAAATTAAGCCATCCGTACGCAAAAAAACAGTAAAAATTGTGGGTTTAATTGGAAAGCAACGGCGTATGACCACAAAGTCAGGTCGTTTATTTGTATTAATTGATATCATCGATGATTCTGGGACATTTGAGTTAGCCTGCTTCGACGATAAGGTGCAGCAGCTTCAGCTTGCATTGGTGAGTCACGAAGTGGTTGTGATCGAAGGCGTTTATATAGAGGCTAGGAATAATGGTCAAGCGCGGTTTAATATATCGAGCATTGTTAGTTTAGAACAGTATCGACAAACGCATCATCCAGTATTGCAAATTACCGTACAAGAAAAACAAGTCACCAAAACGACTGCGATCGAGCTGGGTGCCTTGTTGAGAAATCAGGAGAGTGGCGCCAGCAAGGTCATTGTTTGGTATCAAGATACCGATACCAAGACACCACTGGCACTCACAGATAATCACCAAATTGTCATCAACGAAACATTGCTGACAGCGCTAAGTCAGGTGCAAGGCGTAGAGCAGATAGCCGTATCTTATCAGCACCCTGCTGGTGCATAGGATGATAGAGTAGCAAGCTTCTTACCTAAGAGAGTGCCCAATTTATCGGCTCAACACTATGACGCTTTAACCACGCATTAGTTTGTGAGAAGTGTTGGCAGGTCAAGAATCCACGGTGAGCTGATAAGGGAGAAGGATGTGGGGCTTTGAGGATCAAGTGTTTAGGATGATCGATGAGTGCCGCTTTTTTGAGTGCATGGCTACCCCACAAAAGATAAACAACTGGCCGATCAATATGAGCGTTGATCGTTCGAATGACTTGATCGGTAAACTGCTCCCAACCTATCCCAGCATGCGAATGGGCTTTGGCATGCTCAACTGTCAGAACGGTATTCAGCAACAATACCCCCTCACGTGCCCACGCCTCTAGGCAGCCATGATCGGGCAAGGGGATATTTAAATCTTGGGAAATTGCCTTAAAGATGTTTTTGAGAGAGGGCGGCGATGGGACATGATGATTCACGGAGAAACACAAACCATGCGCTTGCTTGGGACCATGGTAAGGGTCTTGCCCAATAATTACTGCCTTGATATTTTCAAATGGCGTTAATTTGAATGCATTGAAAACGTCATTTTGTGGTGGATAAACCAGCGTGCCAGATTGCCTAATTTCTGCAATTTTAGCTAATAAATTACCAAAATAAGGTTTTTCTTTCTCGCCAGCAAGCGCGTGCGTCCAGGTGGTGATGGACATGAGCTATTCAATAAATGAGTTCCCATTGACTTTACCGAAATAGATGGGCCAATTCAATATTCAGCATTCGACGAATTTGACATGCTGTCAAAAATTACAGGAAGGTCACTAGGAAAAATAGCCAAACTCAGCTAACATTAAAATGCAGGTATGCGGAGTTCAAATGAAGTTACCCCAAGCGTTGTGTGATGCAATCAAAGATGGTCCGCTAGATGAAGCGATACATCGTGATTGGGTACTATCTTGGTTTTCAAATAGTAGCCGGCCAACCGCAATCGAAATGCGGGGTATCCTTTATCCTGATAAGCCGAGCAGTGAGCAACAAAAACGTTGGTTACTGTGCCTCAAAATATTACTCGAGTTCGGCACAATACGCGCAGTTGATCTCAGTAGCAATCAGCTAACCAGTATGATGAGCGCTGTGCTTGACTTATTCACTAACCGATCTTCGATTCGAAATCTCGATTTATCCAACTGCGGGCTAACTACCTCAAATCTGGATCTTGGTCGAGTTCGCGAGATGCTGCCTAATCTTCAACAAATATCCCTAGCTGGAAATAATCTCAGTATCGGTCTACAGACAGTCGATGATGATATGACGGACACAGAGGAAGTGGTGCGTTCTGGGCGTGCTGACATATCAAGTATATTGAGAAACCTACTACACCTCGGTGGATTACGCTTGTTAGAGGTACTTGATCTATCAAAAACTGGATTGCAGTGCATGGGCAAGAAACTCTCAATTTTATCATGGGTTTTGGCGCGTTATACGCCAATTCGTGCCGTGAATTTGAGTAGGAACGGGTTTAGTCAGAAGAAAAGTACATTTATTATCGCTGGATTTGACGAGCTACAAGCCGCATCTAAAAAGCATGTACTTCGACTCACACTAGACCTAGATGCCGAAAAGTCGCGTGATCTAGAGCGGCGTCTCGATGCCTGGAATCGCGCGCGCATGCACGAAAATCAAGATCGTGCAGTTGTACGACTCGGACTATTCAGTAAAGAGGAGCGTGTGCGTGCAAAGACTGACTTGTCGAACGTAAACTGTATTTTTGATAGTCCATTCAAAGGACCAGATGTCAGGGACATCATAGATCATCAACAAAAAAGCATCTCTGCACGTATTAAACAGAAAGCTAGACAGATATTAAACCCAAAAAAATATAGGATTAATGTCAGTGATTCTTGCCAAAATGACGAAAACCACGATCAAGTGAATAGCCAGCAGATCAACACACAACTAGTAAAAACGACCATCCACCCAAACCATGCTCAAATCAATCAGCTTGCCTACGAGTTAACACATCAAATTTCTGGCTACGTTGGTGGCAATAAATGTCAAATTAAGCTGACGAATACACGGGAAAAATAACCAATCTGACTTAATCAAGCTTCGACCAATATGTTAAAGAGATTTTTTTCAGATCAACTGTTATAACCCAAATAATAGTCGCATCACAGATACTAATGAGACCTAAGGCGTATGTGATTGCGAAGAAAACAGAGCCTTTTTGATCAGCTATACTGGTTGTACAAGCTGAACAACAAAGTAAAAGAGGGCCTCAAGCGCCATAGCCTCTCCACCACGCGGTCGATCAGGACGTGCGGTCGTATTGAAGCAAGATGCATCAATATGTAGCCAGGATGCAGATGGGGGGACAAATTGCTCCAAAAACAAGGCAGCTATGATTGCACCGCCATAAGGTGATTTTCCGGTTGAGCTGGTATCGGCGATGTCAGAGTCAAGTTGTGACTTATAGGGCTGATACAGTGGGAGTGGCCAAACTGGATCATGATGTTGATCCCCTATTTTTTGTAATGAATGTGCCAGCGTGATATTTGAGGAGAAAACAGCAGGAAGTTCCATACCGAGTGCAACACGTTGAGCGCCGGTCAATGTGGCATAGTCGATCACATAGTCAGGCTGATCACTGGACGCTGCAGACAATAAATCAGCAAGTAGAAGCCGTCCCTCTGCATCAGTATGACCGATTTCAATCGTTGTGCCATTACGTGCTGTCACGACGTCTCCTGGCAGATAAGACGCCGCTGAGATTGAGTTATCGACAGCAGCTATCCAGACAGATAATTGAACAGGACATTGAGAGGACATCAGCATTTCTGCTAGTGCAAGCATATGAGCAGCACCAGCCATATCTTTTTTCATGGTTTGCATCGCAGAGGCAGGTTTAACCTGCACACCACCGGTGTCAAAACAGACGCCTTTTCCAATTAACGCCAAGTGCCGATGGGCTGGGTTGCCCCATCTCAGACAAATCATACGCGGTTTTCTGTTGCTCGCCCTACCAACCAGATGAATGAGTGGAAAGTTTTCTTGCAGCAAGTCATCACCAATAACTTCATGTATCGTCGCTTGATATCGATTCGCTAATGCGTAGCACTGATCACTGATGTCGGCCGGGCCGTAGTCCTCCGCAGGTGTATTGATCCAATCTCTAACCTGATAGGTGCCGAGAAGTATACGATTGAGCGCAAAGCGATCGGGTTTTGACAAGCAATCGAGTAGCAAAACTGGCTTCTGCTTCCTGGCGATGCGATAGCGCGTAAATTCATAGCAGCTCAGTCCCCAGACTTTAGCAAAATTAACAAGGTTTAGTCCTTCAAAATGATCAAGCACAAGGCGATAGGTGCCAGATGGGAGTTTTGGTATTACCTGAGCAAAATCTGACATGGATGCTTGGCCATCCCAACCAAATAACACCTGATCAAGGTCACCATTAGCAGTCGGAATAAAGCAGATCTCGCCCGGTCGTGCGCGAAAATCAAGTTGATCAAGCCATGTAGATTGGCAAGGCAAATATTGGCTCAGTGTCTGAAGTTTCGAAGGAGAAACCGCAACAAGGGGGACAATGCGCTGGTCGGCAGGTGATTGGTAGGTGCAACCGTAGATTTCCATGGATTTGTCGCTACAAAAGAACGTCATGGTAGCATGAATCATAGTTCCCAACAATGTTGGAAAATAGCAGGGTGCCCACAGAGATGGATCAAACTAACCATATACCGAGTTTAAAAAAATTCACAGGCATTACTGTCGCATGATAATAAATATATGATATAATGATATAAATAATCAATAAATAACCCTATGATAATCACCTCACTCATCTCGACCTATCGCACGATCTCATCCCAAATCTATGCAGCACTCAACAAAATGTATTCCGAGGCACAACCCTACTTTGCCTGGGCATACACTGTACTTGGCCTTTCATCATCTACTCAACGCCAAGTAAAAAAAATTCCACAAATAAGTACAAAACAGATATATTCAGGAATGAATAATCACGTTGTCGAGGTCGTGGCAAAAAAACAAACAGATTTCGACGAGAAAATGACGTTGCAGTCCAGAGAAGACTTATCTGCTTTCTGGCCAGTTTGTATGGTGACTATCATCACGGCACTCGTGTTAGGCGCACGCATTACGCAGGGTAGCCATAATGAGGTCTCACCGATTATTTCACCAACAGTAAAGTGTGTTTTACACAAGGAATTAGTCAAAAAACTGGCAAAAAAAGTCTCTCGAGTCGTCAAAAATGTGCCCGGCTCTCAAGCCATCAATAACTTAGTCCATGCACTCAACAATGCAGTAATTACAACCACATCAGGGCTCAAAACTCTTGATCCTTTCAGCACGCAATTCATTTAGTTAGCACCCAAGAAAGTATTCTAGTTATCGTAATTTAGACAGTTAATAAGTGCGAAAAATTGCAAATAAATATGATAAAATCAATAACTTGTACTATATAGTACATAGATAAATAATTGAGGAGATCTATGGACGCACAACTGGTGCTACTGATATACGGGTTTATCCTGTTTATTGTGGCGTTAAAATTTCTGGTTGATCCAAAGTCGGTCGCTAAAGTGACTAAAGACATCGCTGACCATCACGGACTACTCTATATGTCTGGGATATTGCCGTTGATTTTCGGTGTCATTATTTTAGTTGGTTTAGGGCCTGGACTACTGGTTAACCACATTCGACTACTGGCCGGAATAATCGGTCTATTTTTAGTGGTACAAGGGCTGTTTAGACTACTGTTCACAGAGTCATGGGCGCATTGCCTGAAAAAGTATGCCCGACATAAACATATCCACGTCAAGCTGGGAATCATGTTTATTATTGGGTTACTGCTCATGCTGATTGGATTCGGGTTTATCCCCTTAAGATAAAACCATCTTTTGAAACGCCTACTTTTCTAAGAAAAGTGGGCGTTTTTTAGTGCGTAACGCTCTTGACAATATGTCTATATAGCGCAAAGATAGATTTTTTACAATTACAACGCATGAATACAGCTGATCTTTTAAGCAATTACAAGCCAACCTCTCCGGAAGAAATAGGCTACCAAGCGCTTATGTTAGATTTTTTACGCTTGCACGACAACGCCTACTCCAGAAGTTGTCATCTAGGCCACTTCACCGCATCAGCTTGGATTCTTAACAAAACGCAAGACCATGTACTGATGATGCACCATGTGAAACTGAATAAATGGCTGCAACTTGGGGGTCATTGCGACGAAAACCCAAACTGTATTGCCGTAGCCATGACGGAGGCGCAAGAAGAGTCAGGGCTCGCAGAAGTCCAGCTGCTGTCGTCGAATATTTTTGATATTGATATCCATCTGATTCCTGCCCGTAAAAATGAGCAGACGCACTACCACTATGATATTCGATTTTTACTACAAGCAGATAGTAACGCAGCGATATCAAAAAATCATGAATCACATGCGTTGGCCTGGGTGCCTTTGGGAGCTGTGCACCAAAAAACCACCGAGCGATCCATCACTCGAATGGTAGAGAAAACAGTGGCGCTTAACGGCTATCATCAAAATCAAACAATTGCAGCACACTTGTCCAAATAGCCGCATCGTGTTAAGGTAAGTTGGGTCAAAATAATCTCAATAAGGCTTCTCACGGTGAGTAACGCGATTGTCAAAATCTGCCTAGGTCTCGGATACATAGTATCTAGAGTGCCAAGAATCTGCCAGCGCCCGATTCGTGGAATTATTAGTGTTATTACACGGCGTAGTCTGAACAGGCGCGGTATGGCAAAGCGGAATATTGCCTTATGTTTTCCTCACCTAGACAACTCAGCAATAGACAAGCTGGTCAATGCTCATGCCAAGCATATGGGAAGGGCTTTAGTTGATTGGATAAATGCCTGGTTCTGGACCGATGAACAAATCAAGCAGCACATGCCGCACCGCATTGAGGGGCTAGATATATTAAAACAAGATAAGCGGGGCGTTTTGTTATTGATGAAGCACACAGCACATTTCTTTGTCGATAGCAAAGTATTAGGTCAGTATCATGAGTGTGCGGTTTTGGCAAAGAGGGCATCACTCTCGAGGCAATTTCAAGAGAGGTACTATGAGTCTCTTACTAAGGCAAATAAAGGCGGAGTGATCGATCCAAGCAGCCCCATTCAGCTTGTGAGAGCATTAAAATCAGGCAAGACGGTCCTGTATGCGCCCGATCATGATTTTGGATTACGTGATGATCACGGCAAGCCATTGCAATCTGGAATAGCTGATTTCTTTGGTGTGCCAGCAGCAACAATCAGTGTGCCTTTTAAGCTACAAAAAGCAACACATTGCCGTGTATGCATGCTGAATAGCTATTATGATACGGATAACACACTTGTTCTCTCTATTCGTGAGCCTACATTAGACAAGACGCATCAGGCAAATTTTTGTCAACAGATGAACCAAGAAATCACAAACGATATCGCCCAGCATCCCCATGAATATATGTGGCAGTACAATCGGTTCAATTCATTTGAGGTAGGTTTGCTATTGAGGGACTATCAGCCGTTTTCAAAGCAGGAGGCGCAGTATAAAGCGTTGATGCGCGCGTTCAACACCACACATCGAAAAAGCTATTACCGAGGAAAAAATACATTTGGATACTTCACTGTTTCCGCTTGGATTATCAATGAGACACACGATCAAGTATTGCTTTGTCATGATAAGGAAACAAACCAGTGGCTACATGTTGGCAGCATGTCAGACACCATCTCGGATTGTCTTGAAGTGGGGTGGGCGGCGTTGATTCAAGCGAGAGAGATAACTGGACTGACAAGTTGCGTCGCAGCGCATACGGATATTTTTGATCTACACGTTAATCGAGTCGTCTCTGGGCATACGGAGAATAACCGAACGCACTGTGATATACGATTTCTACTACGAGCAGAATCTACCGAAAAACTGCGTATGCATGCCAAGTA
>DBUY01000005.1 GCA_002308435.1 Proteobacteria bacterium UBA1278 | reverse complement strand
CAACAATATCGACATCAGCACAGCTTCCATCAGTGCTTCAAAGATGAAAGCACAACTTGCAGAGGCCGTTGAGATAAAAAGACAGTTCAGCAGTCTCAACAAACACTATCGAGATATGGGGGCTGATCAGCATTTTGCCAAAAATGAACCAAGTGAAACAAAAGAGAATGCACAACACACCGCATCAAGAGAAAAAGTGACTGATCAATCACCAATAGAAGATAACAAGAGCTATGCCCTTGATATCGCCTTTAAATCACTTCACGGGTATCAGCTCATATCACTGGAACAGCAGCTAGTAAAAAGACTTCAGGAAAGTAAAATTACCTTACCAATCGAGGTGATCAAAAAAAATCTGACAGGGAATTTACCCAATCCAAGCTGTTTTGAGACACGGGTTGGTACCGTTGAATTTCTGATCGATTATCTAGAGCACATCGAGAAAATAGAGAGCGATCCTGAGATGACATCCTTACAGATACCCAATAATCGCTTGCAGAGTGATGGACTTAGACGCGGCATCTGGCAGTTACTATATGGCAGATTGGACCAATTGACATTTCAAGATCAACTACAGTTATCAGTTTTTCACGTTCGCTGTCATTGGCTCATGCATTACGCTAAAGATGAGATGAAATGCGTTGGCGCCTCAGGACCAGAAAATGTGCCGGCGATGTTTCCAGCTGTTTGCAAAGGCTATGAACAAGCACTTATAGCACTGATTGCCACAGGCGAAGATATTCATCAAAAATCCACAGCTGGTCGTACATTCTTGATGATGGCGAGCAGTGCCGGACACAGCGGCTGCGTCAAGATTCTATTAGATTCTGGAGCAGATGCAAACGCGATTGATCAAGATGGGTATACCGCCTTAAAATTAGCCGCTACAGCAGGGCATAGCGCGTGCCTAAGAGTCTTATTGCGCCATGGTGTAAAAACAGATCCAGCTTGTTTTTCACCAGAGGGGACCGTATTTGGTTATGAGCTACCGATGACTGAAACACAGACAGCAGCAATTATAGCTGATCTTGATGAGGTTGATTTAGCGGCACTCGGCCCAGAGCATCCGCGGAATCTTGAACCACTTACCACCATCTGGGGGCGGGCACAGCAATTCAGCATGGGGCTGATATCATTAGCGGGGAGAGCAACTCGAGGTGGCCATAACTCTGCGCTGATGCTGGCGTGTCGATATGGCCAAGAAGCCTGCGTAAAGCTTTTATTAGACGCCGGTGCAGATGTGAACTACAGTAATGGCGTTAACCACCCATTACTTTGGGCTTGTCTCGGAAATCACAGTCAATGTGTTCAACAACTACTCAGTTGTGATCAAGCAATAACAGATCCACTCATGTGGAAAATGGCATATTTTGTGGCCTGCTACATGGGACACCACGATTGTCTTGAGCAGTTACTAAGCGCTAATTCAGCAGTTGTAGAGACCGCATTTAGTGATATCAAGAGCGTGGCTTTGAACACAGCGTGTAGCTTTGGTCATACAGCCTGCGTAAACTTAATGTTAAACAAGGGGGCCAACGTCAATCAGCAAGACCCATTTGGCGAGACGCCATTGAGCGTGATGTGTTTTGCGCCTGCTGAATGGATAAATGATCAAGATCGACTCAATATGGTTGAATTGTTACTTGCTGCCGGTGCACGAAATCAGTATGGTGCTAGCTGGCTGTCATTCTTTCAGCAGAAAGCATCGACACTTGCTCGACAAAACGGACATGACGACATTGCCGATCTGATTGAGCAGAATCAGGTTGTAGCACCGAATCATCAAGCAAGACATCTAGGGTAATCTGATTACATGCTGTTCAGGAAAATATAACCAAAAGTGATGACATCCAGCCCATGCCGCAATCAGTCCAGGGCTGTGCTAATAGCCCGGCCCTTAATCATTTTTAGACAGTCCTGATAGACAACAGAAATCAATGTGGTATTCTTGAGCTGAAATAATAACAGGACCGCGCATGATCAATCCGCCAACCATAGAACAAATCGAAAAATGGTCTCGACTGTGGCAACAAGTCAAGCAGACGAGTGAACTACAAACACAGATTAAAATAAGTGATCAGAAAATCGATTCACAACACCATCAATCTCAAACAGATCTAAATATGGCAAGCTTGCAGATAGATGCGCAACCGGAGCAAGCGCTAGCATTCGTGCAATCCACTCTACATGAGGTGATTGATGATGTGGAAGCACGGGATGACATGCAGAAAAGAGCAAGAAGGCGCGATGCAATTGATATTGTGATCGATCGTGATTTGTCCAAACTAAAAGCAGAAATGGGAGATGCAATGACAACCCTTGGGCTGCAACCGCCATGGAGTGAAGAAAATCAAGCATCCAGGAAATACCACGCTGAGGATAAAGTACTGATGCCGCTGTCAATACGATTTCTGAAAGGCCTAAGGGAGTTAAAAGAAAATAACTTTGATGAGTTTATACGCCCGGGTCAAGAAGACGGCCAGGAGGAAAATGCAAAGGCCCATTTGCAGGATATGTATTGTCTTACTTTTTATGCCCCCAATCCGCGCCAATCCTCAAATACAGATCTCGAGGCATTACGCAGACGAATCATGCATCAAGATCAGGCGAATTCAGCCCCAAATCTATTTAGACCCAAATATCCTGTCATGTTACGCTCAGCGAGCGTAGCGATGACGACATACCTACTCGAAGTTGAGGAAGATCAATCGCGGAAACTGTCAACGGCATTAACGTGGGTCACACCAGCCGTTGCTATCTCGTCAATTGGATTACTCAAGGCGACTTTAGCGCTTCTCAAAAACCAAGAAGCACCATGGGTAATTAATGACGCATCATGGATCTATATGGTAAATACTGCTTTGGACAAAGGCGATTCAGAGATAGAAAGCGCGTGTATGTCTATCTTAGACAATAATCATACGCTACGAAATGCAGCGTTATTAAAAACATCGCTTATGGGTAATGAAGCCATCGTGGGGAAGCTGATTGAAGCGGGGGTAGATGTTAACATCACCGACAATCAAGGCAGGACTGCACTGATGAGCGCCACTCGTAATCGGCCTGGTGCGGTTGTTGGGAAGCTGATTAGAGCGGGGGCAGATGTCAATGCCAAAGATGAACATGGCTTCACAGCGCTGATGTGTGCGAGTATGTCTGAACATGGAGAGGTTGTGGAGGAGCTGATTAAAGCTGGGGCCAATATTGATGCTAGGAACAACTACGGGGTCACAGCGCTGATGATTGCCTGCGATCGTGGACATGAAACGGTAATATCGAAACTGATCGAAGCCGGAGCCAGTGTTGACGCTAGGAACAACATAGGCTTAACAGCGCTGATGGTTGCATGCGGTAATGGGGACGAAGCTGAAGCGGTTGTGGGGAAGCTGATTGAAGCAGGGGCAGATGTCAACGCCAAAGATAATGATGGCGGTACAGCGCTGATGGTAGCGAGTTATGGTGGGCATTATGCAGTTGTATTACAGTCGATTCTTGCCGATGCTGACCTCGACATTCAAAAAGACAATGGGCGGACAGCGCTGATGATAGCGATCGAAAAGGGACATAAAGCCGTTGCCACTTTACTGATTCTTAAGAAAGCAGATGTCAACGCCAAAGATAAATGTGGCGACACAGCGCTGACGATTGCTATGAAGAATGGAAACAATGACATCGTTGAAGAACTGCAGCAACATCAAAGTAAAACACTACAACATGCAGCCACTGAGTATTCCGCCAGCAAGTATAGTCCACGCGGCTAACAACGAGATCGCTGATTGAAGAAATAGAGGGGGCACAGCACACAGCAGCCCATAGTGCCAGCCGCGCACTCGAAGATAGTTGATAACGTAATGGTAACCAACTTATCGTTTTTTACGGACTGGGAGAACCCAGAGCATCACCGAAACGAAAATCCGACCAGTGTCAGTTCTTGAATGTTGCGTCAATGCGCATTAGCTGAAAAAAGCATTCGAATTCGTGCAGACGAGTCAGCTGGCTCGGCTTTTTCTCCATAATCTGAGTGTGCGCGGAGTGTGAAGCCTCGAACCGCCATTGAAGTACTATGCAAGAGTTTTCGGTTTCGTTAT
>DBUY01000042.1 GCA_002308435.1 Proteobacteria bacterium UBA1278 | reverse complement strand
TAGGTATTTCCCATTGAGGCACATATTAGTAGTCTTAGTCATACGTATATTGAAATATTGCCCCAAAGATGCTGCTGACCAGAATTGCGTAAGATCATATTTTGAATAGATCGCTCCACCCAGTAACGAGCACCATTAAATTCAAAATTGCTACAATGGCTGGGGCAATGTATCCCTCGGCTGATGTCTTTACGCCCTCGACAGAACCCCAATGACTATGGATGGTTTGGTAGCAAACTCCAGCGCCAATGCATGCCTGCACAAAACCATAGACAAACAACAACCAAGCTCCCTCGATTGAGGTCAGTAGAGCGATGAATAAAGTGGCTGCAAAGCCGGCGGCGAAAGTGCCGACAAGTCTTGTCATTATTGCGCTGCCTTCACCAAATCCATATTTCTCAATGTATTTCCGTGTCTGGAAAATACATTGAAAAGCGTATATCAGGTTCCCGACTATTATCAGCACTATCAACGAGTCAATAAGCATCTAAGGAAATTCTCCAAACTTTGTAATTCTCTGCTGTTGATTTTTTTGCCCGAGTAAATCATCAACCCACGAAAAACTGGACCGGCTCAAAAAGCTAATGGTAGTGTAGATTATGCCACACGACTATGATGAAAACCACGTTCATAACCTGTTACCTGCTGAACCTGCACTGCGCGTAAAAGCGCTTGAGACAATTTTGCTCGAAAAGGGGCTTTTGGATCAGCAAGCAGTGGATGCCATTATTGACGAGTATGAACATAGAATTGGACCCCATATAGGGGCGAAAATAGTGGCGAGGGCTTGGAATGACCTAGTATTCAAGTCAATGCTTTTAGAGGACGCGGAGACGGTGCTTCGCGAAGAGGGCCATGCCGGACGACAAGGTGAGCACGTTGTTGTAGTAGAAAACACGAATACAGTTCACAACTTGGTAGTATGCACGCTGTGCAGTTGTTACCCTTGGCCACTCTTAGGCGTGCCACCAGCATGGTACAAATCCGATGCTTATCGAAGTCGAGCTGTCTCTGAACCACGTGCCGTGCTGTCTGAATTTGGGATAGATATTCCTAAATCCCGATCTGTAAGAGTATGGGACTCCACCGCAGAAATCCGTTATTTGGTTCTGCCCATACAACCAAAAGAAAGTATTGGTTTGCCAGCTCCAGAATTAGCTAAATGGGTAACACGTAACAGTATGATTGGTACCGGCTTGCCCCAAAGACCAAAGGATGATCAGTGATGAAACCACCTCATGATATGGGTGGTGATCCCTCTGAGCAACTCATACCAGACAAGCCTGATGACCCAAAATTTGAGAACGCATGGCATCGCCGCGTCCTCGGCATCACGATAGCAGTAGGTGCAATGGGGGCCTGGAGCATTGATGCTTCGAGGTATGCGCGTGAGAGTTTGCCGCGATCAGATTATACCAAATTTTCGTATTACGAAAAATGGTTGGGTGGGTTGACCAATCTGCTTTTTAGAAAAGGGTTTATCAACAAAAATGAAATTCAATCTGGCTCTGGGGAATTAAAAGCTCCACTCGAATGGAGGCAAAAAGTTTTGAGTGCTAGAAATGTTGGTGCCGCACTTGCAGCTGGTGCACCAACGCGCCGCAATGGCCCTGAACCAATTTTTACAATAGGCCAAGAGGTATGCGCCAAACCGCCATCGGATACACTCGCAATAAAACGCGGACACACTCGTTTGCCGCATTATATTTCCGGCAAAGCTGGCACCATCATCAAAAGTCACGGTGTCCATGTATTACCAAACACCAACGCCCATTTTCTAGGTGAACATCCAGAAAATCTATATGCAGTTGAGTTCAAAGCATCAGTTTTGTGGGAGCAAAACCCCTCCTCATCGGATACGGTAGTAGTTGATTGTTGGGAGAGCTACCTTGAACCAGCTTGATCATTTTTCAGGAGAGGAAACCCACAAGCCATTCGATGAGCCTTGGCACGCTGAGTTGTTTGCGGTAACGGTTCACCTAAGCGAACGGAACCTATTTTCTTGGGCAGAATGGACAGACGCAATAGGTGAACAAATCAGTAAAGTGAAACTAATACGTCCGATTGATGGTTCTAATGATTATTACAACGTATGGCTTCATGCGTTAATTGAGTTAATCTCGACCAAGGGAATAACTGACGCAGAAGCAATCTTGGAACTGCAAAACCGCTGGGCTGACGCTTATAGGAATACTCCCCATGGAAAACCAGTTAAATTGTGAGGCTTGCGCCATCATCCATGCCAGTTAGTAGTCAGGGTCACCACAACGCAGATTGAATTCACGCCTCTTCACAATTTACCAAGCCTGAAGATCTGAACCACTAGTCGTAAAAATAGACTACCCACACAAGCGGCATAGCACCGCGAGCCGCGCGGTATCAGTTTATTGACGTATGGGACCCTTTTGGCGCTTAATTCAAGGTATGGCGTTTAAATCGTAAAAAGATCATGGTCTTTTTAGGAGCTTACCTGCTGCTAACAAAAGTCAACTGGATAAAATGCAAATGACTAAGCCTTTGATTGATTTACCAAGCAACTCACAAAGCCCTCTCAGTGTCCACATCAACAGAAATGGGTTCAAAGAGAGCTTACATCAGGTCGATGTGGCGGTTTGCGATGCTGATGGATCAGTCATATTGGGCATGGGCGATTTGGAGAGCGT
>DBUY01000023.1 GCA_002308435.1 Proteobacteria bacterium UBA1278 | reverse complement strand
GCACCAGTAATGGAATAGTCGTGCCATCCTCCTGATTAAACAATGCTTGCAGTAAGTGCAGTGGTTCGATTGTTGCACTCTCATAGCCCAAAGCGATTGACTGTGCCTCGACCAATGCTGATTTAAATTGCTCTGTCATTTTTTCAATATTCATGTTGGACCTCGCTTAAATGCATATTACAGATGTTGGGACGCAATAATAATTTTTCAAGTACATAAGAGTGCATGACGTAGAATACCATCTAATCAGTAATAATCAGTCTTTGTAAGCAACACAGACATTTGCATAATATCAGCAGCTCGCATAATATGATCATCATGAACATCCTAATATACATTGCTGGCCCATGGCTTGGTGATTACATTCGTCTTTTTAATTTGATTCACTCACTACAGACTGGTCTGCCAGGTTGTCAGATTAGTATTGCTAACAAACAAAACCTCAATCCATTTGAACGTGAATTAAAACAATTTAACCTCCGAGTGTCCCTCAAAAAATTCAGATTTGCAAAAGAGCTTGGTACCAGGAAAAGACAAATCAGCACAATATTTGTTGAAAGCAGGTTGTCTTCAAGAGAGTTTGATCTGGTCATCAATATGGATAGATCAGTAAAAGAATCACTCATTCTCAGACAAGTGCTAGCGAAGTATCACTACACATCGACTTGGGGGTTCAGACTATGTAAGCCTCGAGGACATAGATCAACGCTCATCCGCCATAAGCTCAACCCAACAGCGTGTGTCGATAATGTGGCCACATTAATTGATCAGCCCATCAATACGAAATACTACCCCATTCAGAAAATTGACCCCGAGTTATTTGAAGAAGCGAAACGCTTACTCCCCAACGCAAACTATGTCGGTTTCGCGGTAACACAAGGCCATCCCTCAGAAAAGAAAGCATGGCCAGTTGAACGGTTTAACAGTGTTGCCAACTACGTTGTACGAACAAAACGCATACCAGTCTTTTTTGTTGAAAAAAAACGTGCATCTCTGATGAAAAAAATTCAACAAGCAGTTCCGAGCGCGCTCTTTCCTGAAACCGATACCACGCTAGCATCACCGGCCCTAGTAACAGCGTTAGCAACAAGACTTGAAGCCGCTGTGACGATTTGCTGCGGCGTCATGCACATGCTAGGCCTCAGCGAGACACCACTGATCGGTCTATTTGGGCCAACTGAGCCACTAAGAACCACCTCACAGATCAAAAATATCCACATCATCGACAGCAAAGTATTGTATGACTCAGTTGATACACACAAGATCACTGAACTCGACGTCATTAAAGTTCTCTCTCAAATATTAAAGACTAACGCTCACGAATCAACGTTGTCAGACATAGCTACCAATACCCAAAGAAGAATTCAGGAAGTCACAACATGAAAATATTGATCTATTGCAACAGCCCATATATCGGGGATAATATGCGACTTTTTAATCTTATCAATTCACTGAACTCAGGAATTAAAAACTGTGAACTATGGTATCTTGGTAGCAGTGACTACGATCTATTTTCTGGTGCACTTAAATCATACAACTTAACCATTCGCCGAGCCCCCCAGAGTCTACTACCTAAAAGGTCATTGTGGGACAATATTGTAAAGAAAATAGATACAGTTCCGCCAGCCCCATTCGACTTAGTCATCAACTTAGGGTCCAACTTTTATGAGACAATGCAAATTCGTCAAATCCCAACGAAGTGCTTCTTTTCATCAACCTGGGGATTTCTCTTCTGCAGTCGCTATGGCAATTACCAAAAGCACAAAGTAGACCCAACAATCATCGTGGGTAATATTGAGAAAATGTTAGATATCTCTATCCCCGTCAAACCCTACTCGATTGATCACATTAATCAAACCTTATATCGTGAAGCCAAACGTCTTTTACCCAATAAACATTACATCGGCTTTGCCGTGACACAAGGACACCCAACACGAAAAAAAAGCTGGTCTATCGATAAATTCATCAACATCGCCAATGAAGTCGTATTTCGGGGCTATACCCCTGTATTCCTAATTGAGAAATCTTACCAAAAAATCATTGATCACATCCAAAAAGAGGTACCAGATGCGGTCTTTCCAGAGTTAAAGACTGACATGGGATGCCCAGCTCTGGTGACGACAATGGCACAACGTCTCGAGGCTGCAGTGAGTATTGATTGCGGGGTGATGCATATGATTGGTCTCGCAAAAATCCCAATGGTTGTTTTATTTGGACCAACCGATCCAAAAAAGTTCGCACCTCGCATAGAAAGCATTAAAATTTTGGACAGTAAAGTGATCTGTGACTCCATGGATGCAAACGACATCCCACAAGACATAGTCTTAAATGCTCTAGAGGAGTTAAGAATCAACCAACCCAATGATCAAGTCGAGACAGCATCTTAATACCACCTATCTTCTAGTAAGCAGGACCTATACTATCGATGCACTTGATCCATGAGGTGCTGATCGGCTGTAATAAGATTCGAAGATAATCAACACACAACCCAGCGTAATCATCACGTCAGCAAAATTGAAGATCGCTGGCCACTGCACGCTTGCATAGTTGAGAAAAATATAGTCCACAACAGCCCCATAACAGACACGATCAATCATATTACTCAGCCCACCTGAAATAACAAGCTGTAAAGAAAATCGGTAAAGCGGTCGGGCGTCTCGAGAAACACTGAGTAATTCAACGAGAATCAGATTGAATACAAAAATAACGATATTGAGGGCCAAATGATAAAGACCCTCCGTCATAGAGAATAGACTGAGCGCTACACCGCGATTCATGACAAGAGCAACACTCAAACCAGGAAATAGAGACACCACACCACCGACAGGTACATTCATGACCACAAGCAGCTTAATGAACTGATCAAGCATTATACCCAAAACAACAGGAGCCCACATGAGCATTGCCTCTAAAAAATCATCATAAGTATAAATCATTGAAAAAATAATTCAATATAATGAGAATGATAATTAGAATCTCCACAACACAAACGTTCAAATAGACTGATAGGAATCTATCGTTAATTGAAAAACGTAGACCTTAGTAACAAAATCAGCTACAATTCTGGTTAATCAGTATGTTAACAAAAGATCAAATGGCCAAACACAGCGATACAGAGCACCAACAACCGTCCGATGTGACATCAACACGTAACCATTTCGTTGAGTTTGAGCATGAAATACTGGCGTTTTGGAAAAACAATGACATCTTTGAAAAAATCCAAACACAAAACGCTAAACTACCCCCATACTGGTACTACGATGGGCCACCATTTGCGACCGGTCTACCACATCACGGGCACCTGCTTGCTTCGACCATCAAGGATGTTATCCCACGTTACTTCGAAATGATGGGCCATCACGTACCACGCCATTTTGGATGGGATTGTCATGGCTTACCAATTGAACATGAAATTGACAAAAGCCTTGGCTTGTCAACTCAAGAGGCTGTCGAAAAACTTGGTCACGCCGGCTACAACAATGCCTGTCGTGGAATTGTCCAACGCTACACGCAAGAATGGGAGGAGACCATCACACGTATAGGACGCTGGGTAGATTTTAAACACAGCTACCAAACCATGGATATCCATTTCATGGAGAGTGTCTGGTGGGCCTTTGGCCAATTGTGGGAAAAAGGATTGATCTACGAGGGAGAAAAAGTCGTACCCTACTCAACTGTTTTAGGAACAGGCCTATCCAACTTTGAGGCCACATCCAACTATCAGCAAGTACAAAGTCCATCAGTGACTGTACTCGTACCACTAGTCGACGAAGAAGCACATCTTGCAATCTGGACAACCACACCGTGGACATTACCCACTAATCTTGCAATTGCAATTGGCCCATATGACTATATCAAAGTCTTTGACCCACAAACCAACAAACAAATCATCATCGCTGAGTCATGCCTGGACCGTATACCGAATTCCGATAATATCGAGGTGATTGAACACTTAAAAGCAAGCGATCTCGTCGGGAAAAAATACAAACCATTATTTGATTATTTTACATCGCAGGCTACCGAACACGCCTTTCAAATCCTGCAAGACGATTATGTAACCACCAGCGACGGTACAGGTCTTGTGCACCAAGCACCAGCCCATGGAGAAGATGACTATCGGGTCTGTCAAGCAGCGGGCATCGAAGTGATCTGCGCGTTGGACCAATCTGGACATTTCACAAAAGCCACACCGGATCTTGATGGGCTCTATTTTAAAGACGCCAATAAGCCTATCATTAAGGCATTAAAAGCCCGCGGACTACTGTGGCATCAAGATGTCATCGAGCACAATTATCCATTTTGCCCGAGATCGGACACACCACTGATTTACAAAGCCATTCCCTCATGGTACGTGGCTGTCACACAAATTAAACCAGAAATCATTGCCAGTAACGAAACAATCAACTGGGTACCAGACCATATCAAGCACGGACGCTTTGGCAAGTGGCTAGAAAACGCAAAAGACTGGGCCATATCCAGAAACAGATATTGGGGCACCCCTATCCCTGTATGGCGCAACGACAAAACTGGGCATTGCATCTGTATTGATAGCGTTTCCAAACTAGAAGCATACACAAACAAAAAAATCGATGACCTGCACCCAGAAATTGTTGACGAACTCACTTTCTCTATAACAGGTGAAATCGGCACCTACCGGCGCGTCCCAGAAGTATTGGATTGCTGGTTTGAATCAGGCGCAATGCCATTTGCTCAATTACACTATCCTTTCGAAAATAAAGCAAAATTTGATCAATTATTTCCCGCAGCATTCATCGGCGAAGGGATTGACCAAACGCGGGGCTGGTTCTACACACTCACCATACTCTCAACTGCACTATTTGGGAAATCCGCTTTTCAAAACGTGATTGTCAATGGCATCGTGATGGCCGAAGACGGTAAAAAAATGTCCAAGCGTCTCAAAAACTATACGCCACCGAATACTCTACTAGAATCCTATGGTGCCGATGCACTACGTCTTTATCTGATTCAATCCAACTTAGTTAAAGCCGAGGAGCAACGGTTCAGCGATAACGGGGTCAAAGAAATTGTACGTCGGGTCTTACTCCCATGGCACAATGCAATTAAATTCTTGACCACCTATACCGATATTGACCAGTGGCAACCAAGCACTACAATTGATA
>DBUY01000006.1 GCA_002308435.1 Proteobacteria bacterium UBA1278 | reverse complement strand
GGTGGAAATCCAGCTTGACTGGTCAACTGTGATACGATTTGTCGAGCATATGGGAATAGCACATTTGGGCAAAAACTGTTACGCAGTTGGTCCATTTGCTCTTCGGTGTAGCCAGTGATTTGAAAAATACCAGATTGGACACTTTCAATGGTGAAAATCTGCTTATTGTCATTTTTTACATCTATATTTGTCTTCAGCTCGACAATGTAATCATCGTCCGCTAATTTTTCTGTGTGCACATCAATTTGCATACTCGCATCAGGTTGCCACTGAGCGGTTAGTTCAAAAGGCGCTAAGGTGACGTCAAGGGCAGTTTTTTTAATAAAAACCTGCTTGATGATAAACTGACGATCAGAATCCTGTGTGCTGTCTTGTGGTTGAGATGGTTTTTTAGCCATGATTACTCCCTGTTAAGATTATTGTTACGAATAGAAATGATCGCGCAAATCAGTGTAACCACCAATATGTTGATCATTCAATACAATTTGTGGAAAAGTTTTCACATCCGTGATTGCCCGGATTGCATCGAGTACGGCTTGAGGGTCATCAACATGGTTAATATTGATCTCTTCATAGGCAATCCCCTTCTCATCGAGTAGCTTCTTTGCCATATCACAATACGGACAATGGTCTTTACTGTAAATTATCGTTGCCATAGTTATCTTCTCCTAGTTAGTAATGACATCAAGTCCGGCTTCCTGCCATGCCTCAAATCCGTGACTGATAAAATAAGTCTTATAACCACTCTTATTACGGAGAAGAGTGGCTAATTCAGCTGATTGCGTACCGTTACTACAGTAGAATATGTAACTCCGCTTAGGCCGCAAAGACTTGTCGGGATACATTTCTAGTTGTTTGATATTATGCCAAACAGCACCCTTGATATGACACTGCCTAAAACTTTCCTTGTCACGCAAATCGACTAACTTAGCCCCTTTGTATAGCCGGACGGTAGCTTCTTCAGGCGTAAGCTCATACTTAGAGCCACGTCGATCTGAAATGAATTCTTGAAGTATAAGAGCTACCACGACAACAATAGCGCTAATGATGACTGTTTGGTCTGACAGAAATTGAAATATATCCATGTTGTCTCCTTTGTTGCGATTTTATCACGACGGTGCCGATGAAGCAATCTCAGCTGCGTATGATCACAGATTGCATCTACAATGTCTAATAATGGCTATCTAGTAGGGTCAAGATATCACTGTAAGGCAGAACACAACCTGCATTTCTATAGACATGCTGTTGCCGATGTGATAAATTTGGCATGTTACTGAATTAGGAGTATTTCATGGCAACACACAAATCACTACACACGACCAGAGCGCGCACACGCAGTCGCAGTATTATTGCTGAGCACGAGGTGCTGAGAAATACATATTGCCTCCTGGGACTTTCACTAATCACATGCGCCATAGCAGCAGCAGTGTCTATGATGACCAGAGCAGTACCGAACCCGATATTGATGATCATTGGTATGTATGGCCTATTATTTTGTGTTCAACGCAATGCAGATAATGTCTATGGACTTCTATTCACATTCGCATTCACCGCATTTATGGGCTATACCCTGGGCCCAATTCTGAATATGGTCGTTTATGGCTATGCAAATGGCACAGCAATACTGCTCAACACAGCAGCATGTACAGGAACGATATTTCTTGCACTATCCGCCTATGTACTGACGACAAAACAAGACTTCTCTTATCTTGGCGGCATGCTATTCATTTTTCTGTTCACCGGTCTTGTGATGAGTCTGGTGAATCTATTCCTCGGATATCCAGTCATTCACTTGTTGACAAGCTCGCTGTTCATCTTGGTATTCTCTGGGTTAATCATGTATAACACCAGCGAGATCATCCACGGCGGCGAACGCAACTATATTCTGGCAACAATTTCATTGTTTCTGAATATATACAATTTGTTCATTTACCTGCTTCAGATCTTCATGATGCTCAATGGTCGTAGAGACTAACTAACACATGATAGATCTCAGATTAGTGCGGGAGCAACTCGACCTGCTCTCGCAACGCCTAAGCACGCGAGGTTACGCGCTCGACACATCCCACATTAAAGCGTTAGAAGAACAACGCCGTTCGTCACTGCAAACACTAGAAACGTTGCAGATGGATCGAAACAAGTTGGCTAAACAAATTGGTGAAGCCAAGAAAACAGGGGCGGATTGTGAAGAAGCCTTACAAAAAGCTGCCGTGATCAGCCAGCAAGTTAAAAGTGCTGAAGAATCAACACGAGAAATCGAGCTCAGCCTCACTGAACTACTCAGTGATGTACCCAATATTCCACACGAATCAGTACCAATTGGACAAGACGAAAGTGATAATATCGTCGTCAGAAAGAACGGCACACCAAGATCTTTTGACTTTCCAGTCAAAGATCATGAATTGCTCTGCGCTCAAGACAAAACGATTGATAACGCGACAGCTGCAGAACTCGCTGGTAGCCGCTTTACACTCCTGAAGGGCTCGATCTCAAAATTACACAGAGCTCTAACCCAGTGGATGATTGATGTACATACCGAAAAGCACGACTACACAGAGTATAATCTCCCCGTACTGGCGAAACCTGAAACTCTGTACGGGTCAGGCCAACTCCCCAAATTTCGAGAAGATCTATTTATCACTAATGACGAACGGGAATTGATGTTGATTCCAACTGCTGAAGTCCAACTCGTTAACCTTGTCGCTAATCAGATTGTCGATACAGATAATCTCCCACTTGCCTACTGCGCACACAGCCTATGCTTCAGAAAAGAGGCAGGGTCATACGGGAAGGACACGAAAGGCATATTTAGGGTGCATCAATTCGAGAAAGTTGAGCTTGTACGTATTGTTCAGCCAGAGGACTCTTACAAAGCACTTGAACTGATGACCAATCACGCAGAAAATATTCTCAAAGCATTGGACCTACCCTATCAGGTAATCTCGTTGTGTACTGGTGATATGGGCTTTGCAGCGGCTAAGACCTATGACATTGAAGTATGGATACCAAGCCAAAATACCTATCGCGAAATTTCCTCATGTTCGAACACAGAGGACTTTCAGACTCGTAGAATAAAAGCGCGTTATCGACCAGAGAACAAGAAGACCGCACTACTGCATGCATTGAATGGCTCAGGGGTAGCAGTTGGGCGATTACTGATCGCCGTAATAGAGAACTACCAAGAGGCGGATGGATCAATCAGAATTCCTGATGCAATTAAACCCTATATGGGAAATCTTGAGAAGATCAAGTGTTAACCATGGTCACGCACGACTGCTTGTGTGTTACTACCCTATACATCAGAATACTATTTGCAAGATATAAATAAGAAAACCAGCCAGATTCCTCGAGGAACTGACTGCTTTCTATGACAATAAAGACCGCTATGCTCTTTACCCTAGCCAATCGGAATGACACCGACGCCGATTAACATCAGTACGATTCCAACGATTAACATCAATGACATGGGAAAGTGTGGTGCTTTTTTATCACTCATTTTGTCGACAAGTGCGCGCCACATTTTCACAGCCCACAATCTAAATAGACCATTAGCGACAAGAAATGCCCCTATAATGACAGCAAGTGCATCAGCACGCGTCAGCATGAAGCTTGGGCCAAATGAAACAACGATAATCAAACCAAGAATTAATGGCAAAATCGCAGACAAAACAGATATTGCAGGATTCTTAACAGCAGCTTTCATGATTTCGGTCAGGGAACCAGGTTCATGAATAAATTTGATCGCGCAGGATGCGGCAAACACACCTGTTATAAAAGTTACACTCAATGCATCCATTGTTATTCTCCTCATTAAATGAATATATATTTTGTATAGTATAAAAAAAGGAACCTGTCAGAGATGACTTCTGATGACATCAGTCCTTTGGCGGCGGTGGTGCAAGTACCTGCCGCTGGCCATTCACATCCATCGGACTAACAATGCCGCTACTTTCCATGCGCTCAACCATCACAGAGGCGCGATTGTAGCCAATTCGAAATCGCCTCTGGACGCTCGATGTGGAGACTTTACGACTGGTCGTCACAAACTCAACAATCTGATCATAAAGTGAGTCATCCTTACTACGCTTATCGTCTGCAGGAGTTGCAAGCATATCAATCTGCGGTGATTCAGGATCATCAGACGGGCGTTGAATCTCGATGTAGTCAGGAGGTCCAGAAGCACGCAAATGCTCAACAACACCCGCGACCGAGTCATCAGAGACAAAGGCACCATGACATCGCATCGGCACACCTGATCCTGGAGATAAATAGAGCATGTCCCCATAACCAAGAAGGGATTCAGCACCCTGCTGGTCTAATATGGTGCGAGAGTCAATTTTCGAGGATACTTGAAAAGATATCCGTGTTGGGATATTCGCCTTAATGAGACCAGTGATGACATCAACGGATGGGCGCTGTGTAGCGAGAATAAGATGGATACCAGCCGCCCTAGCCTTTTGCGCAAGGCGTGCGATGAGTTGTTCGACCTTCTTGCCAACCATCATCATCATATCAGCAAACTCATCGGCGATCACCACGATATACGGTAGATGCTCGTGCGACATGTCAGAGTCATTCTCAATAGTCGGGATTTTTTTGATTTTTTCATTGTAACTACTGATGTTTCTGACACCAAGATCAGCCATGAGTTTATAGCGTCGCTCCATCTCGTTGACACACCAATTAAGCGCATAGGAAGCATCGTTCATATCGGTAACGACAGATGTCAGCAAATGAGGTATACCTTCATAGATTGCAAATTCTAACATTTTCGGATCAATTAGAATTAAGCGCAGGTCCTGAGGGCTGGTCTTATACAACAAGCTCAACAGCAATGAGTTCAACCCAACTGATTTACCTGAGCCTGTGGTACCAGCGACGAGCAGATGCGGCATTTTGGCCAAATCAACGACAACTGGATCACCACTGATATCAACCCCGAGAGCGAGGCAGAGCGAGGAGCGTGCAGTTTGAAAAGCATCAGATTCAAAAAGTGTTTTCAAGCTAACCGTCACACGCTTGCGATTGGGAATCTCGAGACCAATGTAAGTCTTACCAGGAATAACCTCAACGACTCGAACACTAGACACAGATAAAGAACGAGCGAGATCGCGGGCAAGGCCAGTGATTTTACTGGCTTTGGTACCAGGCGCAGGTTGTATCTCAAATCGCGTGATAATAGGACCTAGTAGAATATTCATGACTTTAGCATCAACGCCAAAATCATTGAGCTTATCTTCAATTGCCTGAGCGAGTAATTGTAACTTTTTTGGATCCTCTTTGATCTTTTCGCTCAACTTATCTTGATTAAGCAGATCTAAAGGTGGGGTAGAAAGCGCCACTGTCGCCGTGATTTTTTCAGTCTCAGTTAAGTCTGCTTGCTTAGCAGTGGCTTTTGTGAGTTTTTGTTGTTTACGCTTAGCCAGTTTTGCAGCGTATTTTGCCCTCAATGCCTCAGTGGACGTTTGTGACGTATTAGCAGTCGTCGGTGAGCCAGATGATGCTTGTATCGAAGGCATGACAGGCGCCTTTCTGACAGAACCTGATAAGTCGCTCTGCGATTTATCTGCTGTATCAGTTGCAGACCACTTTATCGCAGGCTCTAGCCCTGTGCTATCGTCTAGCTCTACCAATGAAGAGGCTTCAGCTGCAACGACTGTATCTTGAACTGGTCGTTGAATACTTGAAGAGATGGTCTTCAGCATGCCCTGAACGCTAGACAGAATCATGGACATCATATTGGTGATGATCGGCTGCAGGTAGTCAAACAACAAGACATTGAGAAGCGCAATCAAAGAACCCGTCAGTAAAACAAGTGAGCCAGTGTAATCAAAATATTGAAATAACTGTTGGGTTAAAAAGTCACCAATACGCCCACCTGCAGTGAATACCGGTGGCACAACGCGAATCGGCAATAAAATATTGGCGAGTGGTAAAGAGACCAGAAAAATGAAGAATAATAGCAGTTGCTGGCGAATTGTGATTGATGAGGTTGATAAACTGGCCCATGCAATGCACAGAAACATAATTGGCAATAAAAATGCACCATAACCTAAGCTCAATATCGACAGCTGAGCAAGTTCAAAGCCAATCGGACCAACAGTATGCGTCACAAATCCGTTATCGATGGAGGCAATCTCTGGACGCAGCATGAGGTCATGCAAGCTAAATCCGAAGAAAATCGCAGCAGTGATCCATCCAATGCTGGATACGGCACGATAGCGCTCTACCGAGGGTGTTTCATTCATTGATATAACCGCAGAATCATGTCTGTTACACTACCTGAAACCAGCAATATCTGCAACTGTCACCACACGATGATCAAGATTTCAGCCAAGTATGTGATCGTAGTGACGCATGAATAAATACAATAAAGATTTACAGATTATTGCGGCTTGGGTGTATGAAGATTATTCTTTTTTGTCGCAAGCTTAGAAGTAAATGCTTTGAAGCCTTCATATGTTGCTGATCGAGCTGCCGGAGTAGTTGTGATATCAGTCCGCGACTTGACCCGCTGATTAGCAAAGCTAAAGAATTGTTCTATTGTAGGTAAGCCACTGGAGCGCGGAGAGCCAAGCATTTCACCAGCTTGTTTATACTCGGCCAAATAGGGCTCGAGATATTCTCGCTGACGCCGATCCATCATACTGATAACGATATCGTCGTTATCTTGAATCTTATACGTTACACCAGAAGCATATGGGGACTGATCAATTGCCTCTGTCAGTGCAGTAAGCGCACTATGCTTTTTTGCCTGCAAATGCATTTTATGACTTTTGAAAACCCATGCCAAGTCGTCTGGCGACGCTTTCAGGTAATCACGATACCTAGGGTCATCCAAATCAAAATGAATACTACAGAAGCCATGCCAACATAATTGCGTGAAATCCTCGAGTTGCTTTACAGATAGTAGGTATGACTGTCTACTCATAGCTGGTAGAAACCAGTATATTTCTTCACCAAATTTATTGTTAAAGTTGACCTGCTCAACGTCAGTGCGAGACTCAGGTAATTTTTTGTACCCTTTTCTACGAAATATTGCCATATCGTGAATATATTATAAGACTATGCTTTTTATAGCTTAGATACCGACATCTGTCAGATTTTAGTTGATTAGTTAATAACAACACTAGCATTTGATACATGAAGTGGGTATAATGAGCATCGAACTTTTGTGGATTTATACATATGGTCCAGAGCAACATACACAGCGCCATCATAGAAGCCCAGGTAAACTGCGCAGGTTGTGGGAACAAGATGGTACTTAAAGGCGCATTTCACGCTGCACAATTCACAGTTGAAAGTTGTTTCAAATGTCACAGCGCGTACACTGGAAAACGACAGGTCAGTGATACCGGCGCAGTTGAAAAGTTCAAGCAGAAATTTAAAGGGTTTTCAAACTTCAAAAAGAAGTAACCGCCCACTTCCCCAGCTTTCGTTGACGAAATGAATATATTGTTAGGGTTTATCGTTTTTCAATCTGGCGACTAGCGCTATATTTCAACAGCCTCACACTCTGCAACAACCGTTGCATACTCAAGAAGTAAATTCAAAGTACGCTCACCAAGATAAGTATTAATCGCTAAGCGGTAGAAAAAACGGTAGGACGAATTAACGTCAATCAAGCGTTGCGCTTCATCCGAACAAAAAAACCAGATGGCATCATAGCAACCGTGATCACTCATCAGGCGCAATTTAAGATGTTTGTCTTTGAGCAAACGCTTATGCTGCACACGTAGGACATTATCAAATACCGGCTCTGGGTAACTATGTCCCCAAATACCATAGTCAAGAAGCGCCTCAGCGGTAGCAATCGTCATCTCATTGGGAGAAAGCGGCCCATCAGTTTGAATTGATGGCGTAAATAACGCAGCAGAATAAGTGTCTATTTGTGAATTAATGGCTGTTATAAACGCGTCCAGATTTTCATGAGCAAGACTTAATCCAGCAGCCATGGCGTGACCGCCAAATTTATGAATAAGTCCTGTTTGCGTAGCAACAGAATCTAGAAGATCGCGAAGATGTATGCCTTCAACTGAGCGACCAGATCCTTTGATATTCGAATCACCATCTGGTGCAAATACAATACATGGCTTGTGCGTTGCCTCTTTAATACGCGAGGCTAAAATACCAATAACACCCTGGTGCCACTCCGGATGATAGAGGACAACTACTGATCGCTCCCTGAGAGGTTGTTTTCCGATAATAGCAAGTGCTTGTTGATGCATACTGTCCTGAACTTGTAACCGCTCTGAATTAAAGTCAGCAAGCTGTTGTGATAGCGAATCGGCTAACCGGGCATCATCAGTGATCAGACAACGCACGCCTATCGACATATCATCCATACGACCAGCAGCATTCAGCTTAGGCGCCACTCGAAAGGCGAGGTCAACAGCTGTCAACGATGATAAACGCACACGTGCTACGTTGCAAAGCGCTCGAATGCCAGCACATGCCTGACCACGACGAAGACGCTGTAGCCCGTGATGAATCAATGTACGATTATTTTGATCAAGCGGCACACAGTCCGCAATAGTGCCTAATGTGACTAAATCAAGCAGTGGCATCATATTCACTGGCGCACTAAGTACGCCTGATGACATCAATCGTCCTCTTAATGCCAACAACACATAGAACACGACCCCAACACCACATATGGCTTTTGACGAGAAAGTATCACCAGCCAGCTGTGGATTGATAATATATGGTGTGTCAGGAAGTGTCCGCCCAGGAAGATGATGGTCAGTGATAATAACATCAAGATTTGCTTGGCGTGCGCAAGCTACACCATCGATGCTCGAAATTCCATTATCCACAGTCAACAACACATCAGGACGGGGGTCAACCGCAAGCGATTGCTGAACGATATCTGGGCTCAGACCATAACCACTTTTAAATCGATTAGGAACTAAATAAGTTAACTGTTGAAAACCAAGCATCTTCAGACCCCGAATTGCGACCGCAGTAGCTGTCGCACCGTCACAATCGTAGTCGCCGATAATACAGATCACCGATTGTCGCTCTCGATGATGCACAAGACGGTCAATGACAATATCAATATTGAGCAATTGATCTGGCCGTAGAAGATCATTGAGCTGATAATGCGTATACTGGCACGAGCGCATCGAGATAACACGACGCAAAACCGGATGAAGAGTATCCAGGTGCTTTATGTGATCTGATACCGTAGTGCGACGAATAATTGACTTCTGGTTCACATGGCTTCTATAGTTCAGTAGAGTTACACTACCCAATAACAGCAACTGAAGCAAGCTAGATTATGATGCCTCAGATGGTTGAGACAGCTGGTCACTGTGTCCATGAATTGGTGGCACGGCATTGTGATCAATAGACAATACACGCTTCAATAGCTCAATCAGTTTCTCGAGCTCTGAAATATTATCCTGAGCAGATGAATGATATAGCTCAGATGGCGGCAGATCATGCGCATCGGCAGAGTGTTCAGAATTAAGCAGCCAGTTCAGCGCACCCTCTCGTTGTACGCTGGCGACAGCATCCGGAATCATTCGATCAATATTTTTTTTAACGAGGTTGCTTTGCGCAATAAGACGGGTATTAATTTGTTCAACAACAGTTTTCCAACCAGATCGTTCAACAGCATGTTTTAATGCACGTTGAATGCAATTAAATCCAATGTAGTTAATCGAGTTAATGCACCAATTGACAAAGGTCCGACAACGATCAGGAATTAAGTTCTTCAGCATAGTAGCAGGCTGATAATACATGAAGGCATCTGCAATGCCTGGCAGTGACATCGCACTGTACACAAAACGAAGTCGGGACGCATACTCATCATCAGCGCGCAGGCAGCTAAAGACCTGCCTTGCAAAAACACCGCCGAGAGAATGCCCCATCACAATCATCTGAGCACCAGAATAGCGCTGCAGAATGAGTCGAGCACAATCAACATAATCCTGAGTTAGGTCATTTTGAGTTAGTGCACTCGGCGAGTAAGGCAGAGGTAGGCCGGTAACCTGATCGTTAACGACACCAAATGGATTAAAGCGTACTAAGACCACACCAGCTTGTGAATCTCGAGACTGAAGTGCACAGCGAGCAGCGTATGCACACTCAACCGAACGTTGCCGACAAGACAATAAATGCGCGTTACTACCAGCAACAAAAAAGACAACCAACTTGACGGGTTGTGTAAACGGGCCATTAATATCAGCACGATGGCTTGAGGCTAGTGGCAATAACATGCCCTGCAACTGGTACCTAGATGACCGTAGTGTTGGTACAGCAGGCGTAGCAGTCAGTATGTTAAGTTGATGGTCAGACTGACCTAGTGACGCACCAATCCAGGTGTGCGCATGACAATGTGTCTTCTGGAGCTGAGGCAAGTCATCTTTTGTCGAACGTGGCGAAATCAGATAATTCGTCACAATCTTCGACATAAAGGATTGAAACTTTGACACGTTACAAGGTTACTAAGTAATTAGTTTCAGTGTAATCGCTTTTACGGTAATCTTCAAGCGCGATGTGCTCAAGGGAAGATTTACGGATAATCAGGATTAGGGAAAACGAGGGGGGCTCTGTTGTCTCAGATCTTTATCAGCAAAAAACCAGTGATTGAATCGCTCTACATATAGCAAGTGCTCTCTATATGCAAAGCGATTTTCGACACGATTCAGAGCAGCACTACCCACTACAGCAACAACGCCAGCAATGCGCTGCCAACCACTCAATAAGCAAGCAGCGGCGACCATACTGCGCAGGCTCGAAACAATCGTAGCACAATAGCTAAAAATCGGTTTCAAGAGTTGGTGGTCTTTTGGTTGGAGACAATAAAGACATATCACCGCTACGATTGCTGAGACCGCCAACGTTTCTATTGGAGCGCCAAATACAGCCATTAACTGTAATAGATAAATCCACCCAATGATAGTAGAGATACACGGGGCTGTAGATTGTTTGAGTAATTCACCATGCTCACCCCACGCCACCAGCGTATGAATAAATATGCTGCTGGCTTCAAGCACTGCAAGTCTATTGATCGTAGCAGCGCCCAAGATCAATAGATTGAAATGTGTTGCAAGGCATAATAAGCCAAATGATGCTTGATAACCAGAAGCGGCATAGAAGATTGCACCGATCACAACACCAATGAGATGCATAATTCTCATATTTCTTTTTCCCAGATACACGGATCGCGTGGATTGATTTAGTCGGTTATCTGAGTCAGGTTGATTAGCGATTATGTATTTCAGGACATTTAGAAGCGCAACTACGCCACCCAATAAGCCAGTTGCAAGAAACAAAGGTCTATACAAACGCATAATCGGCAATGACAATCGCAGTTTCGATAGCATACGTATTTGAACGACGATCTGAATAGCATAATTTATGCAATACGTAAAAAAGGACAGTAGCGTGGCAGTTCCGGATAATATCAGATTAAACAGGGGAAGCCTGCGTTCTATCAACCAATGGATGTATTGGTCTAACCAAAGTGGTTTTCTATATCTAGCGTATTCAATAGAATTATGAATCAGCTGATGAAAGATTGCAGCACCACTGAGGACAATGATAACTGGCGTTGCTGTATTGACAGTAAAGCCAAAACCGACTAGCAGGAGAAAAAGGTTAATAATCGCGTAGAGGAAGAATAATGGCTGGGACAAAGCATGTCGGGAAAAATAGACATGATAAAGGGTAAAAATGCGAAATTGACGTTGATCGTTTGGAGATTTTGAAGTAGTCATTACAGAAAACCATTACTAAACATGGGGCAGATGATTCGCCGCTGATACAGAAACTACCATCACTACCAATAGATGTTAAATGACTTCACTGAGATATTCAAGCAGTCACAGTGATCGGCTCGAATCATACAGCATCAACAAGCCAGCAGTATTGGAATGTGGTGACAATACGTATCAGAAGCACGATGCCTTTCTTACTGATCTCGACTATCATCAAGTATTGTCACCACTCGGAAACAGATCTCAGGAGAGCTCATACCAAGACGACATTGGCAATGACAATGACAATGAGAACTCAAGAAATTCTTCACCAAACGGTTAAATAGCAAGTAACCGCAATATCATAGCGATAGCGGGAACTTAGAATTCAAATCTTCAGTATTACAGGAATCGTCATTATCAGTGTTCTTTCCAGAAAGATAAGAATGAGCACTAGAGAGGCTGATAGAACTCACGACAGCAGTAACACCGACTATGCGTTGCCATCCATTGAATAAACAGGCAGCGGCAACCGTACTGGCGAGAAATGAAAGGACAGTGTGTAGGAACGAAAGAACGTCAGAGCAGTTATCAGCAAAACGATTGAGCATACTGTTCTCAGGTATGTAATGATTCGAATCAGTAATTAGCTCAGACGATTTTGAGAAATCATCGCCCTCAAGCGCAAAGTCTCGAAAACCGGCTACCAAAGTCGATAAATCTTCCGAGATTGAAGCAACTGCATAGAGTGATGAAAGTCCATTTATCGTTACGGCGCTGAGGTTAAATAGGTTGAGATGCGTTGCAAGGCACAATAAACCAAATAATGCCTGATAGTCAGAAATCGCGGAGAAAAGTGCCCCTACTGTAACACCGATTGGAAAAACGAGGCTATGCGTTAAATACATATTGATCATTCGATCATAAAAACGAGGTGACTCAGACCGCGATTGATTGCGTGAGTCATCATCCTTAAGACCCAAACAAGGCATGGTTTCATTCATTTCATTGAATAATAGGGCTAATAAACCGGTTGAAACGAATAAGCGCATATACAATCGTCTCATATTTGTTGGCAGAGACAATCGATGCTGCGATAGCATCAGTACCTGCACTAAAATATGTCCTGCTAATTCGGTATAAATTCTAAATAGCGAAAGTAGAATTCGGGTTCCATTAAAAAAATGAGTATATAGTGAAGCATGCTGTGTTTCCGGTGGCACATCATATCGACGTAACAATAGAGATAAGTTGTCTATCATGTATTCCATGGTCAACTTATTAATGAGAAAAGATGTCGTAAAAACGACAATCACCGGCATTGCGCTGCTGACTGTTAGTCCAAGCCCCATCAATAAGAGAAGCAAATTAAAAATCGCATAGACAACCAATAAAGTTTCGAACAAGGCATTGTTGTACACAGATACGTGCTGGACAGTGTTTATGAGTGAGTTAACACGCGTGGTGCTGAAAGTTTTAGCAGACACAAGAACCCTATCGCTGATTTATCGGGGATGATGAAACTTCAGTTGATGTATGAAACAACAGTTCACATTTGAGTCTACGGAGATTCACAGAAAACATCAACCAATACAGAATGATAAGACCATGGGGTCTGTATTTGACAGATGCGCGTGAAATGCGAGAACTCACGAATAGCACAACAGAAAAATGATCATTCGATTGTAAAAAAACAGTATATATGATATTTTTTCAATGCAATAAGTTTTAAAATCAATTCGAATTAGACAAAAAAATACATGAAAACCATCCAGGGTAGCTCCTATGAGAAATACGATATTTTACAAGCAAAATAGCTGTGATGCTTCGATTGAAGACCTCATAAAACAACTAGATGATATCCAATACGAGAATCTAGATCAGCTAAAATCAGGTCAAAAAAATACCAAGTTAGGTGACACGCTGTCTGCAGAAGCAGACAATGAAAAAGTGTTAGATTTATTAAGCCAATACCTAACACATCCGAGCAGAGGAAGATCAAACTACAATATCACCCAGATCGACCGATCTCTTCGCAATGCGGTGGTTCTAAAAGACTACATCACCGCACGACTGATACTCAATAGTGGACTGGCCAATAGTCACTACAGACCCAAAACAGGTGGACAATCTGCCTACGAACTCATTGAACAAAACAGCGAAGAAATGCAAGATATTCAACAGACCATTGATAATGATGCAATCAGTCATCAACAATACGCCCCCGAATTCGTTCGCTCCCCCGCTCTATTTCGGATGCACATAGAAAAGATAAAACGAAGAAAACAGTGGATGACTCGCCAGTCGCAACAGCGGTCGATCATATCGTCACTCGCTCCTTTTTCCGGCAAACGTATTTTAGATTATAAGAGTTTATGGGGCATGTGTTTGAGTAGTGGGTGGATCATGGCACAAAAAAACCACAGCAGCGACAGTATGAACAACGCATTTTATGCGCTCACCGGTTTTTCAGGACAACATGCAGATATCGATGGACGACAAGCAGTTTTTGATGCGTTTCAAAAAATTACCATGATTTTGCAAACACGAAATCCTCATATTCGAGGAGTTATCTGCTATCAGAGCATGCAAACGTTGTGTGATGATCCCGAAGCACTCGAGGTCATTGAAGCAAAAGTAAAGGCAATTCAGCCAGACTTTTTTGCTGGAACGACAATGCTGAGATATAATCCAGAGAACATCCCGACCATCCCAGCGGGAAATAGACGTACACTGATATACGATGAAGCAGTACACCCTATCATGGACATTTGTGTTTATGGCGATAAAATTCAAGATGAACTGGATCAACTTACTCATCTCGTCAACGATGCATGCGCGAAAATTGATTCATCATCACCACGGTATCAAGCACAAGTATTAGAAGCCGCAGCCCGACTACATCATGGCATCATAGCCATACATCCATTTGTTGATGGTAATGGACGAACAGCGAGGTGTCTCGCGCGAAGACTATGCGAGTACTACGGATTTACACTGGCCAGTGATGATAAACTTAAAAACGATCCAGCCAGATGGGATTTCAATAATACAATCTATCAGGCTCATGGAGATGATTGCAGCGCTTATGACGTTTCAGTAGCAAGTGATTTCGACCACATGCACCCGTACAAAAACGGGGTGAGTGAACTATATACTGATCATTTCGTTGAATGGGTAGTCGAAAAAAATCACATCAGGCAGCAGTCATCTCAACAAAGTGTAGAAAAAACAGAGGCTAGCACAAAGACAACTGCCACTGAAAAACCAAAATCTATAGAAAAATATGGCATTGACTGCACGGAACATGGCCAAGACAGGCCAAGACCCTAAACCTGAAACCCCAGTACCTTGATAATGAGAACAACTTATAAGTTCTGTGTAACAGAGAAACAAAGCGGCAAGATAAAAGACGTCATGCACGCTACATAGCATGTTGTTGTTTATGCAAGTTGGCTTCCTCCGTATGATCAGGAAGTGATTGCATCTGAAATCGCGTTTGTACATAGTTAATACGCACACTACTGACGCTGGCAGCAATACCAATTACCCGGTACCAACCGTTAAACAAACACGCTGATGCGATGATACTTCGAAAGCCAGATACACCAATCCGCCATGTAGAAAATAGAGAACGCAAGGTGCTACTGTTGGGAATATAATGGAAAGGATGGAACTGCTTATCATCAGTACGAGAATTGGTTGATGAGAAATCTGCCTCGTGATCCTGCTCATATCGCCTGAAGTTATAGCCCCACAGAAGTATGCGCTCACAGAATGTACTCACCCCATATAGCATAGACAACATAGATATGGTCGGCATAGACAACGCCAGTAATTGGCATTGACTAGCGAAGTATAACAAACCAAACAGCGCTTGATAGTCACCATTTGCATATAGGAATGCGCCAATGCTGACGCCGATCGGAAATAGATACTGATTTTTCAGATAGGTGCTAATCAAGCGATCAATCAACCCATTACTTGGGGTGTGTTTTTTGTGCGGTTTCTGCTGCTTATTATCAGG
>DBUY01000070.1 GCA_002308435.1 Proteobacteria bacterium UBA1278 | reverse complement strand
AGACGGTCAGCTAATAAAATATCATTGATTCTAACTGTACCATCTCTATCAAGCGTCAATTTGTCTATAAAAATCTTTAGTGACTGCGGCTCACCTTGACTGGCCAACCAACAAATCAATGATAACTCACTCAGTTCATGATTTGTCACTGGACAATTGAGAAACTCCTCAAAGCTGACTCCCTGCATACACTCACACAACATGTTTCGATAGTATGTTTTGAGCTTATCGACTGTCATGTTCATATTAATTTTTAGAAGCTGCTCTTTTATTATTCTCATGATTAATGATGCTTTAGCACTTGTTCTCATTGGCCTATCTGCAATCACAAACTCACGACCGTCTCTAGCAGATAGATATGTGTTGATACGAAGTAGTGTTGTGATGGTGCCAGGTGACCTGATGAGACGCTCATTCTGATTACCTGTACAATTTGTCATGTTCTCAGAAACCTCATCCCCCACTGGCACGGCGACTGGCAAGTTATTCGTATCATTATCACTGCCTGAACACGTATTGGCATTCAGAATTTGTATTGGCACACCCCTATTGTCAGCACGATCCAGAGTATGACTGTCTACCATCTGGGGCGACCTCCATAATATCAACTGTAACAATAGCAGTGCAATTAACGGATCATGCAACTTGAGACTCGTATCCATCATTGTCCTAAAACTGCCAGGACTCATTGATTCGATTGCAGCAATACCATAACCGTCTGTAAACATCTTTCCAATCAGCGAGAAAAAAACGTCCTCATCATTGATTACCTGACCGACTTTCAGTACCCATTTCAGCATATCGGGCTTGCGCTTCATCAGGGCAAACATCTGTTGACTGGATAACATGTCTATGACCTCGTTCTTTAACTCACCTGTCAACATCACTAAGGTTGTGAAGTGAACACCACTGTAGAGGTGCATTTTACTCGGTTCAATCATGATAAGAGGATTCAAGTGCTCGCCCTCCATACGCATTGCACTGTCGACTTTCTTGAGCATGGCTTGCAGTTCAGGACATGGCACTATCTTGAGTGCGATGATTTTTTTGATTAGCCCCGGATGCTGTTGCTCTGCTGCCCAAATCGCTACGGACATGTCTTCATTATTAGACTGACGAGGCGGCTCGACTTGATCTGCCAGCATCATTAGCGATGGTAGTGACTCGCCTGCAAGCAACTCAGTAGCGTGTGTATTCAGATGTTGTTCCGCATAGCCTGCAATCAGACGCACGAAACTATTTCTTGCTTCGGGAAATGGCTCGTTCCATATCATCAAGCGAATCAATGGCTCAATGACGCCACATTTTTGATCAAGCGCTTGTAGCTCTGATAAAGTAGATGACTGAGACAATGCATCTATAAACGCCTTGATCACATTCAAATATCCACTATTCTGCACATGACGCTCTGCAAAGTCGAACATGTTTGGCATGCTATTTTGCATCATCTCAAAGTCACTATCAGATAAGCCATTATAGATCATTCGGTATGTATTTGTTGTCAGACCAAGCTGCAACAAATCCCGAAAAAAACCGCCATCGCCGCCCAACTCCATGAGTTGGGCATGGGTTGCGCTAGATAGCTGACTCGCAAACGCATCCATCAATGATTGATCGCCCTCAAAGAACGCATACAATATGAAGTACGCTGTGAGGCCCATTTGTGCTTTTTTAACGGTTTTTTGGTACTGTTTGTCGAGGTTAATGATCTGCTCGATCGTGAATTGCCTGATGCCTGGCGCCATGGTGATTAACGCTTGTCGTATGGTAGTAGCGCCCTGCTCGGTGGATGGAGAGAAGGTCTTGTCCATTGTCTCTGTGTTATCCTGACTGTGAGCAACGTGGAAATTGAGTAAGCGCGCTCTTAGATTTGTTGGGCTTGGCACGATAAACTTGAGCATCTCTCGAAGGATGGCAGGGTTCTTGCTAAAGATGACATACAGTTGTTCACCCGAGCTTTGCGCCAACTGTGGGACGATTGCTTCAAGCGCGTCTGGATGACCTGCAATACATGCATAGACAAGATACCCGACAAATGCCCGCTTGCTCAATTGCTCGCTAAATAATTGCGTATTGTCAAGTGACCGGAGCGTCGGGGCGATGGCATTCAACGCATTGATGGCACCGTTTTCAGGTTTTTTTAGGCAGCCTTGTGTAGCCGCCGCAATATTTGTGATAACGTCATGACCTGATCGAGTCAAGGCATGGAAGTCCATTTGTCGAAGGTCATCGCATAGCGGCACAAGTAGTGCGGTTCTTGTTTCAATTGAAGCGCCTTTTCCGCTACAGGCAGCCTTCGTAATCATGGCTAGCGTACCTGGCCATTGACGGTCAATCTTATCTAAGCAACCCTGGGGAATCGTCACCGTTTCAAATACTGCCCAGCCACTATCAGCGTGTGGACACCAGTACTTGGGAAACCCATCTTCTATAGTTTGTAGCGCTTGCATAGGTTGCGCCTGCGTAAAAAGGCCTGTGGTGTTATTGGATGATGGTGGCTTTATTGCTCCATGGTCTCTGATCTTTTTGAGCTCAGTAAGGCAACTTTGAATGGCTTGTTGGTTAGCGGCTTGCATGCTTTGGCCCAATACGTTGAATGCAGTGAGTCTATCGATCATGCCAAAACCTGTCAAGGCATCGTCGATTTGGCCCAGATTTGTTCGCCATGTTAGTACTGCAGCGCAATGGCTGTTTAACAGGTCAACAGCAATATCTTAGCGGCTGGTTGACCATTACTGATTAGCTAGTATGTTGTTAGCCAAGACATACTATCCTAGATCGGCTATCTGGTGATTCGGATGCTGGAATACGCGCTCATAAAGTATTTTATGACATATTATCATTATTATACTATATATATGGTTAGTTTCCGAAGGTACTTAATATGCCGATTCGTTTTACTTCACCGACATATCCAGCTGCGCTCATCAAGACGCTGAATGATCACCATATTGGTCTTGATAAAAAAGGGAGAGGCCCTTATCAAATCACTGTTAAAAGCGCACACGCGCAAGCGATTGGCGCCGGCATGCCAGCATTGACATCTGAGCAGACCAAGGATCTCCTTAACTCCCTCGAAACTGATACGGTTGTTGAAATACTTGATTATGCTTCGACCGAAATCGCCTCTACCGTTGTGGAGCAGCTACCCAGCAACGCCATATTGGATATTGGCAAAGGTCTTCAAAGAATGCCTAATAGAGCCGTGAAACAAGACCAACCACATTGTACTCTCCTGGGAGAGCTGCCGTCCGGATCACGTGTTCTGCTTAGAAAAGACCTAACTGACAGGCTTAAAGATACAAATGTCAGCATCAGTGCTATCACAAGTCGCTTTCATGGAAAATTGATTGGTGTTGTCATTGACTCTGATAACGTGAAGCCTATGAAACCAGATCAAATTGCATCGATCAACCTCAGCTCAGATTGTTTTGTTTACTTGAATGACGAGATGTCAGATGAGGTAATCACTGCGCTTGGTAAGAACCAAAGCATCCGCAACTTTGACGTCACACAATTATCAGGCGATAATTGCAGAAAGCTCCAAAAAGACATTGAAGGTAGAGATCACATTGTCGAGTTGCGTTGCAAAACTGCGGAGCAACGTGATGTATTTCATGACAAACCGGGGGTAACGATCTTGATGCCTTGGGTGATACAAAGAAACCCACTAACCAAGGTTAGTGACGCCGCACTGGCTTTGCTTGGTCTTCAAAGGCAGAACAACATGGAAGGATCGGACGATCATACGACTCAGTCATCTCATCAGATAGATGACGAACCCATCGATGATGATGAATACACCGCTGATGATAGCGTTGTTGACCGTATGCATATGGAAGGATCAGACGATCCTCAGGCCCAACCCGTGACTCCATCGAGAAAATCTCGCTTGCCGAGCCCTGATAGCGTTGTTGACCATACACATGAAGATGCTTCCTCCGACTCCGAGCATGCCAACAATAAAAGACAAAGACGTATAATAGTAACCCCTGATCATGTCGTCACGGGAGAGAAGGAATCAGTCGCACCTGCTAAGGGAGACGATGAGACTATCGGGCCCAACAGATTACGTGACAATGATGCTGTCTCAGACCATACATGGGGTGATAATGATGCTGTCTCAGACCATACATGGTGTGATAATGATGCTAGCGATGATGAGGAAAACACCGATGATGCAAGCGAACCTAGCCCTAAGCGCCCAAAATAAGTATGATCATGGGTAAAAATGATCTAAAGTACCATTTCCGATTTCCTATTGGCTCATCTGTGCTTGCGTTTTATCATTCTTTGAGTCGTATGGCTAATCGCTTCTGAGATCAGTGATCAAGCTGTGTAACCATTTCGGGCATGTGGTCAGTGTTTTGGGGATGATTGCATTCAGCTATGCTGGACGCTGGCTTGTAAATGCATATTAAATGCGATGCAGGTGCTTTCATAAGCGCTCAGACTTAGCCGCCATACCAAAAAGCATCATGCCGTGCTATGGTATACAGAATGTAGATAATGAGATTTTTCAGGAGAGATTACAAATGAAGTTCAACAATATATTGTGCAGATTGTTTATTTTTTTCTATTTATTATGCCACACGCATGCATTTCCAAACATACATACACAGTCCAAGCCGGTCAACCCAAAGTACCCCATCGAAACAGTTGTAAAAGAAGCAACGACACAAGCGTCGCCTAAAAAAAAGAAAGCACTTGTTGCGGTGTTTGGCGTATTTTCACGATCACTCAGAAAGACATGGCCACAAATCAATAGAATGATCGTTAAGCCACTCGAGAAAGATTACGACGTGGAAATTTACGGATTCAATAACCAGATCGATAACATCAACACGCTCGATGGCAAACCGATACATAAAAGCAGTGCAGACACAATCAAAACGAACCACAAGCTGGTCTATCAGGAGGTCAAACAGAGCCAACTTGATAAGTATATCAAGAAGCATAACAGCTGGTTAACGCACTCATGGAACGGATACGTGGAGAAGAGAACACGGATAAATGCCGTCAGACAGTTTTATCTAGAGCAGCAGGTCGCTGATTACATTTCAAATGCCGAAGAAGATTATGAGATTGTGGTTGCTTTGATAGCAGATTTATACCCTTATGTGCCAATATCAATACAAGGAATCGACGCAAGAGACGATATTATCTTTACATCTTGGAAGGAATCGAGGCAAGAGACGATATTTTCTACATCGACGGCTTATGAATTCTGGGTGACAAATGGTTATTATTTGGGTAATAAGCAGAGTGTTGCAAAAATAATGTCGACAGTGAATCTCTATGATAGGCTTGATAAGCCTACTCTTGCCAAAAAGGAAAAAACACTACAATACGAACAAATGGTTGCAAAGACTATAGAGAATAACAAATTAGAAAGACGTACAACTAATATGGTCTTTTGTAAATTAAGAAATCACCTATCTTGCACCCTCATCTATCGCATGACAAAAACTGAGGCTTTTAGAAGCATGTCGTGGTCTCAAAAATTTTTGGCTTTTATTGAGCAATATCATGTACTTAGTATGAGGCATCGCGCAACGTTCACAGCTCGTATTGCAGCACATTTTTTTCTACTTATAAGCATTATAATCATTATTTCGAGACAAGCTATAAAATGGTTTAAATACTCGTCTAAAACAGAAAGATCAGCTGACTAGCTGAATGCTTAGATCAATAAATAGTGATTTTGATACTCGTAATGCATACAGTGTTTGGTGCAGATCTATAAACTAGTCAAGAGCAGCTGTTATTGTAATATTACATCTGCAGTTAGTGAGCCCTGAATTGAACATCGACGAGCATCCGCGTATAGTTGGGGGAATTTATCAGGGTGGCCACATGCAGATTAAGGCGTCGCAATCGATGTGATCACGAAACGCTACACCAAATGCTACCATGAAGACCTTGCAGCACTTGGCTGTATAGCACCCTATGTGGAGCCCAAAGCAACCAAGCACATGTCCGAAATGATTACAATGATCAGTGCCATATGGCTAATCGCTTCAGAGATTAGTGATCAGGCTGTGTAACCATTATCTTGAGGCTTGTCGATCTGCATTGACCGCATTATATGCTTGCGGTACACTCTCACACGAACATAATAATGACAAGCTGTGCCGCTTTTAACGATACAAACGACAGACAACGCTATCAAAAATGCGATATATGCTAAGCTCACTGAGTTAGGGACTGGTTTTTTTGTTGATTATGATCGCATCACACTACGTGAGACAATTTCTGACCAAGATTGTATCGCCATACTCAACATGGCCAGAGCGTGGATAGTAGTAAATCCACAGGCATCCAGCGACTTTGCAGAAAGGGTTGCTCGGAATATTGTTGCTCAAGCAACACTGGTATTTCGTCATCATCTCAGGGATGAACTGATCACAGCGATGCTAAATGGTATTCGACAACGTAACCGTAGCAAATGCGTTCCGACCGTTCTGCTCAAATCTGATTTATCTATTGACCAACTGAAACGTATCACCTGTCAACTACAGCACAGCAGAGTACGCATTGACTCAAACATGTCAGATGATCAGATAGAGGCTATTAGTCAGGGCCAAATCGGGGCCTTATTCATTACTGGCAACCTGCAGGACACTCAGATTCGCTTGCTGGCGGCGAGCCCGCAGGTGCAGATGATGATGCCAGAAAGACAGTTGACCACCGATCAATGTATTCTGCTCGCCAAATCGCTTCACCGTAGTCCTGTTATCACTAATCAAGGCCTTTCCATCGAACAATTACGTGCCATTGCAAGTAATTTAAAGGCGCATCGAAAAATACTGATTTCTGATCAACCTGCTGAGCAGGCAAGCATCATCTCATCTTGCCTGCAACCGGGTACTCGTTGCCTTATTCACCATGCATTAGACGAGACTACCATTGCTCGTTTGGCGGCAAGTATGGGTGATCGTGTTTGTGTTTATGCTGACACTGCAATGAGCGAGTGTAAACTACGCACGCTTGCAAAAAACCTCAGACCCAACACCTATTTTTCAGTTGGGAGGTTCTGTGCCTCATCGAGAAATTACGGCAATCTCTCTGCCACACAGTTGGATGCGGCAATACCCTGTCTACGATCTGGCGTTTGTGTATATCCGATGACTGATTTGAACGATGAGCAGCTCAGCAGTCTTGCCAGCAAGCTGAATCCATCTGTAGTCCTCTTGTTTAATTCTCAACTGGGTGATCATCAGCTTGCGATGCTCTCAAAACAGCTCAACACAAAACAGCGCTTTCTGCTATCACCAAAGTTGAAGATTCAGCAACTGCTCAGCATTGCCTCTAGTTTGCCAACAATGGAGACGGTCATACAGATACCGCGTGATCTTCCTGAGGCACTGCGTGAGGCATTTATCAGCGCATATCGTAGTTCGTCGCGACGACGTCATTGGGGCCTTCATCTCTTAGCTCAAGCTGCTGACCGTCAGCATGCGTTGCATCATCCTCTGACCGTAAGCGCTGTCCCATCGCGCCTTGCTACAGGCGCATTTGAAACCCCGGCTAGTCATCAGCAGCGACTTGACGGAAGCACAGAGACTGCAGCTGATCGATCCATCGATATTCCCAGTGCGAAACGTCAATGTCTTTGTTTATCTTCAGATCATGGTTTTTTTTC
>DBUY01000053.1 GCA_002308435.1 Proteobacteria bacterium UBA1278 | reverse complement strand
ACCATGCAAACCACCAGAAACTTTGTAGGCATCATCATCAAACTTTCCGCCGGCGTGCAGTACCGTCATGATTACTTCAGCAGCTGAACGGTTTTCTTCCGGATGCATATCAACAGGAATTCCCCGGCCATTATCGGATACCGTTACAGCACCGTCTGCATGAATAGTCACTTCGACATGATCACAGTGTCCAGCCAAGTGCTCGTCAATTGAGTTATCAAGTACTTCATAGACCAGGTGATGTAAGCCAGTTCCGTCATCGGTATCACCAATATACATGCCAGGACGCTTGCGAACCGCATCGAGTCCTTTGAGCACTTTAATATTGGACGAATCATACGATGACGCTGGATTATTGCTGTTTGAAGTCATTCTAGTTAGCCATGATTAATAGGCTTAAATGATACCACATTGTCGCAAATAACACAAAATCCTTGATTTGGTATTTAACCCCGTTATAAGATAAACGATCTGCTGTAACTGAGGATTAGCCGTGACATCAAAAGCACTTATTGAACATATGAATATATCGCTTGCAGACTCATACGTCGTACTTCTAAGGACACAAGACGTTCACTGGAATTATCTGGGTAATAACTTCTATGGCATGCATAAAATGACAATGGAACAATACGAAGACATCGTAGAAGGTGTGGATGAAATCGCCGAGCGAATCCGCGCTAAAGGACATCCAGCACCAAGTGGTTTAGCAAAATATCTTGAGCTCACGCGCATCAAAATCAGTGAGGACAGTACATCACTCAACGGTCATGGAATGTGCCAGCACTTAATTGATGCCAATCAAGTCCTCTGCAAAACCTTCTACGAAACAGTCAAACTAGCTGAACAAGATGGTGATACAGCCACTGCCGATCTCATCACCGAGCGCATAACACAACATGAGAAATTTGTGTGGATGCTCACAGCAACGATCTCAGGGGCAGATTAACTGCTAGATAGGGGCTGAGACTGCATGTGCTGGTGTGTGTCCATCATCTGAATGCACTATCTGATCCACAAACAAAGCGTGATCAGCGTAACGATTTGAAAAGACTGCGGGATTCAGCGCTGTCAAAAACTTCTGGCAAGGCATGGTCTTCAGATAATCAAGTACTCTAGACTGATTAACATCGTCGAGCTCAGCAGCTAAGTCATCGATAAGAAGGATGCTCTTAAGAAAATCAGTTTCGTTGAGCAGTGTAAGCTGAATACATTTGATCATGTAGGCAAAAAGCTTCTGTTGTCCTTGAGAAAAACCTTGAAATATTGAGTGTCCGTCAGCGGTCAAACAAGACAAATCTCCCCGATGTGGACCACACTGCGTAAATCCATACACCATATCCTGCTGCAAGGTCTGGTCCAAGCATTCAGCATATGTCATTTGATTACGCCAGCCTGACTCGTAAGTAATCTGACCAGGTTTCATCGCTAGAAAATGGGGCCATATACAAAGTAACTTTTCATTCAGGCGTTCAATCAGGGCTTGTCTTGCCGCATGAACCTTTTCAGCATAAAAAATCAGTGGGTCCGTCCACGTAGCAAGTAACGATCGATTATCACCATAGTGACGACATTGCTTCAAGAGCTGGTTGCGCTGTTGTAAAGCTCGTTGAAAACGCGATAAGTGGCTGTGATATTCTGGCATCGTATAAAAACAGCACCAGTTGAGAAAATCACGACGATTTTTTGGGGTGGCTGCAAAGTCACGATGCGTGCTCGCATCAACAAAAACTACTGGCAACTGGCGCGCTAGTACGGATTGTTTAACGCCGATTTCATGGTCTAAGCGTACAGTTTGTATCGATTTGTCTACACCATAGATACTCTGCACAACGTGTTTCGAATCATCCGTACAGATCTTAGCATCAATTTGAAAGCGATCATGGTGGTGCCCAATTAATGCGCGGTTACTGGATGTGCGAAAAGATTTAGCGTAGGCCAAAAAGTAGACTGCCTCAAGCACAGAAGTCTTACCAGAGCCATTTTGGCCAACAATCAGATTGTCTTTTGCGTCAAAGGAGAAATGGCAACGTTCAAAATGACGGAACTGAGTCAGCAAGATTTGTTCAATCGTCATGGAAAACCATTTTAGATGCTCAGTGGCATCACAATGAACAGACTATCTTGGTTACCATCCACTTCTTCAAAAGACACGCTGCTTTTAACATCCACAATATTAATACGAATGCGCTCTGTTGCAACAACACTGAGAATATCAACTAAGTACATCAGGTTAAATCCAACACGGATGGGATCACCAGTCAAAGCGATAGGCAGTTCGTCAACAGCTTCTTCATGATTAACATTGTGAGTAGATATGGTAAGTTTGTCGGCTTCAAATTGGAAGCGGGCGCCGTGGAACTTTTCATTCGCCAAAATCGCCATTTTATTAATCGAGCGTCTCAGCACATCAGTGGAGAGTTCAACCTGATGATTAAAGTGCCGAGGGATGAGTTTCTGGTAGTTTGGGTACTTCCCATCAATGAGATTAGAGTAGATTGCAATTTCATCAGATACAATAGACATATGTTGACTACCAATAGCAAGTTCCACAGGTGCATCTGACTCCTGAAGATGTTTGCGAAGCTCTTGAATCGTCTTGCGTGGCACAATAAAGTGAGTTGTCTCAGGGTCCGATGCATCATGCTCTGTTTTTAGTTTAGAAAAGCTGGACTGGTCAAGCGCATTCAAAGATAATCTGTGCCCGTCTGTTGCAACTGCATGAATCTTCTGACCATCTAGACGAATCAGCATTCCGTTAAGGAAAAAGCGGACATCCTGGCTGGCCATGGCAAATCCAGTCCGGTTTAATAGATGTAATAGATCATTCTGAGTAACTTGAATACGATGTTCAGATGAAAATTTAGTCAGCTGCGGAAAGCTGTTGACGGGCAATGAAGCAAGCTTAAATCTGGTTTTTGCAACAGAAATCTCTGACCATGACTCGCGAGGGTGAATAGTCAAATTAGCATCAGAGTCAATCGTACGGGTAATATCAAATAATTTACGACATGGCAGTGTGAACGAGGTAGGGTCAGTCGTATTAGCGTCTGAGACAGGTATACTAATATGGATCTCGATTTCGGAATTACTCGCAATCAGCGCCAGTAGGCCATTTTGTATTGTACACTTCAGATAACCTAAAATCTGAATAACCTGTGAGTGGTCTACAACACCACTGAGAATTTTCAGTGCTTTATTGAGCGACTGATTCGAAACGGTAAATGAAAGGTCTGTAGCATTTGTTGAGGGTGAGGCTGATTTTAGTTCTGTCGCCGATTTATTGCCCATAAAATTCCTTATTCTAACTGGAGAGTAGACTGATCAGATTGTCATAGTCTATCTTCAAATCTGTATCTGTTTCAAGTAGGCCGCTGATCTTTTGGCAAGCATGCAGCACGGTAGTATGATCACGACCACCAAAGGCTCTACCAATCTCAGGTAGACTGCGAGAGGTGAGTGTCTTCGCAATAAACATCGCTAACTGGCGTGGCCTAGTGATAGACTGCAAGCGGCGTTTTCCAGTTAGATCAGACGTTTTGATTTTGTAGTAACGAGACACTGCTTGCTGAATACGATCCAAGCTAACCTGGCGAGAATGGATAGTCAGTAAGTCTTTGAGTGCTGTTTTCGTGAATTGTAGATCTATCGCCTCTCCAGAAAACTTTGAGTGTGCAATGAGTCGCTTCAACACGCCCTCAAGCTCTCGTACATTAGTCTGTATTTTATCGGCTATGAAAAAAGCAACTTCTTCCGATAATGTAAGACCCAAAAGCTGTGATTTTTGGATGAGAATAGCAACACGCGTCTCCAGTTCAGGGGGATCCACACCGACACAAAGACCCCAGGTGAAGCGTGACTTCAGCCGATCTTCAAAACCATCTAGTTCCTTAGGATAGCGATCACTGGTCAGAATCACTTGTTTGTTATCCTCAAGTTTCTCATTAAATCGATGAAATAACTCTTCTTGAGATCGTTCCTTGTTTGCAAAGAATTGAACATCGTCAAGCATCAACACATCTGCATCAGACAGAATCGATTTAAAAGTATCCATCGTACCGTGGCGCAATGACTTAATCATCTCGGAAAGAAACTTCTCAGCGTGCAAGTATAAAATTTTCTTTGAGGGGTCTTTTTCAAGTACTGCATGGCCAATTGATTGCATCAAGTGTGTTTTACCAAGCCCTGTGCTACCAAAGATCACAAATGGATTATAGGCGGTGCCAGGATTTGCCGCCGCCTGTTGTGCTGCTGCAAAGGCAAACTCGTTAGAACGGCCAGTGATAAATTGGTCAAAGCTAAAGCGGGGGTTAAGTGGGTATGGGCTCCGTGAAGAGGTCGGAGATTGGTTACGTGCCGGCGACGCGTGAGATGAAGGCTGCTCTGGCGCGCCCAAAACAAAAGAGATTCGTATCGTCGTGAATTCTGGTTTCTGGGCACGTAGATATTGCTCAATAACCGGAAGATAGCTCTCTCTTACGCGATCAAAGATAAAGGCATTTGGCGCATAGACAGTCACGCCCTGAGCACTTTCTGCCATCTGCAGTGGCGCAATAAGTTGATGAAAGTCATCTTGGTTATCAATTGCAGTCGCAACTTGCTCGAGACATTGCTGCCACAGCTGTGTACTGGCAACACTACAGACTGTTGTGGTCATAAACGCGATAATAAACGGTGAACACAGTCTAGTACTTTTTCCGACGATTTGCCAGCAGTCCGTGAAGACAAGAAGACTTAATCCATTAGAGACTCATCCGGCATATCCTCATCAAACCACTGCTGTAGTATGATTGTCGCAGCGGCCGCATCGATATCCGACTTCGAACGATTAGGAGGGAGTTGGCCGCGTGCCGCATGCGAAGAGAGCTGCTCACACACAAGAACACAGGGAAGCTGGTAACGGTTTTTGAGGTTTTTCCTGAATAGTCGTACATGCTGCGCTATCTTTTGCTCTGAACCATCGAGTTGCGTCGGAAAACCGACAATAAAACCAGCTGGCTGCCACTCCTTGACCAAACGGTCAATCATCTCCCAATCTGGTACGCCTCTTCGCGCAGAAATCCCCTCTATTGGAGACGCAATTTTTGTCACAGTGTTGCCGATAGCAACACCAATAAAGCGTTTGCCATAGTCAAAGCCAATCCAGTTCATGAGGCATTAAGTGTAGAGTATCTGCAGCACACTTAACATGCAAAGTGAGAAGCGTCAAGAATAAAAGCACATCAAAGGGGCGTGGGAATTACGCAAACTGGTCAATAAAAGTCCATATAATATTGAAAAAAATTCGCACATTTCCTCATAAATTTATATGATATAGAAAAACTCGGATGACTCGTGTCCAGAATTTTACTCAACCTTTTTGCATTAAGCGCCCGGTTGCTGGTGCTGTGCATGATCGTCACCACCTATATGTTTTTCAGTCTACCCAACGTCAGTAGTCTGAAAAATGTTAAGTATCAAGAGCCACTAGAGATACTCACACAAGATGGCGAGCTCATCGAATCATTCGGCAAGGTATTTCGAATCCCTATTAAAATTGATGCAGTACCTGAGCAACTCAAATACGCAATTTTAGTCACCGAAGACCAGCGGTTTTATGAACACATGGGAATAGACTTCATTGGACTTGGCAGAGCGTTTAAATCGTTGGTTGCGACTGGCGAAAAGCGCCAAGGGGCGAGCACGATAACAATGCAGGTCGCACGAAACTTTTTTCTTGGCCGTGAAAAGACGTATTTTAGAAAGCTTAACGAAGTACTGCTCGCACTTGCAATTGAAAGAAGTGTGACGAAAGATGAAATTTTAGAGCTCTATCTGAACAAAATTTACCTTGGACATCGTGCATACGGCGTCGCTGCCGCTGCCAAAAATTACTTCAATAAGACACTTGATGAGCTTACGGTTGCTGAAATGGCGCTGTTGGCCGGTCTACCTAAGTCACCATCCAGAAATAACCCGATTGATAATCCCATATATGCAGTCAACAGACGCGATTTGATTCTGGGCAAGATGAGAGAAAAATCAATTATATCTGACCAAGAATATCAAGACGCCATTCAAGAGCCGCTGTCCTTACGTTCCGCGAATAAAATGTCTCCGCTCAAGAATGCCGGACGATACATTGCTGATTTAGCAAGACAAACCATCGTGAATACCTATGGCGATGCTGCATATGAATCGGGCATTAAAGTCTATACCACCATTAACAGCCAGCAGCAGATCGCAGCAGCAACCGCATTGATCAGTGGGCTAGAACATTACGATAAGAAAGAGGGCTGGCATTTACGCACCCGTAAAAATAACTGGGATGACTATGCAAATAACCCGGCACGATGGAGAAGACTGCTACAACAAGAGACACCCAGCCCATTCATGGCTGCGGCGACAGTAGTCGATATGAATCAACAAGACCTACTAGTCGACATGAGTGGCGTCAGCGCTTGTCAGTATGTCAACTTAGCCTCTAGTTGTTGGATCGATAAAAATTGGTGCCCAGAAAATAGCGAGTCAGAACCACTTGATGTGACATTTCTTGGGCTGCAACAAGGAGATCTCATCTATATCCAGCGTGATAATCAGCTTGGCTGGCAGCTCACTCAAGTACCAACCGCACAAGGATCACTGGTTGCTCTGGACGCAAAAACCAGTGAAATCAGAGCATTAGTCGGTGGGTATAGTTTTGCAAAAAGCCATTTCAATCGGGCAATACAAGCGTATCGTCAGCCCGGGTCTGCTATCAAGCCCCTGATTTATGCGACGGCATTGGATAATGGGTTTACCATGGCAAGCAAAATCAATGATGCGCCAATAGTAATTGAAGACATTCACGCAGATAATGATCTCTGGCGTCCGCGTAATGTAGACCATGTGTTCAAGGGACCAATCCGATTACGTCAGGCGTTGATTCAATCCAGAAACCTCGTCTCAATCCGTCTTGCCAGTGAAGTGGGAATTGATAAAATATCCGACTACTTGCGCTTATTCGGTCTCAATGAAAGTAAACAACCCAAGGCACTGTCCGTTTCGCTTGGATCAGGATTGACCACGCCATTACAATTGACGCATGCATTCACCGTATTTACAAATCAAGGTGTACTAGAACCAGTTCAGTGGATAAAACAAGTCATTGACCGTCAGGGTAATCCATTATGGGATGATGCAAAAATACGCTCGGCAGAGCAATCAATGCTTCCCTTAGAGACACAGCCAGCTCGTGCAGTCCTGACTCCAGAGACCGCTTATATCATCAGTAACGGACTACGTGACGTCATTCGATATGGTACTGGCCGCGGCGCAAAAGTCCTGAATAGAGAGGATATATCCGGCAAGACAGGGACAAGTAATGATCAAAAAGATGCCTGGTTTTCAGGATTCAATGCAGATCTAGTAGCAACTGTTTGGGTAGGGCACGATGAAGCGCACGATAAACACCTAAAAGGAATGGGCTCACGCGTCGCATTGCCGGTATGGGTAGACTTTATGCGTCAAGCACTGTCCCAATCGCCAAGTCAAGTAGAGATGCCAGACGGAATTATTCGACTACGAATAAATCGTGATACAGGCTTGCCTGTCGTTGGTGCCGAAAAAAACAGCATGTTTGAGATATTTGCAAAGCGTTTCCAACCTGAGAAGACACCAACTAAGATCTCTACTGACGAGGAAGTATCGCTGAGAGACGAAATTTTTTAGCCATGCGATTTTACGAACCAGATATTAGTGCGACATCAGTCGGCAGCACGTATACCCTCAATCCTGAAAATAGCCATCACCTTTCTCATGTGCTTAGAGCAAAGATAGAAGACGAGGTCACAGTTTTTAATGGGAAATCTGGCGAATTCAAAGCAACCATAAGTACGATTGATAAAAAAAGCGTGTCACTAAAAGTCTTATCATTCTCCACAATCAATCGCACACGCCCGCGCCCTGTTGATCTTGTCTTTCCATTGTCTGCAAACACAAAAATGAGTTTCATTATACAAAAAGCAACAGAGCTCGCTGTCAGTAACCTGTATCCAATACAAACAGAGTTTGGCCAGAAGCAATTGCACTCACACAACAAGCAATCAAGGCTACGATATCAGAAAATTATCATTGCGGCAGCAATGCAATCTGGGCTTAATGTGCTGCCATGTTGCCATACCCCATGCCAAGTACAAGATTTACCCTGGTCCATCTGGGCTCAGAGCACCAAGGTCGTCTGTCACCCCAGCTCGCAGTCTACAAATAGTCATGATCACCCAGATCGAGTTATTTGGTTTGTCGGGCCAGAGGGTGGTTGGAGTGACGCAGAAATCACATTTTTTGAAGAAAAAAAGTGCGATTTTCGCATATTAGCACCAACCTTGCTGCGTATGGAGACAGCGTGTGTTGCAGCTTTGAGCCAGCAGGTATGAGAAAACGCCCTTCGTTGACGACATCATAACGAGCTGTTATGATCACCATCACTGTTGATAAGCGATGTAATGGGCGGACTAATCTTAACACCCGGTTTTGAGACAAATAACTCGTCCAGTGAACATTACACGGTATATGTTGCCAAAGCGGACGTCGGTGTTGATCAAGATCCAAATCAAGAGATAGGCCTTTTTCTTGATCCTTTAGTAAAAGGCGCACTGTTTTTCCAGCATCACATGATGAGCCCAAATCAAGATGGGCAGATGGCCGCGCGCCCAAAAGAAACGATCAAGGCTCAAATCAATGTCATCCATACAATGAATAAGCAGCGCATTGAAAATGGGCATGCTCCGCTTGAGTGCTCTTTTGACGCCGAGCCGGCACCAGTCCAGCAACGACGTTTCTACCATAATCCGCCCAATTGGCCAACAACAGATGCCGAGCAAATAGAAATCATCCAATCACTGGTGAATACAGGTGCATTAACAGATTTTCTTGCAAAAGATATCGATGAGCTCGGGTATTATCCGTTACTCCCAAGTCAACAAAGTTTAGGAATGCTTGCGAGCAACGACATTAAGTCAGCTCAGAAAGTCGCATTTGCGATTGGTGCAATCACTGGACATGCACTTGGCCAATTAGGAATTGATACACTATATGCACCGGTAGTCGACATCAATGCCGCAGCCTTTCCCGAACGCTGTTATGGAGAAGACCCTGATGTAATCATCGCACTAGCAGAGCAATGGACATTGGGCGCCATGAGTCACGAAGGTATTCAACGTATCTGTTTCAAACACGCACCCGGTCATGGCGTCCCCATTGTATCGGCGCAAGGGCAAATAGACACACATAACGCAATTTGTCGAACAGACGCCAATCTGGCAACGATCAAGCACCACATGCAAGTTTTCACTGAGCTAGTGACACGAATCGTTGATCAGGGCATAGCCACCAAGTCGATCCGATTAATGACGAATCACATCATTTATTCTGCGATAGACTCATCTATGCCAGTGTCTCTATCGCGAAGCGGAATGAGCTTCATCCAAGATCAATTACCGACACAGATTGATTGTGTAGCTGATTGTGTCAACATGGCGTCGTTTTCTAGCAGCCAGGAAAACTTCCACACAAATATCGCACAAGCATTACAGCAGCATCTCGGTGGAGTAATTGCAACCACGCACTATGTGAAGAAGGCCAGTCGAAAAGAAATGATATCTCAACTAAGAAAACATGTCATGTCCGCATCTTCCTAAACTGGTCTCAGACAGCGGTCTAATTTTAAAAAACTATTTTTTGAGCACTGCAGCAATACTACGAGCAATCGCGACCGCGATAATACAGGGTGGTATGTACGATACACCAAACAGTTCACCCACAAAAATCACAGTTGCAATCGGTAAATCAAGGACAATAATCAGAGACGAAGCAACACCAGTGATCAAGAATAAAGCATGAAGACCTTGTATTACAGGTAACCAGTTCAGTGACATTAATAGATAAAACAGCGCGCTTGATGACATCGCACCAACAAACATAGCGGGCACAAGCAGCCCTGCACTACCACCAGAGACCACTGTGAAGCCAACTAGAAAAATTTTAATAACCACAATAGCCGTTAACATGATCCAGTTCGAATACATCACATCCTCACCAACATGTTCAAATAATCCTGAGATAGTCTCTTCGCCAACACCGAGTAGGTGATGCGGGCTAATATCGAAGAAGTGATACATGAGAATAGCAACCGTAGCACAAATAAGTGCGCCAATTGGGGCATGAGTAATCACTGGCAGTCCGGAATATAGCTTCCGAATCAGTGAAAAGATAAACAGTAAACCGATACCACTGGGAATACTCGCAAACACAGTGACAATAACTACCATAAGATACTCGAATGGGGTGTAGTGAACAGAGTGCTGATGGATGACAAACAGTGATTCTGCATCCAGGATGTGATTTGACAAAATAAATGCAATCAGAGAAGACAATAGGGCCAGTGTTAAAATTCTGTAGACAAACTTACAGCCAAAAACAAGCTCCAATGAGAAGATCGCTCCGGTCAGTGGTGCGTGAAGAAGTGTTGTAATTGCCGAAGAAATGCCGCACATCTCAAGTATGCGCAACCATAAGATATCTTTGACTTTAAATAATTTTGCGAATCCTGAGCCAATATGCTGTCCAACAGGTATGGCCGGGCCCTCAATACCGCCACTACCACCAACACCAAGCGTCATTACAGTCACGACAACACGCTTGATCGCGACAAGGAAAGTTCCATGCTTAAAAGTTTGATTGAGAAGCTTCCGTATACTCACCGACTTTGAGTAGGTGTTTTTGAAGTGATTTAACGCACCACTCGCTCCATCGCCACAGGCGTCCTTAAACCAACTGAACTGGTATAGCACCGATCGTATACAGGCAACACCGACTATAATACCAAGGAAAGTTAAGTTATTTGTCGAAAAAATTTCATCTTTCGTCAATGATGAGATCAATAGACGGTTACCGGTCAGGACAAGCTGCATCATGATTGTGGTGAGAATCCAAGCGGTGATGGCAACCAAAACTACACTAGAAGCCAGTGACCAGACATTCACATTCAAATCAGAGAGGTCACTTTTATCTTCTCCCAATACACCAATCTTATCCGAGAGTTTAACGTTAGCCATGCTTTGGTGCTCCGATGTCAAAAAATACTGCAGCTTCAATATGACGCTATGTTAATATTATGCTAATTTTATAAAGCATTCAACTCGAACAACACAAAATATGATACTGATTATGCTGCTATTTAAGCCTGTAAATGTTGTGAACCACTATGCCCAATTTCAGAATGCAGACTTGCACCGACTAATCGTTTCACATAGGATATGAGCATAGGATATTAGCAATATAGTCGATAAAGAATGTTATTAAGACGTTTTATAAGTCAACAAACACGGGCAATGACGCTTGTCAGCTTACTCATGATTGCAGGCATGTGGGTTTTCATTAATTTAGTTGTTGCAGTTAGTCAGTATAATTTGTCATTGATGCTCGCTTCTTCAGTCGTCATTCCTACGTTGATACTCATCAGTATTGCTGTTCTCATTCCGGGTCTGATGTGGCTATATAACCGTTTGACAAGTAATCTCGCACACAGGCGGTTGATCACATCGCTAGAAAGTGCTGACAGTCGCAGTTTGTGTCTCAATGATAAAGAAAAAAATCAATTGGTTAAAACCATGAAGTCCACCGTATTTTTTAAGGCGGTTTATCAAGCGCTCGAGAGTGGTTACCGAAGTATAACGATAGCGAAAAAAGCGCAAGAAAAAGTGCCATATCGCCGTGCTCACGACGATAATGCAATGCGGGTACATATTAACGATATGCCCAGAAAAGTATTCATCGAGTTTCATGATGAAAACGGAAACCAGCAGTCTGACAAAGGTCGGCAACACTTAGAGTTTGATAATTCATACAGTAATATGTACTGGAACCTTCATGTTAAACCAGGAAACAAGGTTCCCAACGGGGAAAAGCGTCAAATAAGACTGAAGGACAATAAGGTGCGCCGTGATCACTACCATCCTCTAAATACTACAACAGGAAGCCAAACCATCTGTTACCCAACAATCGCTATCAATTCACAAACGCTTGGCCGAGTCATCACACCAACTGTTACGCTGAGAAGAAATACAAAAAGTGGCTATTATATCGATTTTATGAAGAATAACGGTCCAACTATCGGGGCTCAATTGTCAAGAAGAGCCTATATGCAAAGTGAAATCAATGTCAATAAGTCACTGCACACGCCGCCCGCGATTACCACGGCGCTTATCGCGGAAATGCTGAAACAAGTCGGCCATCAGCTCTCTGAGTGGTATGAAAAAACGGGAATGTGCCACGGAGACGTGAAAATGGAAAATATTTGCTGGCACAAACACAAAGGGAAACAAGTGCCCGCTAGCACATTTACATTAATCGATTATCCCGACCACAAAGGCGGCGCCTCGATGGCTTACACAGAGCATTGTTCAATACTTTCAGATACGCACGATTTCATCACAAAAGTGACTATTGGACTGCCGTTCAGGTTGCATTCTGGTGTTGACTACAAATATGCTATGGATTGGGCATTAGCAAAAAATCTCTTAAATAGAAAAGTGACCATACCAACTGACGATAGAGAGTCTCTGGAGCGGGCATTAGCAAAATTTGATCATCGTAACGTGCGGACGCAAGCAGGCTCAGTAAGAACGGTCAATAATCAATCCCAATCATCAAAACAATTTATTATCATACACAAAAATACATTTTATCACGATACATTCGCGTTAACATATCTTGCACTTGTGATGGTCTGCATGATGGATGAAAGCGACAAAGGCGACCACAAAAAAGAACAAGCCATATTTAAGCTTCTTGAAGGTATGATTCAAAATTACATCGATACTTACAAAACCATAGTCGGATCAAAGACCAATACCGACATAGAGGATGCAGAGAATAGAGAGAAGAAAAATTTAATTATCAATGAGATGAACAAAAAGTGTAATCTTGCCAAAACGATTGAGGAGCTAACGACGATACTAGCGCCAAATTCATCCAAAGACAAAAGCAAAAACCCACCAAGCTCCATGCAGGCAGGGCGAGGCAAGGTTTTTTAAATGAATATTCTATATACAATCTTAGCACACAAAGTTGGTAGGCTATTATGGATAGGTGCATTATGTGGCTTTTTATTAGGGGTCTTCTCTGTCATGCAAGATGCCCGATTAGCCTGGCTAGCATTGATCATTATACTCAATGGATACTTATGTTTATCGAACAAGCTACAGCGATCTAATCATATACCCCTGCTCATCAGTATACTCACCGCATTATATCTACTAATGGCCAGAGAATTTCCATTGCCGACTATTATTTGGTTATCAGGGGTGAAGACCGCTCCCTATGCACCAATGTTCGATATACAAACCAATACAACAAAACTATTCATCGCGCTATCTTTTCTACCCTTACTTTCTCTGTTAAAAAGTAGAAGAAGTCTAAATATACCAATCAGTAGTTTAATCTATCTAACGCTTGTGTACTTGACGGTTCTGACTGGGGTTACAACTGCAACAGGGCTTTTTTTCAAATATATTGTATTCGATTTCACATTTCCCATATTTTTCCCAGTGTGGCTTGTCAGTATGGTTATCTTGTGTTTTTACGAAGAGCTATACTACCGCGGAGTTATTCAAAACTATTTGGTTTGGCTACTGCCAAAGACTCAGTCGGTAGCAATCATTCTAGCCGCAGTCATGTTTGGGCTATCGCACTGGTACGCAGGATGGATAATGGTCGGGCTTTCGACAATCGCTGGAATATTTTACGGATCTTTGTATAAAACGACCGGCAGATTATGGTGCCCAATCATTTTACATTGCGGTCTGAACACATTACATTTACTGTTTTTCAGTTATCCTAGGCTGGCTTAAAACCCCATCATATGATGATAAATGATTACTCGCGTCACATTCTTGATTGATTTGAATAGTTTTTAGATAAACAGACAGCTTTAACAAGTGTTCCCATTTCTTCTGGTGCCGTCAGTAAATATGCATCATGCCGTAACCGCTGATAGTCAATACAATTTAATTGACTCGCTTGATTCTGAAGTACTTGAGAAATGCCATTCTGGTATAAAAAAAATTCCTGAGTACAGATATCCTGGATCTCAAAACCGCATGCTGTAGCAGCATCAGCTACCAAGTTAAAGTCAACATGGCAAGAGATATCTTGCTGTCCTGGCTGATCAAGAAGGTCATCACATTGACGGTGTTGTGAATAAGCGGTTAGCGTTCCCATTTTTCGTTGTGGATGGTAATACTCAGATCTTGAATATCCGTAATCAAACAAAAGACAAATGCCAGAAGCCATACGTTGGGCTAAGCCCTGGAAAAATTCTTGAATATCAAGTGAGATTTCGTAGCGATAATTTGGGAATAATGGAATATTGCGCATATCGAGTGCATCAACCAGTCGAGAGTCCGGAGCTGTGTGTGTCCAGATTGCATGATCATTGTCTTGTTCGACCTGAACTGATCGCAAATTCATTTGTGAGCAGGTTTCAAGAAGATATACTGGTAACGCATCCAGGACTTCATTAGCAATAATAATCCCATGAAAGTCATTAGGAATATGCTCAGACCACTCAACTAACTCAGCCAAGGGTGCGCAGCGCTCTGAAATATGTTGCATTTGTATGATTCGAGATTGTTGACTGGGCTCAACAAGATGGTACTCAACGGGTAATTGATCACGCACAGACAATGATTCGTATAAATCACAAGCAAGGTCACCTAAGCCAGGGCCAATCTCAGCAATAGACCAGGTTGGGTTTTGGCGCAACAAGGGAGCAATATGATTCGAAATACACTGAGCAAAAACTGGGCTGATACTCGGGGAGGTAATATAATCACCACGTTGACCTTGTTTAATCCTAGCGCTTCTATAATACCCGTGCGTAGGATGATACAGCGCGCGTTGCATAAAAGTATGAAAGCAAACACGCTGCTGTCCTTGAAAGACAAAAGACGACACTAGTTCTTCAAGCCGTAACCAGTTCTCAGTAAGCAGTAAGACAGCAAAAACAAGCCACTAGTAATTGCAGTTACAACAATCAAACTTTCAGTAATATCATGGTGAGTCACACCAATCGTGCTGTAGCGAAAGGTATCGACGATGTACACAATTGGATTGTACCAGCTAATTGTGCGCCACGGCTCAGGTAGCGTTGTGATGTCATAAAAAACACCCCCAAAGAATGATAATGGCGTCAGGATAAATGTAGGTATCGTAGGGATTTCATCAAATCGAGTTGCATAAAGACCATTGATAAACCCAAGAAAGCTGAACAGTGCGCAGGTTATCAGAATAGTATAAGTAAACAAAAACCAGTGCTGTACCATGATCCCAGCCAGCCAGAAAACCAGTACAGAAGATATAGCGCCCGCCATCAGCACGCGAACAACGCAGCCGGCAAAATAGCCAAAGAGAATCGTTAGCTCATGAACGGGTGCAGTTACCATTGACTCAATGGATTTGTTATATTTGTCAATCATGATTGAAGAAGCATTATTATTGAAGCTCTCATTAATCACGATGTTCATAATCAAGCCAGGAATGATAAACTGAAGATAGCTGACGCCTGAGATGCCGCCAATTTTACCACCGATAATTTGACCGAAAACAACACTGAAGAGAAAAACCGTCACGATCGGTGGTACAACAGTCATCTTCCAGATGCGAACGATCCGCACACTTTCTTTATAAGCAATGGTGTAGCATGCTGTCATTTGGTGGCTCAGAAAGCTTTGAGTGCTTGGGTGGGCTATCGGCGTCGTCGTTTCTTTTGTGCTCATAGGGTTGCCTGGTGTAAGAGTTGCTCTAATTGGTGACTGGATGGCGCAACATGAGCAATTTTGTGACCAGCAAGATGCAGTTTGTATATGAGATGGCCGATATCCTGATCACTGCGTATACAAAAGCTAGCTTTACCATCTTCGCGCATCTCAGCGTGATAGGAAGAAAACCCATGTAGTTGTTTTTGAGTTATTTTTGATTCGAAAGAAACTGAGTAGAACTTTTCTTCCAAGCTTTGGATAGCATCTTCAATAGAGCGATCTAAAACAATTTCACCATGATGTAAAATCAACACATTTGTGCAAAGTAACTGCGCTTCTTCAAGGTTGTGTGTAGTCAGTACAGTTGTCATGCCTTTTTTGTGTTCAGCCCGCAGTATTTCCCAAATAGTTTTTCGAATTTCGATGTCCAAGTTTGCGGTCGGTTCATCAAGAATTAATAATTTAGGATTTTGAATTAAACAACGAATCAGCATGAGCATACGCTTCATCCCACCAGACAAACTACTGACTGGTTGATCAATTTTCTTCAATAAACGGGCCTTCTTCAGCAGAGGTCGCGCTCTCTGCATGACTTTCTCAGGAGAAATTCCGTAATATCCGCCATGAAAAATCAAGACATCACTGATTTTAGAAAACAAGTTGAAGTTGATTTCCTGTGGCATAATAGCCATGTGTGACTTCGCCCGATAGGGTGACCGAGTAATGTCATCACCAAATATTTGAATCACACCAGAGCTGATCTTGTTAAGCCCAGTAATCATGCTGATCAAAGAGGTTTTCCCAGCGCCATTGAGCCCAAGAAGCACTGTAAAATCGCCTTTTCTAATATCGAAGCTAACATTTTTAACGGCACGAAAGCCGTCTTTGTAAGTTTTACTTACTTTCGATACGGAAATAGGCGCATCTATGACCGTCTGTTCCATGAAATCAGTTTGTCTATTTGTCTATTGCTCAGTATAATATAATCAATCTCGGAGATAAAGCATGAAAGTATATTTAGTCGGTGGCGCCGTAAGAGATAAGCTGATGGGTCTGCCAGTAAAAGAATGTGATTGGGTCGTTGTAGGGGCCACCCCGAAAAAAATGATTGCACAAGGTTATAAGCAGGTCGGCAAGGACTTTCCAGTATTTCTACATCCCAAAACAAAAGAAGAATATGCATTAGCGCGAACAGAGAAGAAAACCGGCCACGGTTACGATGGCTTTACCATTCACGCCGATCCAAGCGTCACTTTAGAGCAAGACCTTCTGAGACGTGATTTGACAATAAACGCAATTGCAGAGGATGCAGAAGGGAAATTGATTGATTATTTCGGCGGTGAAAAAGACATTAACAATCGTGTATTGCGACATGTGTCTTGCGCCTTTGAAGAGGACCCATTACGCCTTATTCGATTGTGTCGATTCCAAGCCAGGTTCCCAGCGTTTTCTATACACCCAGAAACGATTGAACTCTGCAAGAAAATGGTAGAGTCTGGTGAAATCGATTACTTAACACCCGAGCGCGTCTGGCTCGAGTGGCAAAAAGTATTTCGCACAGGAAGTCCAGGTCTATTCATAAAAGTATTAAATCATATGCAAGCTTGGGCTGTATTGATGCCTATGTTTACGCAAGTCAATGAAGACATCAAGCGGATTGAGCAGGCGGCACGGTCGATTCAAGATGATCGGTTGATGGCGACACTTGGCTGGTATCTCACATCAGAGACGCTACAAGACGCATTGAAGGCATTACGATTGCCCAAGGATATCTTGTCATTGAGCCGTCTCGTTAGGGATATTTATGCTTATAAGCAAGAAACACAACTGGTATTGACAGCTGATCAGCTCGTCGATGTGTTTTACCGGTGGGACATATTTCGACGTCTATCTCGCTTCAAGGATGCTTTTATGATCATACAATCCATCGTTGACTTAGATCCAAAAGCGCTAGAGATCACTGAAGTTGCAGAACAAGTGGTAAAGATAAAGCTACATGAGTCAGAGATGAGCGGGCTATCCGGCAAGGAAATTGCCACAGCACTATACCAAAAGCGGCTACAAGGTTGCCGGGAGGCACTTAAAAAGTAAACATCCAAGTCGAAACAACTTGACCTATGCTAAGATTTTATCTAGTCTTGAGTGAGTTCATTGAGGCAACTAGCTCGTCATTAAACGACCATATTTCGCCAAGGTACACGATGCATGATTTTATCGGCTGAACTCACGCTTGCCATCCTGGTAGGCTTTGTGATGGCCTGGGCAGTTGGTGCCAATGATGTCGCGAATGCGATGGCCAGCACAGTCGGGTCCAAAACATTAACTGTGCGATCGGCAGTAATTATAGCCGCAATATTCGAAGCTTCAGGCGCGCTATTGGCAAGTGGCCAAGTCACAAATATGATTCGCTACGGTATTGTTGATATCGCCATTTTCTCACAACAGCTCGATCATTTTGTCATCGGGATGTTGGCTGCGCTGATGTCGGCCGCGAGCTGGCTAATCATTGCAACGCACTACGGGCTACCGGTATCAACAACACACAGTATTATTGGGGCAGTACTCGGATTTGGTATAGTCAGTGTTGGCGCCCAGCATATTTTGTGGCTCAGCGTGATCAATATTGTATTTAGTTGGATCGTAACGCCAGTGCTCGCAATCATCACCGCCTATTGTGTATTTTATGGAATCAGCTACTTGGTTTTCTCAGCAAAAGAACCGATACAACAAGCGAACTGGTTCATTCCTTTGTGTATGTCTCTCCTGGTGTTGATTTTTAGCGGTGTGACTGTCTTTCAGGGGCTCAGTACGATTGGGATTGAGTTTAGTGATTGGCAAAAGCAAATTATCGTGCTTTCATTTGCAGCAGTGACTTACATAGCCGGTTGGCAGTATACGCACAGAAAGCTCAATAAAAAGCGCCAACTGTCTCGTGAAGAACAACTGCAAGCAGTCGAAAAGAAATTTGGTATTTTATCTATTATGACAGCAGCCAGCATGGCCTATGCGCACGGTTCTAATGATGTTGCCAATGCAATTGGCCCGCTAGCAGCAATTGTGCAGGTGCTTAACACAGGTGTGCTGACCGAGGGAGCAACAATACCAACCTGGGTTATTTCATTAGGAGCAAGCGGGATTGTGCTGGGGTTGATGATGTACGGGTACAAAATCATGGAGACAGTAGGTAATGGTATTACCCAGTTAACGCCAAGTCGCGGATTTACTGCGCAGTTTTCGACATCGGCAATTATTGTCATGGCATCTGGGTTGGGTTATCCAGTTTCAACAACACAAACGATGGTCGGTGCGATTTTAGGGGTTGGTTTAGCGCGTGGTATGGCCGCTTTAAATCGAAAAACGATACGCAGTATACTCATATCATGGTTGATTACGTTGCCGGCTGGTGCAATTTTTGCTGCAGTCTATTATTTAATATGTGTACGTGTGCTACTGTGACAATGAATAATGAATAACTCGCGATTACATGACGGACTTTATCATCGGTGATGTGCACGGTTGCCTCGATACACTGAAGCTTCTTTGCGATCAACTACAGCTATCTCAAGGCGATCGCGTCTATTTTCTCGGCGATCTCGTTGGAAAAAATAATGACGACTGGGGCGTACTGCGTTTTTTAGAAGAAATCCCCGCTCCTCAGGTGATTTTAGGGAATCATGATCTTCATTTTCTTCGCGTCCATCATCAAAAGTGGTCAGAGGGCGTGTTATCTGATCATCAAATGACGAGCTATCAGCGACTACAAGCAGGTGCTTTAGCAAAGTGGGACCCCAATAGTGACACATTGATGGTGCATGCTGGTATCTGGCCAGGATGGTCTCTCGCAACAACATTATCTTACGCTGCAGAAGTTGAGGCGATTTTAGGAGACCCCGTGCTTTGCAAACAATACTTCGCAGTATTCTATGGTGACGAAAACGAGTGGCGCCAAGACCTAATTGGCTGGAAAAGAGTTCGCTGTCTGGTCAATGTTTTCACCCGTATGCGCATGATCAATCAGCAAGCACAAATGGATTTTAGTTTTACTGGGCCAGTTGAGCCGCAAGGCGGAACAAAAAAAACGAATTATCCACCTGATGACTTAATGCCATGGTACTCAACGCGTAGTGAATGGCCTTGCCAACAAATTGTCTTCGGGCACTGGGCGATGCTACACGGGGAAACAGGACGAAAAGATGTCATTAACTGCGATGGTGGTTGCGCATATGGCGGCCAATTAATTGGGATGCGACTCGACACTGGAGAGCGGTACATGGCAAACTGTATCGATCCAGTATGAAAGTGGTAACAATAACATGACTGACCAACAAGACTTAGCAAAAACAATGCTCGCGGAACATGCGCTCAGCTTGTTAGAGGGACATCGCGTCATTGGCTTAGGTGCTGGCAGCACCGTCATGAAAGTGATTGATGCCATTGCAGCATCAAAGAGAGTGCTGCCAACAGTAATTGTCGCATCCTTAGCAACGTTGGATCGCTGCCGTAGTAGTGGTATTGAGGCAGAGTTGATGCAATCCGTATCGCACATTGATTTATACATCGACGGCGCAGATGAGGTGGATTCATCATTTTGTTGTATCAAGGGAAAAGGGGGTGCAATGACTGGTGAAAAGCTTTGTGCAGAAATGGCCGCAGAGTTTATTGTGCTGGTTGATCAGACTAAGCTGGTGCAATCGCTGGGTAGTCATTGGCCCGTAATTGCCATTGAAGTGGTGCCCTGGGCACGATCCAGTGTCGGACGTGCAATTGTCAAGTTGGGTGGCAAGCCTGCTCTTAGAGCAGAAAAATCAGATATGGGTAACGAAATCATCGATTGCCATGGGTTAGATTTCGCTGCGCCGTACACCTTATCTGACCGACTAAATCAGATAACGGGCGTCGTCGCACATGGCTTATTTGTACACGAAAAACCAACACAGGTATTCAGCAGTGATGGGAATACTGTGAAGGCGCTAACCATTGAATAGTCAGCGTTGCACCCAGTGGTGATTGATACGATTGCATCGATAGTAATTAAGATTCGTCGGATGATAACTCACTGAGCGGGCGGCGCTTAGCGGCACTATCCTCAAGGTTATCGCACCAGTAGCTGACCTGCTTTTCTCCATGGAGCCATGAAAGATAGATGACCTTATCAGATAACTTACAATGCCAATTGACTAAGCCTTGATCGATACTCGCAACTGAACAACCACGTTTAGACAAAGCGTTAATCTCCTCTTGGATATTCGCGAGCAGCAGTTTCAAGCTGCTGAGCACGTCAATGGATTCGTCATCCAGGGTGCTGTGTAGCAACAGCAGTTGTTTGTCATCATTTGGAACAAAGTCAATGCCGCGTTTCTTAACAAGCTTGAACAAATCCTGAACCTGCAGCTGCATCTGTTTGATGCGGATAAAAGCCAGATCTAGGTCTGGAATCATCAGGTTAGCTTCATCAACAGTGTAGTAATGAGTCGCCTGTGTTGCACTTGTGGAGGTTTCAATATTCATGGAGTAATAGTAGCGAAATAGCATTGATTTGTCAATGCAATAACACGAAATTGAAGGATAAGGTATGGATTAAATATGTTTTTTAAGAATGAGTGATCACCTATCCGACATGAAGAGCTCTAGACAATAGCTACTCCATGCCTTCACGCATATCTGGACGGTACAGCTATGCAACAATAATAGAGTTGATCTGATTTGAATAATGTCGATTTACCGTGCGCAATATTTTTGCACCACGCATCGTCATTGAACGAGGCGGGTTAGCTTGTTGTAGATCAGATAAGCCGTTTTTAGCAAGATACTCACGCATCACGCTTGTATACATACCAGGGCCAGTAAAATTCAAGATAGCAAGCTTTGGATGATGAAACACTCTACCCTTAAAAAGCGGATAAGCATCACAGATACGGTCAATGAGCAGTTTCAAAAATGAATGGCCAGGTGAAAAACCAAGTATCCATTGAGATAAGTGGTTGAACGGTTGTTTGAGCTGTAGGTGATGTTCACTATATGGTGGAATATAACAGTCAGTATCCTCAAATAGAATGAAGCCAAGGTGCTCTGGCTTGTGAATAGCGTTTAATGGACGAAAGCAATCTTTGTTAAAGTCAAGATAATAGCCTCCACGATCAAAAAGAATACAGTAGCGAAATAAATCCGCTTTCAAAGGGCCAAATTTTGCATTGAAGTAGATTGAGGAAATAGGATGATCTCCCCAGCGTGTTTGCATATAATCATCACGTTTTTGCGCATCATAGAGATAAAACGATAGCGTAGGGTTTAAAGCACGAAGTGCTGCGAGCGAACTCGCATGCGTTTTCCCAGTGTAGCGTGTTTCCCAAGTTTGAAATACTTGTTGGGGAATGGCGTAGCCACCACGTTGAGAGACCACTCGGTCATCGATACGAACATTCAGTGGTTCTGCGTGACGTCTCAATGCAGACTTAATCCAGTAAAATAACAAAGATTCACGCCTGAGCTGAGCGTTTGGAGTAGGAGTAACCATTATATCTTAGGTGATAGGCTCAATAGAAACGTACAATTCAACATAAACAAAGTCAAGAAAACCCGCTCGCTTGGTCAACTATCATTTTGAATGCAACGACAGGAGAATAACAAGATTCGGGGTCGTGTTAGGTTGTGGAAGAAGCAATGTAAGTGTAGATTTGATTTATAGATAACATTATGATAACATAACAAAAAATATAAGTATAAATCACAATGTACAACAATTCTCTTCGCCAGATTTTTCTTGGTTTATTACTGTTAACAACTGCTCTATCATTGATGCCGGCAAACGCATTTGCCACTTCGCTATCTGGGCAAACAGTAACCACACACAAGCACAGTCGAAACGCATTTATCAATCAAGTCAAAGAAATGGCGGTCAATAAAAACCGGCAGGTCTTGAGAGAAAAAGCCACAATGACACATTTTCGTGAATTGACCAAAGATGGAAAAACATTAAGTCGAGCAGACAAAGTATGGGTACAGAAAGTCGTCGTGCGCTATCAAATGAGTCAACTTGTTGAAAAGCCAATGCACAAATGGTCGCAGCGCGAATGGGAGACATTGAATGCTAAGATTGATATTGTCCCCGTATCGATTGTGGTGGCACAGGCAGTACACGAGTCAAACTTTGGACAGTCAAATATGGCTCAGCAGTCGAATAATTTATTTGGACAGAAAACGCCAAAAGTTGGCTACATGATCAAGTGTGGCACCACCACAAAATCTTTTAAGATATTTAAATCACGATCAGATTCAGTCAATGCGTACGTGGATAATATCAATAGCTGTTCTGCTTATCGTGA
>DBUY01000054.1:1562-4525 GCA_002308435.1 Proteobacteria bacterium UBA1278 | reverse complement strand
GATACGTTTTTTGTTGCGTTGTGTGATTCGGAGTAGGCGCTGGGATGGAGTCCGATGGAATAGCTGTTTCGATTGTTGAGTATTCGATTAAAGGCCATGTCTATGCTTGACCCATCTGGCGAGTTCACGTTAACAGTACTGCCCAGTGTGAAAAATACTTTTTTATTTGCCTGCACTGACATTACTAGTGATGTAACTGAGTAGATTAAAAATAGGTGCTTCGCTAGCTTGCTCATGCTCTGTCTCTCTTGCAATATTCAGAATTAAAAGCGTACACCAGCTCTCAATGTCAGTGCGCCATAGACTGTTTTATTGGTTATATCTGACCCATCACTCGGCGCTTGGCGTTGGCGAACGGTGCCAATCCCTAGACCAACATATGCGTTGTTCGTAAGAAATCGATCAACAAAGCTCTGAACACGAATCACATACGACCCACTGTAATCAACTCCCGAAGTTTCACCGTTGTCACGGAGATAGGTGACGCCAAGCCCACTTCTTGTCGTGATTGCTGATGTGAGATACTCAATCGATGCGCCTGTTTTGTTCGTCGTCGTTGATCCGTCATCTTTATCGATGTAGGGTGTCTGTTCGACAGCGACTCGCAAACCACTCTTTTTACTTATCTTCCCGGTAAATCCGATTCCTAGTGTGCTGTTTTCTGTGATTGCAACGTCCATAGATGAACGCAAATCCAGACCACTTCTATTCACTGTCCTATTTCGGGCCTGAGCTCTCATGGGGCCTGCAATTAAAACTGTTGACACACAAGTGCATAATACGGCACTGATAAACTGACGAATAGGAATACGCATAACCTTTCCTGTTAAGCTGTCTACATACTAGACATGACTACGCATTAATGTCAACTGGCCACAAGTTTATCACACAGACCAGCGAGTGATTTGATGGTTTTTGTGAGTTTGTTTATGTTGGTTATGACGTTGTCGGAAATCACATTGATTAGCCCACATGATTTCTGGCTTCTTCTCTATTTTCATCATTGAGTGATTATTCAGCATAATTGCGCAAATCATGCTATATAAGTGATATTAGAATTCGGAAATAATTATAATGAAACCAATAGATCACTTGTCAGACCAGGAGCGAGTTGCTGTTTCCCAAATCTATAGCCAAATCTTTCGCTTAATTGATGATTCCTCATCGCAAGATATTATCCAGCGTCTTGAGACAGAACTTGATGAATTAGACCATAGACAACTACAAGCACTCTCGCAGCGGCTACCAGATATGTCTACCACAATTTCTGCTCAATCTGATATGGTAACTATTGATCTTGATAATGATCAGGATCTCGATATTGAGGATCAGCTAACCGCCATAGAAAATCTTGAGTCACCACATCGTGCGACCCTTGATAAACTCGATCAGATTCAGGTGCATATTGATCATCGATTGTCTGCGGCAGTCAATACAAAAATGCCGACTTTACCCCCATCCAGAATGTCCGCACAAGCAGGCATGTCTACCAATAACCATCTGCCACTACTCCTCGGGGCTTCTTTGATTGTATTGTGTGCTCGCCGATTAATGGGCAGAAAATCTGATCAGGCGATGAAAAAGAAAAAGCCAATGAGTAAATAATCCACATTAGGCCGTTTTATCTTACCTACTACTTGGCTTCGTCGATTTTTGAAGCTGTTAAATGGAATACCATGTGTGCGTTGCAGAACGAGTAATATACCTAATACCTAGTTTGCGAATGTGTTGCTACGTTGACTCTCATCAATATGGGTCACATAATCTGCGATATTACTGATTATGTTTTTTATCACAGTGACTGGACCGCTCAGTTGTGTCATTGCATTTGATGCTAGATAGTGAGTACCCTCTGATGGCTTAGTCACTGAGATATCGATCTCGTGAAGATTATGATGCAGTGACCTCACGACATGGTTAAAGATGATAGGCAATGCCGTTACAAACAGATATGCTGCGTACATATGGATCAGATTATAACCAAGAAATGCGCCTAACAGCATATAGGTCGTACACTGCATTAATGAGTCGATATTCTCTAAGAACTTCAGAGAAATATTCTGTGTTCCGATAGGCGAGTTCAGCAACAAGTTAGCAACCAATCGCACGAGTTGTTGATATAAATCAGTGCCATTGTATTTCTGAGCACGATTGGTTTCGATGACCTGATTGTGTCTCTCTTTGGCTACATGTGTCAAGTAACCGAATACACCCAGTTCAATGATTTGTGAAAATATACGCATAAATTGCCATAGTTGTTATTATACTGATGATTATACTGAATAAATTCGGTTCTGTCAATGGGATTTCTGTTTCCATGCGTGTCAGTGGTCTGGCTAAGGTTTTGGTTCCTCGTCGATGCCCGACTTGATCAGTCGACGCATCATACCATGCAAAAAATTAGTTTCATCCTCAGATGGCTTGAGACGAAAGAGCAACTGCCGCAGTTTATGAATATCGTGTTGTGCTTTACCGTGTGCCTCTTCGAATGCATGTGATGAGATGGTGTTAATCAGTGCATCAATTTTGTTCATCGTCGGCTGATGATCACTATTTTTTTCGCATGAATCATTCGGTGCTAGTTGCCGTCCGTATGCACTGCATAAAAAGCAGATGAGCTGTACACAGGATGCGACATTTAGCGATTTGAATTTTGGATTGGTAGGTACACTGATCTGACAATGTGATTGTTGAATTGCCTGGTTGTCCAGTCCATTTTGTTCGTTACCAAAGACTAAGGCAATGATCGACTGTTTTTGAATTCTGCTCAGATAATCAGGTAGTTTGCGCGCGCACAATGTAGGCGGATGTTGGTTGGTTCGTTGACGACCACTGGTTGCAATCACATGATGACAGTTCTGTACCGCATCAGCTAGTGTTTTATGACATGTCGCTTGATATAAGATATCCTCTGCTCCACTTGAGCGATTATATGCCTGAGTATCTCTGTGATTGACACAGTT
>DBUY01000054.1:0-1193 GCA_002308435.1 Proteobacteria bacterium UBA1278 | reverse complement strand
CCTGGGTGTGATGTTTCCATCATGACAACGATAAACTCATGTGCTTTCATGATGCGGCTTGTTGTTTGAATTGGTTGCTTAATCGAAATATGGCAATACCACCAACAATTTCTAATAGTAGGATTGCGATTAAGACCTGGTAGTCTTTGACATAGGTCAATGGGTTTGGGGATTTATCTCGTTGCGCTATCGTGGTGTGTAATACACCTTGCGTATCATAGGGAAGTTGCTGAGATATATGTCCATCAGCTGTGATATGTGCACTATAACCTCTGTTCATCACCAACAGAACGGGTGATTTATATTCGAGCGCACGGATTTGTGCGGCGCGTAGAAATGATTGCTGCATCATTGAATCATGAAACCAGGTGTTTTCTGCAATGACGATGATTGCATCGGCATTGTTAATCAATTGTCTCGCCTCTGGTTCAAAAAACAAGTCATAACAGATCATTGGATATAAGTGATGTCGGCCATAGCGAATCATGCCATTATTTTTATGCGTGGTGGGTGTTCTCTTATTGTCAAAAAAGTTCGTGTACATTGAAAACAGTGATTGAAATGGTAAGTATTCACCAAATGGTACATAGTGCTGCTTCGTATAGCGGCCATGGACATGATTGACACCGACGAGCATGCTTTGGTAAGTGTTTCCGTCAACATAGTTCAAGCCGATGATGCTATTTTTCAAAAAGTCGTATTTCCTAAACTTGTGTAATGGCATGCTCTCTTTATCGATGGCTAGGACGCCCTCACTGAGTATATTCAGGTCTTTGGAGCGTTGTTGATGGATTAAGTGAGCTTGCTCTTCCCAATTTATGTAATTATCTTTTTTCTCCAGAGGGTTGATATTGCCCTGTAGTAAATTCACCTTTAACTGGGGTTGTTCGCTGACTGTCTTTGGGTTAAGCCAAGTGACACAGCTCACGTAGAGTGGGCTCATGGCAAGCAGGGCATAAATAACCACCACTTGTCTTCCGTCTTTATCAATCTGACCACGTAGTACCGCAGTGATTGTTTCTGCGAGACGCAGCAATAAGTACCCGGTGAGCATGCCGCCGCCCAGCGGTAATGCATGATTTAAGACCGGGATATTGAATGCTAGATTGCTTACGTTCATCCAAGGCGTTGCGATGAACGTCTGTTGACGTAAATATTCACCGAATATGCATAAAAAGGCGCAGGAGATCGAG
>DBUY01000069.1 GCA_002308435.1 Proteobacteria bacterium UBA1278 | reverse complement strand
GTCAGACTAACACCAGAGCGTACAGATTCCTCGAATGATATTGCAAAGCCAGGTAAAGGGTCATCAGCACATTTTGTATGAAAAACTGCACAACAAAAGTAGGTGTCATGGGGTGCACCGAGTACACTGCGTCCCTGTAGGACAGAAGACACATATCTTGCTAAGGCATGAAAGTTCACGCTAGCGGCAAACTGGCCTGTCCAAACAATGTGGTAGGACGCATCATAGCCATCTACTATCAGGTCAGAGAATCCTTTATCATGACAAATCACCAATAGCGGCAAATCTGTGCACTGGTCAAACCATTTCAAGAGCTGCATCGCCCCCTCGGGCATCAGAACGTGTTCAATATGATTTGTTTTGAATTCCTGCATGATTTCGTCGGTTGTATCGCACGGTGGTTCATCACCAGTCTGTGCCATTTGAAACGTTAATCGTTTCTTTTTTTGTGTAATTGATGAGCGCATATGAATCGTTTGTGGAATGTAAGCCCCATCACGCAGTAAATATGGCTGTTGATATAACGAATCCAGAAAATAGTTTGTCAATACAACAACGCGCTTCTTTTTCAGTATCGACGTATCAAATGAGGTCTCAATTCGAAACTCGCCGTCCTCATGAGTCAAACAGAGCCGCTCAATACTGAGCATTTCTTGATCAATAAATGACTTTAATTGTGGTTGATCACGCCAGAATTCTTGAGTCTGCTCAGATTGATCACAGAGCCAATAGGTCATCGATGATGCATCAAAACAAGAAACTTCCATCAAATGCTGAAGCTGCTTTAGAAATAAATAACAGAATTTACCAATGCCACCCCCGGGTTCAATTATGATAAAGTCACCAGTATAACCATTGCTGCGACAGTCTAAAAAGTATTGCATGACGCCTTGTGCGCATCGAGCAGAGAAATCTGGATTATTCGTAACTTCATTAGGCACTAAGTCATTCCAGGCATCAATGCCACGATTGGTGTAAAACGCGCCAACCTCTTGCCAGAAATTCGCGTTATGACGTCGCCATTTAGGGTGTCTTGCTCGGGCAGGAGTGTGAATGGCCACCAGATGCTCCTTAGATAAATTGAGGCAGTTATGATGTGTAATTTTAGAACGATGACGTGTTGCTGTCAATAAAGCGCCGTTATTAGCTTATTTTGACAGAGTCAGGAAGCTTCAGTTGTTGATAGTTTATTTTTCCAGTCGGTAGCCTGGGTATGTCACCATAAACAATCACCTTGGGTAACCAAAGGTCAGGCGTTGAGGTGGATTTAAACAGCTTAAGCAGCTTTTTCTTGTCAAGCGTGGTGTCTTCCGTGAATAAAATCAACTGCTCACCCTTTTTAGGGCAAGGCGCAGCAATCACAGCGTGGGCATGTTTTGCAAAGGCATCATTAATCACTTTCTCAACAGCCGTCAATGAAACCATTTCTCCGGCAATTTTAGCAAATCGCTTTGCACGATCAAGAATCGTGATAAAGCCATCCTCGTCAATATCGACAATATCACCCGTATCATGCCAGCCTTTGGGTAGGGGATGGATATGATTTGGTTTGTCATGTTTTATGTAGCCTTGCATGAGATTTGGGCCTTTGACCCATAGCCTACCACCATGCTCAAGGCCATCAACCGGTTTGATCTGATGTTCAATATTTGGGAAAAATCGGCCGACAGTGCCTCGTTTAAAGTGCATTGGTGTGTTTGTACATAGTCCTGGCGATGCCTCAGTCAGCCCATATGCTTCTAGAACGCGAATCCCAAACTTATCTGTCCACTTAGAGAACGTAGCTGGTTTGAGTTTTTCTGCTCCCGCCATGACATAACGAAGACTGTAAAAATCGTAGGAACTGGCATGATTAGCATATAGATTGAGGGTATAGTCGGTGCCAAATAGTATCGTTGCATTCGTATCATAAATTAATTCTGTGATGATTCTATACTGAAGCGGATTGGGGTACATGAAAACCTTTACCCCAGTTAGGATAGGAACAAGCATGCCCCCCATGAGGCCGAATGAGTGGAATAACGGCAGCGTATTGAAGACGATGTCATCACGATTGAGGTCGATAACAGAAGTCAACTGAGACATGTTGGCGTGCAAGTTATCATGGCTCAGTGCAACGCCTTTTGGGAGGCCTTCAGAACCAGAGGTGAATAGAATAACAGCCGTGTCACTTGGTAAGGCACATCGACCCAATAATCGCATAGCTAATCTTGGGAATCTAGCGCAGATTAGTCCTAATAGTTTGTTCGATGAGGATAGTTGTTCAGCAATATCCTCGAGATAAATCAGAGTGATGCCTGCATTGAGCAGCACCTGCTCGTGATGGGCTAAATTCGCTTTGTCAATAAATCGCCGACTGGTGATGATGGTTTTGAGCACGACAGTTTCACAACAGCTCAGTAATGACTTTTCGCCCTGTGTGTAGTTGAGCATGACGGGAATTTTACCCAGCGCCTGTAAACTGAAGAAGCTCACCGCAGTCGGTAGAGCGGTTGGCAACAATAGGCCAATATTCTTACCAGTACCAAGGTGTGGCGCCAGCGCAAAGCGCAGAACGAAACTGCGCATCAACAGTTGTCGGTAAGTGAGCGGTTTACGCATGATATCATTAAATCGAGGTCCAGAACTCTGTGTTTCCACAGCCCGAACCAGTGATTCAAACAAAGTGCCAGTCAATTTATGATCTTCATAACAGACACGTGTCATAAGACGGTACAGAAAATCTCCAGCCTGTTGCCGCTCACGACGATTATTTGCAGATTGTTGGGTCTGTATAGTCTCTGCAGGGAAAATTCGAATAGACACAGGCGTCAGAAATCGATATTTGGGCTTATATTTCATTCGACTAAATAATGAAGACTGAAGCCCAGAAAGATAAATGGGGAGAATTTTAGCCTCTGCCTTCATGGCAATCAGAGCAGGCGACTCGTATATCTTCATCAGCGCGCCTGTCACTGTGGGTAGGTTCTCTGGGAATATGACAATTTTTTCACCATCTTTGACGTGATCAATTAACCCACGCAGTGCCATTGGCTGATCATGATCAACCACATAAACTTTGTTTAACTTAATAAAAAAACGAATAAGCCAGTGTTGCTGCATAGAGGAATTGAGCGCAAAAGTTAGCCGCTCCGGAAGAAAGGCGGCCAGAATCAGTGCATCAAGCCATGAGGTATGATTCGCAATAATCACTAATTTATCTTTTTTCGCCCTAAAGAAATTGTCCATACCAGTGACGTGTGTTTGGTACAGGGTGCGAAAGATAAACCGAAGTACGGTTTGAAGTATCCCATACGGCATAATCTGCGAAATATAAAGTGACAGCCACGCGAAGATAAGGCCAACAAAAGCCAGTGTATAAGCAGGGTTGCCCCCAAATGCCTTTGCTAAAGTGAAATTCAAAATTGCTCCAGCAATCATAAAGCCAGTCGAAATGATATTGTGGCACGCAATGGTTCGAGCTCGGTGTTTGGGGTCACTTTCGTGAATCATAATCGTGTACAGCGGAACATGGTATAATCCGCCCAGCGCACCAATACAAAAGAAATCGAATACAATACGGGCATGTGCAAATGTGAGTAGGAACTCCCGAAGACTTAGTGCGGTTTCAGCAGCCGAGGATGCATAAATAACAGAGGCCAGATCATATAAGAAAAAGGCAATTCCAAATGCGGCCAAAGGGACATATGTCGCTTCGATCTTGTTATTGAGTAGGCGCGTGCAAAAGAGGGATCCCACACTGATCCCAAGCCCAAACACAACAAGCACAAATGTCAAAACAGAGGGCGCAGCATTGATGCTGACATTGATCAGAATAGGGATTTCGTTGACAATGATACTACTGACCAGCCAAAACCATGAGATCCCTAAAATACAGAGATAAACGATGCGGCGGTGACGAGTTTTTCTGATTATGTCTATATTACCGCGCAGTATGTTGAAGTTGAGTTTCAGGTGTGGGTTCTTTGGGGTGGTTGGTATTAAATATAGAGACGCGGCAAATCCAATCGCGGAAATCAGAAGTATGGTTGCAAACAAAATATGTAGACCATAGGTGTCATGCGAAAAAAGAAGGTTTGCTGAGATCTCACCAAAAATGATGGCTGCAAAGATTCCGATTTCGAAATAAGAGTTTGCGCGCATGAGTTGTTTTTCAGCAAGGTACTCTGGAAGAATCGATAGTTTTAATGGGCTGAGAAAGGCTGAATGGGTGCCAAGTAGAAAAATGGTAATCAGCATCAAGTAAAGACTTTGTGCAAACACGGCATAGCAGCCCAAAATCAAAATCACCAGCTCTGTCGCTTTAAAAAAGATAATCAGTTTAGATTTACTAAGTCTATCCGATAAATCTCCAGCTATTGAAGAAAAAATAAAGAAGGGCAGTGTCAGCATAGCAGCTGATAAGATGCTGTAATTATACTTCAGCGTTTTGTCGAAGTACCCAACTGACGCTGTATAGAAAATAAGTAAGAGAAATGCGTTGCGATATAAATTGTCAACAAAAATAGCGCTTGTCTGGGCCAAGAAAAGCGGAAAAAACTTGCGTGAAAAGAACGTTGATTGCGTCATCTAGATCACGGTGCACGCACTGACAGGATGCGGTAAGGCTACGTCACCAGCCTGAGCAAGTCAAGTGAGCAGGCTTGCTTAAACACACATCACAACACGAGCTAGGTTGGATTGATGCAAAAAAATGCAAACAATCCTCTAGGCAGGGGCGATAAAACCATGACAAAAACGTTAAATATTTGTTTACAGATTTCAAAGTGCCGTCTATACTCAAAAAATTGAATGGATTTGCGTTATGGCGCTGACATATAACCCGGATGCGAGTTGGCGTGATACGGCTCGGCAACCTCGGCTTTGGATCTTCAACGCCCGAGCACTACCGCCGTTGCTAGTAGCGATGTTTCATATTACTTATGTCACTGTCGGTTTCGCAATTTTTGTTATGATATGCCTGCAAACAATGGAATACTACGGGTTCACACTACCAGTGTTTCTGCGTTATGTGCGCAGTAAGTCTGCTGGGCCACGCCGCTCGGCAACACCTTGGTGGATGTGACATGGAAGACGTACTCAAGATCTGCAACAAAATCACTCACAAAATGGGAGTGTCCTACATGTTAAAGTCAAAAGAGATAGAATTTGAGAAGGTCTTCTCGACTGCTGGCTTACTACCATCAATAATCAAACGAGCCGACCAGCTCAGCATGTTATTGTTCGGCCACAAGACTGGATCCACGTTCAAAGATAATGAAAAAGCCATGCTCGGCGTTGAGGTTTCTGTCGCAGAGTGCCGCCAACTCACAGCCTTGCTCTGTGTTTCCGATGTGCTTATGGAGTTGATTAAAAAAGCGAGAGACAACAAAGTAGATGTAGACGAGTTGCTTTATGATTGATATTATAATTGACAGGGCTAAAGATTTAGTCTATATTAAATGTAAGACATCTGCCACAGTTAGGGAGAGACAATGACCAATAAGTACACAGACAGCAAACCTGATATCAATCCACTGATGTTGGTATGCACCGAGGAATTGTCAAAAGAGCTAACATGTTTTTACGACAAGGCAGAAGATGTCCGACATTTCATGGTGAATCGCAAAGACTCCAATCCCACTCTGTTCGCTGGGGATAATGATCAAAGCAATGATGATATCAATGCTTGGCAAACGATTGAAAATGATGCGGCAGATTTAGCCACGCAGCTCACGAGAAAAGAGTTCAATGAGTCGCCAGATACCAACACCCCTACAACCTCTGGCTAATACCCAAAAACACACATATTTTTCGTGCTATGTTCGTTTTATAGGCTATACTTATACCATGACCTAGCACTGGACAGTATTGTGCGCGATAAAGATGATTTCCTGAAGAAGCTACAAGCTTTAATTGACAAAACAAAAGAATATTTAAAGCGTGATATCTGGCAAAAGAGTTTCCTGCTCAAACGCCGGCGCCAAGAGATAACAGAAAGAGTCAACTCAATTGAAGCTGCACGCGATGATGTGCTGACAAAAATTTCTCAGATCGGCAAAGAAGATGTGGTTGCAAAGCAGCTCATGCTTCGGGACATTCCAGATGGTACCATGGTTGTTTATGTGTTACTGAGCCAAAAAAAGGGTCGTGACATGACAGCATGGGAGACAACCCTAACCGCATTACCAAGTTGTAGTTTTGGGCGACCAATGTATCTTAAAGAGAGTGATGTGCAGAATGCCATCACTTCTCAAGGTGACCCATTGACGTCGGGCTATGCTGCTGTTTATGTTGATCATGGTACAATCATCAACGACGGTAAAGAATTAGACACGCTTGGGCAAGCAATTATCTCTTTAAAGCCGGGCGCAATAGATAGTGACCATATTATAAAATTTGTACATTACAATACACAATCTTATTTTTTTGTAGACAAAAAGTTAATCATTGACGAGAAAAGTAACAAACACGACATCAGCAGCTCGGCCAAAATGACAGATGCTGAGAAGCACGAAGCTGCACTTGCATTTACAGGTCCAGATAGCCCAGACGATACGTCCACGTCTGAGACAAATGCTGACGAGTCAAGCGAGTCCACGCATGGTCAAAGCGAGGATAACGTAGAGCCATCTAAGACGATGATCAGTGTGCCAAACAGCGATGGTGTGGAACAGCCTGAGACAACAGAAACAGAG
>DBUY01000016.1:20955-34015 GCA_002308435.1 Proteobacteria bacterium UBA1278 | reverse complement strand
GCGAGCGTATCTGCGCTCGCACTGGGTTTGATTACGACCACGTGCTGATTGGCATATCTTCACAAAAATGCATCCCACCCATGGCACTGACATCATCTTTCCCATCTTTTCCGTCTTTGCTGAATGACTTGTTACAGCCATCGTCTGCAAAAGATAAGGCTCTCTGGACTGCTGGTCGTTGTTGTTTCTGATTATGCATACTATTCTCCTATTGTTGTTTGCCATTAATTATTTTTCCAGTGATTCGAGACCCCCCTGACAACACAACCGTTCCAGGTTGTCCGCGAAACACCACATCCCCACTCACACAAGAATTTTCTTGAAGCTCTACATGACAGCCTGATTGTGCTGGCGTTATGATCATTCCTGTGAATGTCGATCCGCGTGCGCGTAGCTCATTAGTATGTGCAACCAGCGGTTGTTTGAATTGTGTGCTTATTGCTTCTAGATGACCATATATCTCACTCTTCCCTTGAACTTTCGATCCGGTCATCACCGCTTGTCCATAGATCTTGACGTCGTTGATGTCGCAGTCTTTTATCATTGCTTGACCGCGTATAACAAGCCGTTTTTTGAACTTTGTTTGTTCTGCTCTAAATATGCCATTTGCGCCCATTGTCTCGATTTCTCCCTTACCACATATTGTTTCACCCGATTTCTTTTGACACACTGGGTCCGCGTGCGCGAGTAGGCACACACTGACGATAGTGCAGAGCAGGCTGTTCTGTATGACTGTTTGCATAGTGTTCTCTTTGTTTGCATGTGCGCCCATAGTACAATTTGTCCGCAATATCACAATACCGTTACTGGTAAAATCTGCCTGAGTATTGCCCGACAATCGCCTTACTCATTGACAACAATCCATTTCACGGTTAGAAATCGATAAATACTTCCCTAAATTACTGATACAGATCTTACTTTGTACTATAGTGTTGATAAGTACCATTTGGGTCACACAAGACCATGTCTAAAACACGTATTGAAACCGATAGCCACGGAGCAGTTCATGTACCTGCTGACAAATACTGGGGGGCACAAACTCAGCGCTCTTTGACTTTTTTCTCAATTGGCACAGAAAAGATGCCGATCGAACTGATTAGTGCCTACGCGCTACTAAAAAAAGTGGTGGCCAAAGTGAATTGTGATCTCGGCGTGCTGAGCATTGATCTGCGTGACCTGATTATCAAAGCTGCTGACGAAATCCTCGATAGAAAACTCGATGGCCATTTTCCTCTGCACGTATGGATGACAGGTAGTGGCACGCAGCTCAATATGAACGTTAATGAAGTGATCGCGAACCGCGCCTGTGAGCTGGCTGGTAAGCCGTTAGGTAGTTATGACCCAATCAACCCCAATGATCATGTGAATTTATCCCAATCAACCAACGACTCTTTTCCCTCAGCAATGCATATTGCTATCGTATTGGAAACTACTCGACATTTGATTCCACATGTTAAAGCACTGCGTGATGGTCTCGATAAAAAAGCAAAAGCTTGGCACGATATTATCAAAGTTGGGCGTACTCATCTTCAAGATGCGACTCCTCTGACACTGGGTCAGGAGTTCTCAGGCTACACACACATGCTTGATGAATCGATTCTGCGAATACAGTCATCACTCAATGACATCTACCCCCTTGCGCTGGGTGGTACGGCTGTTGGAACTGGTCTGAATACGTATTCAGGTTTCTCTGAGCGATCTGCAGCAGAGATCGCTCAACTCACTCAGCTTCCATTTGTCTCAGCTACAAATAAGTTTGCTGTGCAAGGGTCTCATGATGCACTGGTTGCTTTCAGTGGGAGCTTACGGACACTAGCAGTATCTTTGTACAAAATCGCGAGCGATATTCGGTTGCTTGCTTGTGGGCCACGCTGTGGTATTGGAGAACTCATATTGCCTGCGAACGAACCCGGCTCCTCTTTTATGCCTGGTAAAGTCAACCCAACACAGTGCGAAGCAATGACCATGGTTGCTGCACATGTAATGGGTAATGATGTTGCAGTTGGTATTGGTGGTGCTGGCGGCGCTCTAGAAATGAATGGTTACAAGCCATTGCTCATCAATAGTATATTGCAGTCAATTCGCATTTTGGGAGATAGCAGTAAAAACTTTAATCAGTTTTTAGTCACTGATATGGCCCCCAATACTCAACATATACAGCATCACCTAGAGCAATCGTTGATGCTTGTCACAGCTTTGAGCCCTGCCATTGGTTATCGAAAGGCAGCAGAAGTAGCTCACCATGCGCACGATCACCGTTTGAGCTTGAAAGCAGCGTGCTTGTCATTAGGCTATCTTGATGAAGCGGCTTACGATGCATTAATTAACCCAGCGAAGATGATTAAACCAAAAGACAAGCTAGACTAAGTGCAACACTAGATATCTCACGGGTATGTCACTTTTTTTTAGCGCTAAACTGTGTTAGAATCATGAGACATTAACTGCGAACTTTGTGCTATGTCGCTATCAAAAATCCCCATGACAAAATCTGGTGAGTTGGCCCTCAAAAATGAGCTACAAGCTCTAGTCGAGGCGCGCCCTGCGCTTGCGCGGGCGATATCAGAGGCACGCGAGCACGGAGATTTGAAAGAAAATGCGGAATATCATGCTGCGAAAGATAAGCAGGGCTTGTCAGAGGCGCGTATCGCTTTTATACAGGACCGTCTCAAACACGCCCAGGTGATAGACGTCACCAAAATCGGTAAGCGGGATACTGTCGTGTTTGGCGCAACCATCACGATTTATAACGAGGCAGAGGAGCGAACTATCCGTGCGCAGATAGTGGGCGAGGAAGAAGCAAACATCGGCGCGCAGAAGATCTCTATTACCTCTCCAATTGCTCGCTCTTGTATTGGCAAAATGGTCGGGGATGAAATTGAAGTGCATACGCCAGGTGGTGAGCAAAGTTACGAGATTGTTGCGATAGAATATATCTAACAACTACCAGTGGCATGAATGGCGACCACTTGTTAAATGTGGGGAAGGGCTTAATTACCAATCACTTCCTATACTTTATTTTCTCTATCTAGTCACTGGATCGCAGACGCTTTATTGCTATTTTTATCTATATAATCAGAAACATAAATCACACCTGGTTTGGGATTGTATCTAAACACAAACTATCCGGCAAAAGGTTTGCATTTCAGCAATCAGTTGTGTTAGGTTAAACTTATAAATTTTGTAACACGGAGCAAACTATGCCTAACCCTACAGAAACTGGCTCTAACGAAGACAACATCTTCACAGGTGCCCAAGGTCAATCTGATCAAACCCCAGCTGATTCATCAAACAGCACAGCCGATGATACCCAGAACACTAGTGCCGCTTCATCTTCCGAGCGCGAGGCTGATGTTGTACACCAAATTACAACTAGTCAAAGTCTGGCAGACAACAATAACGATGCCAAGACTGGTGTTGATGCTGCCGTAGTTCCTGCCACGAAGAAGAATGCAATTGTTGCTGCTATAACCAAACTTCCTGTCACTGCGCATTCTGCTGTGGCAACACGACTAAGTTCGGTCATCACGTTCGTGAAAAATATTGTTTCCGCAGTGTACAAATTTGTCGGCGCTCAGCTTGGGAAACTCGCAGGGGGCGTGTCAACGATGTACGGCAAAGCTACTACTGGACTTTCAAGCTTGCATACAAGCTACACCAAGCCTGCCATTGATAAAGTCGGTAAGTTTTACAGTGGCTACAACCAATATGAGTCAAAGTATGCGCAATACTCCGCCTATGCTGTAGTTGGCGCTCTCGCTGTTGCCGCTGGCTACATGGCACTTGAGCTCAACTTCCCAGTTGCACAGGTTGCTGCTGGTGTTGCGATTGCTGTTGTTGCAAGTCTTACTCTTGCCTCCACAATGCCGAAGTACTTTGGTGGATTCGGTTATGCAATGAGCAACGCCATCCTCACGCCGCTTGTTTTTGCTGCAAACAAGATCTCAGCTGGATATAGCGCCGTCGCAGCTGCTGCGTCTCGAGTTAGCAACTTTGCACATGCTCAATATGAGAAATTATCAAATGCTGTGGTAAACAACGACTCAATGACGGTAGAGAGTGGAACTGGCGGCGCGAAAGAAGTTGGTAGCTCGATCTTCTTAGCACCAGTCAGCTATCTCTCTGGCTTTTTCAATGAACTTTCTAAGTTTGTGTCTGGCAACAAGAAGGGTGTTGAAGGCGCAACCCCAACCACCCCTAATGCGGATGAGAGCAATAACGATGCCGCTACTCTAACAGCAGGCGGCGGCGTATAGTACTGCCTAGTTATCTCTTTATGAGCATAAAAAAAACACCCAGGCTTGCCTGGGTGTTTTTTTTCTAGAAATAAAAATGTGCTCCAATAGCCATAATTGTTCAAATATACTAGAAGTGATTGCTAACAACATATGTCTGCTGAATGCCATTTCACAAACCCTAAATCAAGTTCGTGCTATTAGCGTTCATGCAAATTTTAACCGTTTACACCAAGAACAACTGTCCGATAGGATCGGCTCTTCCATTAAAATATTCAAAATGACGCACTGGCCGGAATGCGCTTTTTATTTCGCCTCTGCGCGCATCAAATGACGCCTGATTTCTTCTATATACCGCCTGGTCTGCGGCAGGTAATTATAAATATTGAATGAATGAAACGCATTATCCACAATGTTATCCACAGCTGAGACCTGATTTTCTCGCAAGCGCTTACTGAATGCACTGATCTCGCCAGATAGCACTTCGCCTTGTTGATAAGTAATATGTGTCGGTGGAAACTCTTTGATGACCTCATCAGGCAGCTCTAGCAGCTCGGTTACTTGGCTACCCCCCAATAACTCAACAGCTCGCGCTTTATTTTCTGGGTTGCTTATCAAAAAACGGTAGCTTTTGCCCAGCAATTCATCTGAATTACAATGATCGAGGTATTTTTTAGCGTCATAGTTGAAGCAATGCTGTATGACAGGCCCCATTAAATATAGCGCAAACGGTCTTTGATTGTTTTTTGTGATCGCTCGTACAACGACCTGGCTAGCTATACACCCGCCAGCTGAAGTACCCATGAGGGCATAATGCTTGTTTTCATCATGGTCCATGATTGAGTCAACCACTTGTGAGCAGACCCGTATTGTCTCTTTGAGCTGTGTTTCAGGCACCAGCGGATACTCGACTAAGTACACTCTACACCCTAGTGTGTACGCTAAATCACTCGCGAATGGCCCATGTGATGCGTCTCCCCCAACAACAAAGCCACCGCCATGGAATAGGATGACGACCTGATCGTTACTCATCCCTTGTTCAGAGGCATACTCTGATACCCAGCACTGGTGCCGTTTTACACGAGCCTGTAGTGGTGCATGAGGGTTTTTCCTAAGCCAGAACCGAACCATATCGAAGCTAGCACGCGCAGCGTTGACAACTTTTTGTCTTGATTGTGGACTGCGCTCACTCGTCACTGATTGTATCAGCTGGCAGAGTGCCTTACTGGCAAACCAGACTGAAATTTTGGTTATAAAAAATCGATAACTCAGCATGAATTCTTTGTAAAGTCATCCATTTTATCTTTTAGCCATTCTTTATATGACGCTAACACGACTTGTTGATCTGCATCTAAATCCATCTCTGCCTGAATTGCTTTTACTTCTTCATATGCTTGATAAATACCACGCTTTGGTTGGCCTCTAAAATCAATTACGGATGCCGGCGCATCATTCTGCATCATTTTTTTAAGGTAGTTCATTTGTTCTATGTTATCTTCGGCAGTCAATAACTTTGCGTCCTCACGCCAGAGCACGCGTTTTGCTTGCGCTTTGAGATTTGGATTTTTCAGCTCGTTGAGCATCGCTTCTCGCGCGTGTGGTAGCGCAATATGAAACTGACGACAGAATTGCTGCTCGTCTCCTGTTAAAAAACCAAGATCATATAGACCAGCATCGACATCAACTGCATCTATGGTGTCATAGGTAAACTCGCGTGCATCGCGCTGAAGCTGCTCTATCTCTGAGAAGTGCTTTCGAATTTTCTCTAGATTCCGTGCGATGATTTTCATCCGTGTCAGTGACAAATGATGTGTATATCTATCCGTGGGCGGTAATAAAAACCCGGGCTCACCATATTTTTTTCGGATAATGAGCCCTTGTGTGCTTAGGTCATCAAAATCCAGTGTGTCAAGTTCAGCATGGTCTAAGCGAAGCCACATGGTCTGGTTTTTATAATGGTTATGGTTACCAAGTGCCAAAAGCATACCCTGATAAGCATTTTTTGCCCCGAACTTTGAATGCACCATTAATCCGTACCTCAGGTCAACATGCTCATTAAATGCCATGGGTAATGCTTGGATACGCTCATGATCAGTATTTTTGTCGAAGTAGCCCACTAGATAATTCCACATATCTGGATTTGCAGACTGTAGTTGCGCCGCTAGTTTGATCGTAGCGTCAACATCATTCATCGCATGGTGTGCGCGCCCTTGAAACCAATCATTTTCGGTGACAATGTGCTCTAGCTTTAAGGTTGGCTTGCCATCTAGGGTTGGCCACTTGATAACGGAATTTTCAAATAAGTAATAAAAAATAGTAATTGGAAATACGTCAAACCGGGCACACCCATTTGCATACTGATGTGTGTAGGGCGTAAGTAGATTTCGATAAAAAGCGAATCTTAAGAACTCATCATCAAATCCGAGCGTGTTGTACCCAATACTGATTGTGTTTGGGGTATTGATCATTTCATGGATTATTTGCGCAGCATGAAACTCTGAAAGCCGACCTGAATCATCCTTCATATCAATTTGGTGTGTTATAACGGCATACGGGGACGGTATTACATCTGGTGAAATCCGTGCTTCAATAAAGCGACTCTCAATTTCTTTGAACTCTCCATCTAATCGTTTACCCGCAAACTGTTGTATTTGATCAAATGGCTTGCTGAGCCCAGAGGTCTCTAAATCATAAAATAGATAGGTTTTGCTCATGTTAGCGCCTACTTTGAATAAAGCCAACAGCGTTGTAGACTTGGTCTAGTGTTGTTTGAGCGACATGCTTTGCTTTTTCAGCACCCATTTTTAAGGTGTGCTTGAGTGATGCCTCGTCTTGACGGATTTCTGCATACTGCTCGCGAAATGGTCGAAATACCTCGATGATACATTCAGCTAAGTCCCCTTTGAATCTCGCATACCCATGACCATCATACTGCTGGATAACCTGCTGCACAGTTTGATCATTCAGTGCTGCGTATATACTGACTAAATTGCTAATCCCTGGCCGGTCATCAGCATGATCAATCGTTGCTTGCGAATCAGTCACTGAGCGCTTGATTTTTTTCGTGATTGTTTCGGGTGTATCTAGTAAAAAAATTGTATTACTGAGCGTTGAATCAGACTTTGACATTTTCTTACTGGGATCTCCCAGGGCCATGACACGTGCTGCAACCTGTGGAATTACTGGGTCTGGAATGGTAAATGTCTCGCCGAAATGATGATTAAATCGTTGTGCGAGATTACGCGTCAGCTCTAGATGTTGTTTTTGATCATCTCCAACCGGTACATGCTGCGGTTTATATAATAAAATATCGGCTGCCATGAGACATGGGTACGCAAACAACCCAACAGTCTCCTGGTTTTTTTTATTAGCCGCCTTCTCTTTGAACTGGGTCATCCGTTGTAGCTCACCCATGGCGGCATTGCAGGACATGATCCATGCAAGCTCTGCATGCTGAGGCACTTGAGATTGGTTGAATAGAACATTTTCAGCTAGATCAATACCAGAGCATATGAACAAAGCTGTCATGTCGAGACAGCGCTGTTTCATTAAGTCAGGGTCTTGAGGCGTTGTGATGGCATGCATGTCCGCTATAAAGAAATAACATTGATGTGTGTCTGCAAATGCACTCCACTGCTTCATCGTGCCTAAATAGGAACCCAGGTGGAGATCGCCGGTTGCGGTTAGCCCTGTGACCAGTGTTGGCTTTTTATTGTTTGTGTTCATTGTTAAAACTGCGATCTAATGTGTTATTACAGCATAATATTGCCAGTTTCTCAAGCGTGCTACTGTGCCTGACGTTGATGACTTGTCATAGATTTTACACACAGATGTTGTGCGGCTTTTGCGTTTCATGTAACCTTAGTTACGCCATTTAGAATAGTTTTATGCACCCCTTGTTGCTGGCCTCGTCTTCTACAGAGCGCTATCGCTTGTTATCTAAGCTAGGCATCCCTTTTGAGACAGTACACCCCAATATTGACGAGACACCATTCTCTATGGAAACCCCTTCGGAGTTAGTACAGCGTTTAGCTGCATCAAAAGCAGATGTCATTCGAACTCGACGGCCAGAGTGTGTGATTATTTCCGGTGATCAAGTTATCTCCGTACAGAATAAGATATTAAGTAAGCCATTGACGCATGATGAGGCGGTTGATCAGCTAAGACTATGCAGCGGCGCAACAGTGACCTCGTATTCTGGACTATCGATTTATGCCCCAGAAACAAAAACCACCCAAACTGAACTGATCACGACGACTATTGTCTACCGAGAATTTGATGATCAAACGATTCAAGCCTACTTAGACGTGGATAAACCCTATGAGTGTGCTGGTAGTATCAGACTTGAGGGGATGGGCTTTGTGCTCATTGAGCAACTCACAAGCGGTGATCCATATGCCATTCATGGGCTACCTTTATTGACAGTGGTGCGCATACTCAGCACATTGGGCTTCACACCTGCTGAACTGTTACAGATACGACTTTGATTGTATCGCAATCTGTTGTTAGAAATACCTTTATTCAGACAACGATTACCAGGGTAGTATTTCTCCCCTGGCATGGCGAAACTGCCCTGATGTCTCTAGGCGCATGTCGTCAATTCGTGCAGCGAGTTGCTCTGCGGCCTCCTGAGGGGTAACATGACCGGCATAACCAGTCATTTCGGTACGCACCATACCTGGATGCAGAATTGCAACAGGAATCCCGCGCTCTGCAAGATCAATTGCTAATGACTTGCCAGCAGCATTTAATGCTGCTTTGCTCATGCGGTAACCATAGTATCCGCCTGACTTATTGTCCGCCATTGAGCCCATCCTTGAAGTAATTAAAGCGATCTTTGCGTCGCGGGTCAAATGATCAAGTGCTGCTTGGACACACATGAGCGGTGCAACGGCATTGATGAGAAACTGTTCTTGCATGCTCTTTGCAGACACATTGCCTAGTTTGGTGGACCCTCCCTCGAAGATACCCGCATTGCAGATTAGGAGATCAATTTTTCGATCACACTGCTCTATGGCATGTTGTATCGTAGCCCAACTCCGCATATCGACATCTTTGATAACAGTCACATGCTGCATAGCATCTAGCTCATTTGATGATGAGCGACAGATGGCGGTGACTGGATATAACTGACTGTAGATTCGGGCTAACTCAAGACCAATGCCTCGGTTTGCGCCAGTAATAACGACGTGCTTCATAACTAGACCTCGTAAACTGCATAAGCAGCAATAGCTGAATTGCTATGATTGTATTCAATCGGGGATTGCTTTGCAAATCATCACGCTTTTGTGCGACGTGCAAATGGGTGTATTACTTGGCTACTTAATTTTGTCTTCGACAAATTCTTCGATTTTACGAGTTTTTCGGTCGTACTTCTTCAGACGTAACTTATCGGTGGTATTTTTAGGGTTTTTTACTGTGACGTAATAAGAGCCTGTTGCCTTGTTAACCAGCTTCACTAAAATTCTTTTTCCGTGCATTGCCATGGTGACTCCTTACTCAGCTGATGTTTGTGCTAGATTAGCTAGCACCTGGTCTATGCCAAGCTTATCAATGATGCGCATCCCTTTCGCGGATACTCTCATGCGTACGTAGCGATTTTGGCTTTCAACCCAAAATCGTTTGCTTTGTAGGTTAACTTCGAAGCGTCGCTTTGTTTTGTTGTTCGCATGCGACACGTTGTGACCACACATTGGCTTCTTGCCGGTTACTTCACATACTTTGGCCATAAAGAATACACTCTGCTTGTAAACTAATTAGGCTCAGGATTATACAAGAATAAAAACAAAATAACAATAATATTTGTAAAATAAGCTATATGCATCTTGTATGTTCTGTGAATAATTCGCATGGCGAACACATCTTGACCAATCACTTAATTGACGCGATAGGATGATGAGATATGACAACTGCTTTATGTAGACTGACTTGGCCAACTGATCAGATTGCGCTGATCACGCTGAATCGTCCGCAAAAACTCAATGCAATTAATGTGGAGATGCTGTCGCAATGGCACAATCATCTGCAAACCTTGAGGAATCGCGACGTGCCCCCTCGATGTCTACTCATTACCGGATCGGGCCGCGCTTTTTCAGCAGGTGCTGATATCTTATCAACAGCGACGGTTGCCCAAGAATATGCAGGTAATCTCGGTAAGATATTGCAAATGCATTATCATCCTGTAATTGAGGCACTGCGTGACCTTCCATTTCCTGTCATTAGTGCCGTGAACGGTCTCGCTGTTGGCGTTGGCTTTTCATTTGCATTGCATGGCGATATTATCTTGGCATCTGAAGATGCTTATTTTTGGTGTAATTTTTCACATATTGGATTGGCTCCTGACGGTGGGATGAGCCATCTCCTACCTCGGTGTATTGGCTACCATCGTGCAATGGCATTTAGTCTACTTGCTGAAAAAATTTCTGCTAGCGAAGCGCAGTCATTGGGCATAGTGCACAAAATATTCACTCGCGAGACACTGCTTGATGGCGCTATCAATCTAGCTGAACAAATATCATGTGCTTCCGCTACTGCCATGACTGAAACAAAACTCTTGCTTCGCTCTGCACTAGGCCACTCATTAGACGACCAATTGACATTCGAATCGATTAGCCAAACTCGGGCAGGCAAGACATCCGATGCACAGCGTGCCATGCGAAATTTTTTGTCGAAAAAGTAACTTCAGCTAAACTGAAAGACGTGCTGGTTGTGTTTTTGATACATGCCGCACCCAAATTACTTGCCATATCTGCAAATAGTGACAGGTCGCTGCTTTATGCTGACAGTGGCCATTGGGGTGCTGGGTAAATAACGTGACCGTCTTGGCAGTTGGATTGATTGTCTGTATATAGCGAAGTATCTTTTCGCCATCAGCGAGTTGAATAATACATAAACGATTGACTAACGCAATCATTTCTCGTGTAGCGGAGCGTGCTATGCCAATGAATATATCCCCTGCTGCGTATTTTGGACTCATGACGTCATCATCTAACTGATAGTCGGTATATTTACTACCTGATGACCTGAAATATTCGCCTTCTTCTGTCAGTTTATTTGCTGCTTTTGGCTTGTTATGGGTTCTGTAGCGTCTAGAGGTGCCTGGTGCAAGCTTTGGCGGTGTGCCGACGCCCATCATGAGCCACTCAAAGCTGGCATATACCCCCTCAACAGAAAGTGCCTGAATAATCTGATGCGCACCACGTTCTGATAGTCCACCAAAACGTGGCATTTCCCAGTTTTGTAATGTGCCTGGAGGTATCTGGTGCTTCTCGGTTATGGCTTTTCTTGTGAGCCGTGCCATTGCGCGCAGCTTTCTGAGCCGCTGTGCTCGATCATGCACTATTTTTTGAGGTGTTTTCATAGCGATTGAGCGCCGTACTGGTTGCTTTGAATACGTGTGAAAATTATTGTTAGCATTCAGAGGGATGAATTTCAATGCATTGTGCGCTTTTATTATATGACGAATAATTTGCTTTATTTAGATAGCGATGATGTGTGTCAGTTCTGTGTTTTGGATAATAACAAATTATTATAGATAACTGTCGTGAAGTAGGAAATTACTTACAACGTAATCCGCTTTCGTTGATTGCAACGTGCTGAGATTAAAATTATTATTTTGCGTATATTTACCATAATTATAAATATTAGTTATGTCTCAACAACTCTGGATTCGTGAAATGGTGAGCGTGATGATACGCTGGAACCAGTATGACCTCTATTACCTTGCCAAGAGACTATGTGTGCCTCAATCTATGCTCTGTCGTGCACTTCGAGGGCTTCCTGTCTCAGAAGACTGCGCATATCGTATTATCTGTTACTATCTTGCATACCACATGACAACGCCAGCGCCAGATCACGATTCTTGACATTTTGACACTTATTCTGCTGAGATCTCCAAAAAATATAACTATATCAACCATGCTCAGTAAAATAACATGTCGTTTTATAGATCGAACTGTGAATTACGTTGCCTTTTTGGTCTTTTGTCTATCTATCCTCAGACTGCTTCCTGCGCCAATGATAGCCTTTTTGACGATCAATGGCATCATCACACCCGCTAGGTTAGCACTACTGACTTTACTTCACTGTTTTGTAGAAACCTGCTTTGCTGAGCCCAATCAACGAAAATTTTACGCGTGGCTTGCTGGCTTGGAGGCGTCCTTAAATCGTTTATCAAACCCACACCCTAATCGCTTTCTCGACAACCTATTGCAAGATGTAGGCTTTGGTATTACACGAGGGCTGTTGTCGCTACCGGTGATTAGTTACTTTCGTGCGAGCTTATCTCCCGCACTAACTTACAATACGTCCATAATTGCTGTCTATATTGCGATTTTTTCAGCCTTAGTCTCTAACCTTGAGTTAGGCATACTGATGTCATCTGGCATTGGACCATGGCATGAAGCTTATTGGGATGGAACTATTCCTCGCACCTTTAAATCCAATACCATCTTTTTGTTGAATGCAATAACATCTTTTGGGTTTTTATGCGTACTCAATAGCGCTCATGCTATACCTTTTACCGTGCTGACCACTTGCGTATTGAGTTTAGTTACACTGAGTGATGTCTTTGATTACTGGAAAATACCTCAGGTTCTAATTGATGATAAGGGCTCTGCTTTGTCACGAATTCTGGCTAAGAGCATTGCTCGTCAGGCATCGTGGTGTGATTCAATTATTCAAACTATCGACCCATTACTCTACCGTGAGCCACGTGAATACTTGTCGAGAGAGCATATTTGGGTGGCGCAACGCTCCCGATAATACGCTATTGACTATACTTGGATCATATATAGAAACTCGCTTGATTGACTGATTGACTGATTGAC
>DBUY01000016.1:17894-20626 GCA_002308435.1 Proteobacteria bacterium UBA1278 | reverse complement strand
CTGATTGACTGATTGACTGATTGAACCCAGGCAATAAAATTTTTTCTTGCAGCTTGTTGTTTGGCAAGCGCATTGTCATCGTATTTTAAGCCTCTATCGCAATTGTCCATTGCAAATGTCGTTTTTGGTATGACAAATGGACTATGGTCGCTTACTGTGATTAGTCGCTTTCGTACGACGTTATATGTTACTTGCACACCATGTGATAACGTCAGCGTTGTGGTACGGGGATTGACAAATCGTCATTTATTTTGTTATAGCATTACAAAAAAAATAATGACTCAATTTATGTATCTAGAATCACCGCTGCGCTTCTTACATCGTGTTGTGAACAATGTTGGACTACTTGTCCTTTACCTATCCATCATGCGCTTGCTTCCGTGGTCTGTTATTAGTGTTTTGACGATTGGCGGCTTCATCACGCCTGCAAGGATAACGATGCTAACCCTGATCGGATCATTCTTATTAACTTGCCTGACTGATCCCAGCATCAAAACAACTGAACCCCCTCAACCTAGTACTTGGCAAGGATTCTGCCAACGAGTCTCAAAAGCCTATCGAGACAGTCCTTTGTCTGATGCTTACTTTGGGATCACCAATGGCTTTCAGTCACTGACTGTAATTAGCTACTTTCGTGCTAGCTTATCTGTAGCGCAAACCTTTAGAACCCCTCTGATTGCGCTAATCATTGCTACTTTGTCTTCGGTAGCTTCCTACTGTGAAAAAAAATATAGTGATCCAACTACGCCTCGGATTATTCGATCAAGCATTAGCTTCTCGCTAAATGCGGTAACATCTTTTGGTTTTTTGTATTTACTCAACAGCACTCAAGCTTTACCAATTGCCGTCCTTACCACTTGTGTGCTGAGCTTAATTACACTCAGTGCAACAGTTGAATACTGGAAAACACGGCAAACACTATCCACAAATAATGACGCTGATCATCCACCCTTGCTCTCAAAAACCATTCATACACCTGAGCCGATCGCCAACATTGCTCAGTTAACCGGCAAGACCACTTGGTCAAAGAAAATCAATAAAGCTGCTCATGAGTTTTTCTCACACGGTCAACTGCTCAGTAACGATGCCACGATTTAGAGACGACTCAACCTTATCGATGCGTGAGCCGGTGTGATCCGAGCTCAGCAGCGAGTTGTAAATGATCCACTTTAATCACTTCAGATTGACTGACATCGCTAATTGTACGAGCAACCCGCATAGTCTTCTGCCAGCTTCGACCATGTAAACCAAGTTGCCGCTCAGCTAACTCAAATGCTTTATCTGCTTGTCGAGCAGCGTAGGCATGTTGTTGGCACAACTCCCAAGGTAAGTCAGTGTTCAGGGCATTTTGACGACTTTTCTGAAGCATACGAAAATGATGCACTGCTGACTGCATTGATACCGAGCTATGAATATCAATAGTTTTACCGCTTGGATCCTTAAGCTCACTGATTATCTTCTTTTTATTTTTTTGTTGAAGCACATTATCTTTAGAAAAAATCATGCTGATATCGATTCGATCTAAGAAGGGGCCTGATATATTTTTTTGATGTTTTTTGATATCCAAGTGCCCACAAATACAACGTTGATTATCCCCATAGTAACCACAAGGACATGGGTTCATAGCAGCAAGCAACTGAAATCGCGCATCGACACGAATCTTCTTGTGTACGCGCGATAAGTGCACTTCTCCATGCACCAGCGCTTCACGTAACTGATCTAGTAATCCACGGGGATACTCAGTAATTTCATCTAAAAATAATACCCCATGGTGAGATAAGCTCACTTCTCCAGGTGCAAATGGTACTCCACCACCAAGTAGCGCACCTGGGGTAATGTGATGATGAGGCGTTCTGATTGGCACACGATCGCTCAGTCGAATACTGCCGTGCCAACTATAAATCATAGCTACCTCTAGTATCTTTTCACGCTCTAATGTAGGTAATATTCCCGTAAAGCACTGTGCGATCAATGTTTTTCCAACGCCGGGTGGCCCTTGCATGAGCAAATGATGCCCACCTGCTGCCGCGATCACGCACACCCATTTTTCCCAATCTCTATCTGTGACCATCGAAAAATCTGGGACCTCATCCCGGCTGTTGTTGATGTCTGATAAAATAAACTGACATGGTGGCTTTGGTTCTTTCTGGAACAGTTCAACAGCATCTGACAATTGGCTGACCCGATATCTGACCACTTCGTTCAGCGATACCGGCAACGTTAACTCGCTTGGTATGACAATCGACTGACGTGACTGATGTGCCGTAATCACAAATGGCAATAAGTTTTTTCCGGTAATCCGCCCAAGCAGACTGAGCTCTCCGACCCATATTGCTGTTTGGGTATGGGGATAGTGTTTAATGTTTCCAGATGCTATTAAGATGGCCAGTGCGATTGGAAGATCAAAGTATCCACCAGATTTTGGTAAGTCAGCCGGTGATAAATTGACCAGCACACGCTTGACTGGAAATGTGAAGCCACTGTTTATGATTGCTGCCTTGACACGCTCACGACTTTCTTTTACTGCCTTTTCAGGTAGTCCAACAATGTGAAAGCTTGGTATTCCAGGTAGGATACAAACCTCAACATCAACCTGACAGACTGATAGGTCCTCTTTTGCATACGTCGTAATACGCGCGTTCGCAACACGCGTTGTTTTTTTGTGAATCATTTATGCCATGTTGTAGAATGGTTGACTGGCTAGTCTGAATTCTTATTGGTCGTCTTTTTTG
>DBUY01000016.1:0-17608 GCA_002308435.1 Proteobacteria bacterium UBA1278 | reverse complement strand
TTCTTATTGGTCGTCTTTTTTCTTGTCGATTTTTTTGTAGCCACAACTTTCTTCGACTTCTCAGACTTTTCCACGTTACTTGCTTTGCGTGTTTTTGTTGATGGGTTTGTTGTCCTTTTTTTTGTCTGCTTAGACGTGTTTACCTTATTTTTAGATCTTATTTCTCTTACTTGACTGGTCAACTGAGGTGTTGTTTTTTTTATCTGAGCATTTCTTTGTTCAGAGACATTGGCATGTTCGATCATCTCTTTTACTGACTCTTCAATTTTTGCTAATTTCTCCTGGGCACGACGCAAAACCAAAAGCTGTGTATCAAACTCTTCGCGTGTGACTAGGTCCATTTTGTGAATAATGGTTTCTGCTGTCGAGCGTACATGCGCATTGATGACTTCTTTGAGCTCAAACAATGCGGGTGGGATATTTTTTTGGAATTCATCCATAAACGCGTTGATAATTTTTTCCACAAGCTCTCTCGTTTGTTCACCTGTCTATCATACGTTATCTAATGGTGTCGCTCAATACTGTACCCAGTCGATTTTCTTTCGTCTAGCAGCTCTGATTCACTACTTTCACTATCATTCATGTATTAAATTTCAGCAATCTGATTACTTCTGATTCATGCATACGGTTCCCATACTTTCAATAGGTACATCAATTTCTCAGATGATAATACCGTTTTCGTAGGGTTATTATTTCTTTTTGTCGATCTGCTTAGTTAGCGAGTGCGCCTCATTTTGTAATTTTTCTTCTTTTTTTCTGTTCCTTAGATCCTGCCTAGGGCTCGCCTCAATGATTTCTTTTTCAATAAACATTGGCGTGCCTGTTTTTTTCCGTAGAGAAGCAGACCTGGTTTCATCAACCTTTGAGATCTGTAAATCAAGTAAATCTTGTATTTTTCGCTTTTCCTCATCTCGCTCCATACGGGTGTAGTCACGCCGTGTTTCCTTAATGTGGAAGTATAGATATGCCAGACCGACTGCAGCAGCAATCGCACCAATCGTGATTAGCACTGGGGGTGACGCTATGAGTGGGGCGCCGATTAATAACATTCCAACCATTGGTATGCACGCTCCAGCAATGCCGAGAAGCGCTATATTGGAAACAAACCAAGGCACATCTTTTTTATAGACGAACTCGATATCATCACCAGTCTCTGTGATTTTAGTGACGATATCACTCTTAACCAGTTCGAATGGGCAATCACTCGCTGCTGCTTTCTCTTCAATGCTTCTGATATCGCGAATGCGGTTGACTTTTTCGAATGGATTTTTCACTGTTCTCAATAGATTCTCGTAATCTTGTAAGTCAAGCACCATCGTTTCGTAATACACCTTAATCAAGGCAATTTCATTGTGCAGTGCCTCTGCTTCTGTTCTATTAACCCCGTAAAGCGATACCAGCTGGTCTGGGGTTATCTTCACTTCCTCTTGCCAGAGCTGACTTTGGATCAATTTGTCTATATATTCTGTCAGCTTGCGCTTCACTGAATTCTCGCTTGATAATGACTGAACCATATCACCTGTGCGCTTGAGGGCCTCAAACAAATGCTCTTTGTTTATTTCAGCGCTGCCTAGCTTGACGTCACGTGCTTCCATTTGTCGTAAACCGCCTCTTAATACGGCTGTTCCAAATAGCCAGGAGCCACCTAATACAACCAGACCGGTGACAACAGCTGGGTTCACTGTTGATACACCCGCTAATATTAGTGCCCCGACAACAACGGCAGTTGCTTGAATACCCGTGGCAATTCCAAAGTGCACAGTTAACATACTCCGCTTACCTTTCACGAGTAAGTTGCTGGTTAAAAACCCCGCCGCAAACAAAAGTGCAAATGTCGGCCCCAGCACAATTGAAAGCCCCCCTAATCCAAATAATGCAAGCGCTGGTACAAACTTTGCTCCTGGATAAATCAGCTCTTTGAAATCATCTAGCTGGCGGTCATTAACTTTTTTTTGCACTTTTTTTATGCGATTTAGCCTTTTTTGTAAATCTAATAATAACTCTTCTGACGCTGGCTGATTTCTGGTGGCTAATGCATCGATTTCAGCGTGCACACTGGCCTCCTCATCGCGAATCTTTTGAAATAGCTCGTCATGCCGAAAATAAAACACCTCGTCAAATAGTGCCAAGTCAGCATCGGTCAACAATGCTTTGCTTTTTTTGTCTGTTATTGACTTTGTCATGACTAGCGGCTTTTCCTATTGTATGAGGTATAGCACGATAATGATGATAAATTGTGATTAATACGTATTCTCTGATTGGAAAATACTTGGTATGAATCCCTGTTTTTTGTTATTATGCCAAGAATCGAGGAGATGCAGAGACACAAAAAACTTGTCGAGCCCCCGTGTCATTGTCAACGATTGATAGACTTATGCCTGAACTACCAGAAGTTGAAACCGTCCGTCGAGGTCTAGCGCCACATTTGTTTGGACAAAAGATCCATAAGGTGCTGGTGCGCCAATATTCTCTGCGATGGCCTATTCCTGATGACTTTTGCGAGGTACTTAAAGGTCAAACATTTCAGGAGATAGATCGGCGTGGAAAATATCTTTTAATGCATTTGACGCATGGGACACTGATTGCGCATCTCGGGATGAGTGGCTCGTTTAGACTGTGTGATTCTGATATCCCTTTTAAAAAACACGACCATGTGATCATCACGCTTGATAATCAGACGCTCCGCTATCACGATCCGCGTCGATTTGGCTCTCTGCATTGGACTACTGACCAACCATTGACCCACGCCTTGTTAGCAAAGCTCGGTCCAGAACCGTTGTGTGACAGCTTCACAGCACAGTACTTATTTGAAATGCTAAATCGTCGTAAAAAAGCAGTTAAATCCTGCCTTATGGATCATCACTTAGTTGTTGGTGTTGGCAATATTTATGCGGCAGAAGCGCTGTTCAAAGCGGGTGTTCGGCCTGATAGATCAGCATGTACAGTCACGCCAGAAGAAGCGAAAAAATTACATACTCATATTCGATACTTGCTCAAGAGGGCGATTGATCAGGGTGGGACAACTTTGCGGGACTTTGTCAACGCGGATGATCAGCCTGGCTATTTTCAGCAGACACTTGCGGTTTATGGCAGAGCCAGTGATCCGTGTCGAGTTTGTAATACACGCCTTGAGTCGATGATTATTGGACAGCGCAGCAGTGTTTTTTGCCCTAAATGTCAGCAATAGTATCGACTCTAATTGATACTTCCAATTCCTATTATTAAAAATTTGATGGTTTGTTGATGTCAATCTCATACGAATGCGTTGTGCCCCATCATTTTGAGTTTGACATAAGTGAACTTGGATGCCTCAATTTAGAGTGCAAATAACAGAAAAAAGCGACAAAACATAGAAGTCATTGACATTCAAACAAGCAGAAGCTATAACCTAGAATCACATAAAATAACACGCGCTGATCCAGCTGCAGGGACAAGTCATGATATCCATTTTCATCATCGCATTCATCAGTAACTCATGGACAAAAAATGGTGGTGACTGGCTCAATCTAAAAACCGTTCAAGATGCTTACCAACAACACTACGAAGAACTTGCATCCATACCAGTTGAAACAGCTATCCGTGAGCCCAGCGTCCTTACCGAAATCATAGAACAAGCATCTGACAATCCGCACAGTCAGTATAAGTTAATCTTTGTTTCCGATCACGGAGCCGAAGCAATACGTACACTCAATGACCTGCCACCCAATGTTGAAATCATTTGGTCAGGACATCAATTAGTCGCAGGTTGGGAACAGCTACCAGTTCATAAGTGGTATCTTCCCGAACACAGCCTTCCGATCTCAGATAGCCACCACCAAAGAAACATGGTCCCTCTGCCCGGCGTTATAACCCCGGGCCACAAATTATCTGACTCTGCGACTAATCAAGAACGCATGACATCACCATGCGCTAAAGAAGTGATTTGGATGTTGAGCGGTGATGCCAGAAAAGATCATGCCGGTGATAGCACTTTAATTGATAGTTGGCTTTTACTCAAACCAGATTACTCTGATAAGGTGGTTCAAATACTGTCAAAAAATCCAATTTTCAATGATGTCCAAAAAGTATCCATCGTTAACAGCCCTCGAACTGGAGCATGGGAAATCTTGGCAAGCTCTGCTGTTTTCAGTGTTATGCGGCTCGAAAAAACGGACTACCATAGTAAACCACTCGATCTAAAAAGTAATATCGACCCAATCACACAATCTGCACAAAAAGCGATATCAACCCACCTACCCAAAGCGACAATTGATATTGGCCATTACTGGAGAGAAGCGCCAAGCCAAAAGGATGGCTCCGTGATTCACCATAGTAACTATCAGACTAAAATAGATGCGTTTTTGCAAAACCCTGAGGCACTTTTATTGATTCCAGGGGATTCAGTAACCGATGTATCAAAGATCATTTCCACCCAGCATTGCATTGATCACAGAGATAAAGTTTTTGTCATACTCACGGATACAATGACGCCGTCGATTGCCAGCTGGGTAGAGAACTTGTATTCACAAGGGTATTTTGGCACCATCGATGTGAGGTCATCTCAGCGCGAGCCATTACTGTTGCCCGTACATGATGCTTCCCCTGAGCCCAAAAATATCTTATCAGAGGTCAGGCAATGTCTGGACAACGCAGCGACAGCATCTAATAGACCCTAACTATTCCAGCCGTCACATCTATTCATAGAGTTTTTGTCGTATTTCTAAGGTATCCATCGTGACTGTCACATGATGCGGCACCGAATCTTTTTGCGTCAGCATAGATTTTAAATCATTACAATCGACGATATCTATACTTGAGCACATTCTCAGATGACGCTCTTTTTCGCTCTATGGTGCCTTTTAAGCGGGAATGACTTCGGCTTCCTTCTGTTGTAAACGTTGGTACTTATCCAATAACTCTGTTTGTGTTTCTTGGTGACTAGGGTCTAGCGGTATACAGTCTACAGGACACAAAACCTGACATTGTGGCTCGTCAAAATGACCGACACATTCAGTACACTTACTTGGATCGATATGATAGATGGATTCGCCGGGATAGATGGCCTGGTTTGGGCAGACTGGTTCACACACATCACAATTGATGCATTCTTCAGTTATTTTTAAAGCCATAACCCATCTTGCCTTTTGATAGCGCTCCTGAACGAAGACATGCAGTCTACCATAACCACACCATGGTTGTCGAAGCGACATTAAAACAAGTGTTTTTCAGAGAAATTTGATTTTTGTTTTGCATCTATCATGCGCATTTTCAGAATCTGATACAAGCCCAATGTTGATATTTCACGCGACTTGGTAAAATGGGTTAGGTAGTTGGCATGGCGTCCCAACGTGCTCGCCTGTCAAGTCACCCATCTGATCGCTCACACTAAATATCACGGTATGGCCACTGTCAACTAGCTGCTGGCGTACTGCAGCTTTGTAATCAGCAGGCCGCTTATTGTCATTGTGACAATAGAGGGCAATATAGTCACCTGAGTCAATTCCATTGGCTTGAAGTTGTTCTGCTGTTTTTCGACAAACTCCTTGTTTTCTTCCAGTAATCAAAACGACTTCAAGACCAGCTTTACGCATCGCATGTAGCAACTCACGACTCTTTGGAATTGCAACTGGATGACTGCTTGCAACCTCAGCATGAAACTGATCAACAGTTAGTTTGTAATTGTATTTTTCCATTAAGGCTTGATTAGATAATAACGTCTCGTCGATATCGAATATGGCAATTGGTTTATTTCTATTTTTTTTTGTGGATTTTGATTGCCAGTGAGTCAGTGCAGAGCGGCACATTTCTACACTACCAGCGATCTCTTGCTGGTATGCTTGTAAATTGATTGACGATTGTTTGACAGCGCTTCTGGAAGGCGTTTGGTTAGAATTCTTTGCCATTGTACTAATCGATACCAACATCGTGATGCTGATTATAGCCATCCACTGCTTCATCGTTACTCCCAGTAATTATTTTGTTACGCTAATTTCTACTAATAATATAAAATATTCTTTTGGTAACATCAATCATTCGCCTGAGTGGCTCATGACCTACCCTTGCTTGACTCTGATATCTGGTGTGCCATGATAGGAGCATCGTCCGATTAAACCTTATTTAGCAGGTGCCAGATGAAGACCAAACGATTTTTTAACAAGCGATTTTTTCTTTTTTCTTTATTTGCATGCCTGCCCACTTTTTGTTTTGCGATACCAAATCCGGCTTCGGTCTTGTGTAGCACCCTGAACTATCAAGCTATGGAAGGTGACTGTATTTTCCCGGATGGCTCTCGTTGCGAGCAATGGTCATTTTGGCGCGGCGAGTGTGGAAAGAAATTCCATATCTGCACAGTGCGTGGAGGCACTCTGGATCAGATGAACAAGACGCCTGTTTGTCTCATGAAGGAGCAGATTTATACTTGGCAGATTAAAAAATCCTCTGAATCACCAGTAAAGCAATCTGAGTGGACAATAGTCTTTATCCCTTATGTCTCGTCTGCTGCTCAGTCGCAACAAACTCAGTGACTCATCCCGACCTAATCGCTGCTTATGATTGCGTCTCAGATTGTCATTTCTGTATGTAGAACTGAGTATTTCTTATTCCAGTGACCACATATTATTTGAAAGCTTGTCGTACCGCATCAAGATTGTTGAGTTGTTCCCATGAAAATTCAGACCGGCCAAAATGACCAAAAGTGGCTGTTTTTCTGTAGATGGGTCTCAATAAGTCTAAATGTTCAATAATCCCGTATGGGGTCAAGGGGAATACGGCTTGTACCATTTTCTCAAGATCATATTCTGGTATATCACTCGTGCCAAACGTATCTACTCTCACTGATGTGGGTTGTGATCGTCCAATCGCATATGCGAGCTGAACTTCGCATTTTTTGGCAAATTTTGCAGATACAATATGCTTCGCGATATAACGTGCCATGTAAGCCGCTGACCGGTCCACCTTAGACGCATCCTTGCCTGAGAAGCAGCCGCCACCATGACGTGCCATGCCACCGTATGTGTCGACAATGATTTTTCGACCGGTGAGACCACAGTCGGCATGTGGTCCACCAAGGATAAATTGACCCGTTGGATTGATATAGAATTTGGTTTCTTCTGTCACTAAATGGCTTGGTAATACAGGCAGTATAATTTCCTCTAGCACTGTCTTGCGCAATATATCTAGTGAAATCGAGTGCGTATGTTGCGTTGAAAGCACCACATTATGAATGCCAATCATTTTATCTTTTTCGTAAACACCGGCAACTTGCGCTTTAGCATCGGGCTTAAGCCAGGGTATGACACCTTGCTTGAATAGCTTATTTTGTCTCTGCATCAATTGATTTGCCAACGTATAAGGCATTGGCATTAACGCTTCAGTCTCATCAGTTGCAAAGCCAAACATGAGGCCTTGGTCTCCGGCGCCTTGGGCTTCTTTCTTATCTTTATTTACACCCTGTGCGATATCGCCAGACTGTGCAGTGAGCATATTAATCACGGAGCACTGCTCAACGTTAAGCCCATCTTCTGTGTGATGGTAACCAATATCTGCGATGACTGATTTCACCACCTCATCGACAATGACGTGTGCTGTTGTACTGATTTCGCCGGCCAGTACAATCGTGTTATTTTTTACCAGTGTCTCACAAGCTACTCGTGCGTGCTTATCTTGTAAAAGAATCGCGTCGAGTACCGCATCTGAAATTTGATCAGCGACTTTATCTGGATGGCCTGGAGAGACTGATTCTGATGAAAATAATTGATGATGCTGTGTGCTCATGGACCTTTGATTCCCCTGGGCTGTTTCCTATCACCATACCCAGTTATTTGAGATATTCAAGCAAAACCCATGCGAATCGATTTGCTTACTGGTGAGGGACGTCTTGCAGAATGATCATATTGTGTACATTATTAAGCATTCATGATTTATTCTACTTCTCATACCGAACAAGAATATGACAAATTGACTTTTTTTTGATAACTGCTACCCTAAGATCACGACTATTGGTTCTTATATGCTGTCTAAGCACTCCGTCTTCTACACGACTCCCGCGTTTGTAATGGGTATCCTGTTGCTAAATCTACGCCCTCTAGTCGATAAGTTATTTGCCACTGCTTATTTTTCTTCTGCAGAGATTGTGCTTATGGGCACGGTCAATCTGATTACCTTTATTCCTGAATGTATTGTGTTAGCAACCAGTTATGCAATCCAGACACTGACTGCACGCCATCTAGATGATGACAATCATGTACAATTTTTTCTTTGTGGCGTTTCGTTGACTGTTGCGATGATCGTACCGATTCTACTTGTCTTGTCTTTATTTCCAGTCACTGTTCTGAAACTAGTTGCCAAAGATGTGCCGATACACACCAACGCACTATGGTTTTTTCGTTTACGTTTGATTGGTTGTTTTTTTCAGTGCATCATGTTCTGCCTACGTGGTTTGTACTCGGCGCACCGAAACAACCGGATATTTTTCACGGTCATCGCATTATCACTTGCTGTGCACTGTCTGTGTAACCAGCTCTTCTTGACAGGGTTTTGGTTTCTAAGCCCATTGGGTGTTCAAGGTATGGGCTTGTCCTATTGTGTTGCCATGTTATTTGGGCTTGCAATCTATGCTGATCAGTTTTTACACGACATCCATGTTTCTCGGTTTGTGATTCCTCGATTAGACCGATATTTTCAGCTTTTACGATTCAGTCTTCCGCTTACACTTCATAGTATTATTGATCATATTGGCACGACGTTGATTTTTTCATGTACGGGCCGTCACTTTGGTTTGTTGCCACTTGCAAGCCTTCACTTAATATCTAGCGTTCAAGGTATTTCTCCAGGGGCTGGTTTTGGATTGACAGCGCTCACTGAAGTCGCACGTGCTTATGGTAATAACCCGCGACTCGCGAGACAGCGTGGTGAGTATATCTTATTTATTGGCGCTGGACTTATTGGTATTATCGGATTCTTTTTAAGTTTTCATACAGATGCATTGCTGAGTTTGATGGCGCCAGGTAATTCAATGCTACAATCCGCAACCGTATTGCCGATGCAAATCATGTTGATGACGCTTTGCCTACATGTGGGCTGCCAAGTCGTCTTGAAAATACTTCAGGCGGTTGATCAAACAGTCGCTTCTGTAAGTATAAACCTAGCATTTATTTATGGTTTTCGTGTTCCCTTATTATTATCACTCGGTTTGATTTCCGGTGCTTCTGTCGTCACAGTGTCTTACATTCTCTGTTTAGAGAAACTACTCAAGTTAACCGCTATGTTTATTTATTGGCGCTGGGTAACGCATCGCACACGCCAAGGCTCAACAGTAGGTCAGCCCCTGACATCAACCACTTAAAAAAAATTCGCACAACTTCTCAGTTGTTAGTCTATATTTGTGGCAATTGCCCTTTACTATTATTTATGTCAAAGCCGACAAAAACACCCCGGATACACCGGGCGCTGTACGCATTGAAAAAGCCACTGCTTGATAAAATCAAAGATCAAACAGTGCTCAAGCTGATGCGACACAATGCCAATGTATGTCCTGATGAGCCAGCCCTTTACTCAAGCCCGACGCGGCGATACACAGCGCTCAATGCCATGTCGTGGCACGCCGTGCATCTTGCCGCGCAGCAGCTTGCCGCTTATATCCTGTCTCAGGAGGTGACCCAACAAACCGTGTTGATTATGTCGCGTAATCGTCCGGAGCATTATATCGCTGATTTAGCCACTCTTTACTCTGGCAATACGCCTGCTTCGATTTATACCACGTTGACAGCTGAGCAAATTGCCGAAATTCTTAAAACGACTCGTTGTCCTTTTATGATCGTTGATGATACGACGATGTTCCGCGAGGCTGAAAAAGCAATCGAATTAGTGGCCAACCAAGTGACTATTCTACTGATGGCGCCCGCTCCACGCGCCCAATCCACGACTAGCTGGGCTAAAGCGATGCAGAAAGGTGCTCAGCTTCTCACGACATATCAAGATAGAATTAATCATACGATAACGCAGTCAAAACCCAGTCAGCCCGCCTGCATAATTTTCACCTCTGGCACAACTGGTAAACCTAAAGGTGCCGTATTGTCACATGAGAATGTCTTATTTGCGGCGGCTGGTATCCAGGTAGTTGGAACTGAGCATATCCCCCGTGCAAAACTGGTCTCTTACTTACCCCTCGCACATGTTTTTGAGCGAGTTGTTGGGTACTATGGCTGGATTTACAGCCGGCACACGATTTATTGTACCTGGTCAGTAAATGACTTGAAAACCGTGTTACCCCGAGTAAAGCCTAATATTTTTGTTGGTGTACCGAGGATCTACGAGAAAATTGAACAAGGTATTCGCGCAGTCTTTGCAAAGTCAATCCTGAGCGCGCTTTTTGAATTCGCTATCGCAAATGCCACTTGTATTCGGCATCATAAACAACAGCAAAGCATATCCCCTATGTGGCGACGCTATCTTCATCAGCTATTTACGCTCATATTATTTAACAAAATACGTCGTCGTATCGGACTTGATCATTGTAGACTGTGCTTATCAGGATCTGCCCCGCTTGATACAGAGGTAATTGATTTCTTTGGTGCATTAAATCTTGATATTGTTGAAGGTTACGGGCTCACTGAAAATAGTGCCCCTGCAACAGTCTCTTGGAATGATGATTTATTACGTAATGTAGCCGCATTTTTTCGATCTTCTGGCATGAAAGCCCCGTCTTATTTTGTCTGTGCACCCGGGCGAGTAGGTCTTCCCATGCCGGGTACCAAAATACAGATTGATGATCATGGTGCCATTTCTGTCTATGGACCGCATGTATTTAGTGGGTACTTACATGATCAACGTCAAACAAATGCAATGCTGGATAAGAAATGGTTACGAACTGGTGATATTGGGCGCATTCACTCATCGGGTGAGCTTGAAATCATTGGTCGAAAGAAAGACCTTATCGTGCTCTCCAACGGAAAAAATATTGCACCACGTCATATAGAGAGCGCTATTGCTCGGCACCCTCTTGTAGCTCATGTCTGTTTGTTTGGTGACGACAAAGCTTATCTTATCGCGGTTATTTGTCTTCGTTACGATGGTGGAGAAAAACGCTATGCACGAACACATGGTATTCGGTTTAAAAGCCGGCGACAATTAGCTGGTAATCCAGCTGTGCAACAATTGATTCGACAGCAAATTTCATCTATAAATCAACGTTTCTCACGGCCTGAGCAAGTGAAATACTTTCATCTCACAAGTGATGTCTGGTCAACTGACTCCGGGGAACTCACACCAACGCTGAAATTGAAGCGTGATGTGATTCATCAACGATATACGGCTCAAATACAGTCTATTTATGATAAACACGACCCCAATCAGCATCATAACGGTCACGATTAGAGCGTATGAATAGGGCGTACGTATTGGATAATCGTGAACACGATTTCTAATGCAATCAGAATTGTGATGGTTCGCTCAAGTAGTAGACTGTCTTGGTGCTCTATATGTGTGCGCAGAAGGTCATACGTGGACTGCATAATATCTAATCGGTGGTTGAGTTTGCGTACGCGCTTTCCAAGCTCCATTTCGTGTGTAACCAAATGATACATTTGTTCTTCTCGTTCGCTTCTTTCCCAAAAGTACTCTGGTGTATCGAGTAAGTCGCTGTGTAAATTGATTTGAGCGCGTACGAGAAAGATTTCGCCGGTTTTCTTCAGGGCGTTTTTTTTGCTGATACGTATGCGGCCATTTTTGGCCAGATCCGAGGGTAGTGTGAGAAGATCTGGCATGGTGTCAGTGAGGATATCTTCGTAGTGCTTGAGCTTAACCGCTTGAGCAAGTGCGTAACTAATTGCAACCTTTGCCTCAATATCATCCCCCTCAAGAATAATATCGCTCTCTATGATTGCTGTTTCTTCACCTTTAGCGATATTGTAGACTTCGTCTACTTGCTCTAGGTAGGGATCAACACTAATCGTTTTCAGGGTGCGAATGAGTTGATTGATCTCTTTTCTTTCAACGCCCCAAAATACCGCACAACCGTAAAGATAGATAATGGCTTCGCCCCACCCTGGGTGTTTTAAATATAAGTGATCTGCCTTGAACACAGATTGTTTGAACTGTTTTGTTTTGAAATGTTTACGCAGCGGCTCTTGTCGAAATGAATCGGCAAGACAGACGGCGTGACATATGGATGCGCTAGTCACTGTGGGATCTAGTTTCAGATCGTTTTATTCTATAGGATTTAGCACACGCTGTATAGGGGCTTATTTTCTGTGTGGTCTTGATATATCCAGTGGCTTCTCGAGACTGTTACCTATAATTTTCATCAGCATATCTTTTAACTCAGGCAGCTTACCGTGAAAAAAGTGACTGGCTCCTCTCAAAATGTGGTAATCCACCTCGGGTTGCTGCTCACACCATGACGATACTGCTTTTGTTGAAACCAGCTCGTCTTCTTCTGCTTGAATCACATGTAGGGGAGCTGATGGGATCGATTTAAACGCCATTTTCTCGACGCTTGGACAAATTAATATGACTCCACAGGTTGGTAGCTGTGATTGCGCATGATAAGCAATTGCCGCCCCAAACGAGAACCCAACCAACCATAAATGTTGGCACGGTCGTTCGTTGAGCAGCCATTGGCCTGCTGCTACTGCGTCATGTGTTTCACCGACCACATCACCATAGACCCCCTCACTGGCACCAACGCCTCGATAGTTGAAACGAAGTGTATTTAGCTGATTTTCAATAGCTGCTTTTGTTGCCGTTGTGATGACTTTGTTGAACATTGTGCCTTGATGATTTGGGTGCGGATGGCAGATTACCACACCTATGCTGTGGTTTGTCCCCTTCGTGTAGCCAGCTTGTATTAATCCGCTTGCTCCTCTCACACTGATTGCCATTTCATGGGCCAGTAACCGCTGTTGCACTCCCTATCTCCTATGATTCCATGAGCTCGAAATCATCTTTTGTCGCACCGCAATCAGGGCAATACCAATCGTCGGGCACATCCTTCCACAAAGTCCCAGGCGCAATTCCATCAAGCTCATGCCCCTCATCTTCGTCATAAATAAAACTACAAATGACGCAAATATACTTGGCCATAGCGCTACTTCCATTTCAGTACACAAAGAAACTAGCTTTTTTCATTGGACATATCAAGGTATTTTCTGACTAACCGAGAAAATCATCTTCGTTTGTAGTTTTGTCTGATCGGATTAATGCCCATATCATGGAAATACCGCTCTATATTGTATGTTCATCCCTATTTTTATATCATTACCCGCCAAAAGTGGTAAAATAAACGCTTATTAAATACGATCTTGTTTTATGACAACACTTTTTGCTACTGCACAAACGCTTATGCCAGGTGGCGTCAATTCTCCAGTACGCGCTTTTCAATCTGTGGGCGGCGAGCCGCTTTATATTACGGGTGCACAGGGTGCTTACCTGAATGATGCCTCTAATCGGCAATTTATTGATTATGTCGGTGGATTTGGGCCAATGATTCTTGGGCATAGTCATCCAGAGGTTGTTCAAGCTATTCAGGAACAAGCTGCTCAGGGACTCACCTACGGTACCTGTAACCCACTCGAGGTCGAATTGGCCACACTGATTACGTCAATCATGCCCTCGATTGAAATGTTACGCATGGTCAACTCAGGTACCGAAGCAGCTATGACTGCGGTTCGGTTAGCGCGCGCAGCCACAAAGCGGCCCAAGATTATCAAGTTTACGGGATGTTATCATGGGCATACCGATGCATTACTGGTGGCAGCAGGCAGCGGTGCGACAACCCTTGGGATACCTTCTTCTCCGGGTATTCCCGATGCAGTAACCCAGGATACGCTGAGTATTCCCTTTAATGATGCTCATGCGCTGCAAAGGTGTTTTCAGTCACATGGACGCGATATCGCTGCGATTTTACTTGAACCGATATGTGGCAATATGGGACTCATTACGCCTCAACCAGGATTTCTCGAGACTTGTCAGACGTTATGTCGAGAGTATGATAGTTTGCTCGTTTTTGATGAAGTCATGACTGGATTTCGAGTGGCGTTAGGCGGCGCACAGTCGTTGTATGGTATTCAGCCAGATATTACTATTCTTGGGAAAATCATTGGTGGTGGCTTGCCTGTTGGTGCGCTCGGTGGACGCCGTGAGCTGATGGAAATGTTGGCGCCCGTCGGCCCCGTTTATCAAGCCGGCACGCTTTCTGGTAATCACTTGACTATGGCTGCAGGCTTAGCAACCTTGAAAATCTGTCAAGCTAAGTCAGCAGCGCTTTATTCACAACTTAATGTCTACACCAAGGCGCTTTGCGATTACATGCAAACAACCGCTCAGCGATTGAATATACCGATTCAGGTACAATCAGTTGGTGGTATGTTTGGGTTTTTCTTCTCAGATTCCCCGGTGCAATGCTACGAGCAAGCTTGTCAATCAGATACTAAACGTTTTGCTCAATTCTTTCAGTCTATGCTCGCACAGGGTGTTTATCTCCCACCATCTGCTTACGAAGCGTGTTTTGTCTCTGGTGCGCATGGCGACGTTGAACTACGACATACCTGCGATGCTATTCAGCAGGCGATGGCGGCGCTTTAGGCTGACGATTTTTTTCATGGTGTGCCTGGTCTGGGGCGCGCGACTTTTCCTCTGTGTCCATCCTGGTAATCGACATTTTGTGAATATGGTTTTGACTGTTTATCTGTGACACTTTTAATCGACTCTCACGAGATGCGGTCACCGTTCTTGGTGATTGCTCAGCACTACCCTGTCTCATTTTATGGATATGTGCTTGTATAAACTCAGCGTGTTGTTCAGTGATATGGTGTCCTTTTCGGTCTAGATAGCCCATGAGCACATCAGGGCTTGTTGATGCCATGATTGCTGTGATTAAATGATCCTTTGTGTAGTTATTCGTTGCTGAAAATAAGTGATCTAGCATAAAGTAGACGGCAGGCGCACAGGCTGAAATGACGCTCGCTTTTTGCTCTGCCTGCTGCCTGTTCGATGCGTCGATATAAATCTTGATGAGCTTCGGTATTTTTTCATCTATTGGGTCATCTTTACTAAAAAACTCGATAAAAGGTGCTGTTGTGTGCTGATTGAGCAGGGCTCGCTGAACCTCTGGGGTGATCAACAAGTTGCGTATCAGAAGCGCTTGCTCTGCGTCAGACTGATTAATCCACGCCTGCATCGTTAGCTTCTCTAATGTCGAGAGGAGAGGACTAGTTCGAGTGATCGTCTGGTTGATGTAAGCACACGCTGCTGAAATTCCAGCGATTGCACTAATAGTTGTTAAAATCATTTGCAATCATATTATTCTTTACTCTCTTATAGCAGATCTTTAGAAATCTATCATAAATCATCGTGTTATACTTGATCTATTGTATGACGATCCTCTACCACAACACCGAGCGATCTGAACTATACAGTGCTGTAGAAAATTGAAATCTTCTAGGAAATTTATGGATTTTCATACTATATGAACAATAAGTATGGAGGACTACTCATGAAACCAAAGTATAACCAAGGTAAAAGTAATCGAATTCGAAACGACCTACTGAAAAAAACGGATAAATTTAGTGCTGTAACAGAAGCTGTACGCAGCGTATTTGTGCTCTATGATGATCTGTTACATGATGAAGTGAATCGGTTAGGTGATGGCTGGAAAGATCAGGTTGCGCAAGACCTTCATCGCTGGTTTATTGCTAGTGGTAAAGAAATTGAACGCAACTATCCTGGTATGAATTATCAAAATGCGCTGATGACAATCAGAGAGGCAAACCTAAATAAAGGCGAATTTGATAAGTTACGTGGATTCTTAAGAAAAGAAATTAAACGCCAGGTCAAAAAAAACGGAAGCATTGATAGTGTCGATAGTGTCGAAGCAGGAGTTGTCAAATGGCGTGGTGAACATCTTACTCAAGTTGCCGCTGAACTTGAGAAAGATATCGGTGAAATTGAGTTGGAATCCATGCGTAACGAATTCGAGCGTGAATTCACAGCACGTGAAGTGGTTCTCGAAGCACAGAAAGATGACTTCAATACGCTTTGTGCCAATCTGAACCTACCAACAACTTCTCCACCGCTTCAGATAGCTAGCCCAGATTCCAATACCAACCGGCTCGAAGCGGACTATCGCCCAGAGTGGCGTCCATTTGACTTTCAGAAAGATAAACCTTCAACATCTGCTCAGCTTGTTGGGGGTATAGCGCTGGCTGGGGTTGCTGCCGCTGTTTTTCTGAGAAAGCTATTTGGAAAGACGCCGCCAGAATCTAACAACGATTCGCCTAGTCCCAGTTAATTCTGGATATTGGCCATAGGAGATGTGGCTTGTCTTCGTTTGATCAATAGGTTCGCCTGGCACACGGTGTGCTGAGTTGTGTAGAAGGCGCTTTTCATCCCATTATTCTATCAAGAACGCCTTGCTTACGATTGGCGTCTTAATGTTTTTGTGACCACACTCAAAATGTGCCCAATACAACCCCTAACCACAACCAAAACCCAACCCATTGGTTACTCTTAAATGCCGCTAAGTATTGACCATGCCCTGATTTGAGCACCATTAGTTGTGCCAGCAACAGATAACCAGCGAATAGCCAACCCACATAGAAGTAATGATTGAATGCTAACATCGCACCAATTGCACCTAATACCAACCAAAAAACACCATATAGACCAGATGTGAGCCAGAATATGTCGCCATTGAGGTATTTTGGTAGCGTATGAATTGCTAATTTTCGGTCGTCTTCCAAATCTTGCATTGCATAGATGGTGTCATAACCAACAATCCAGCACGCGGTGGCAGCATACAGTAGCCAGCATGTGTAGCCAAGAGCGTGTCCACTCGCGGCGAAGGCCATTGGAATTCCCCATGCAAAAGTCATGCCAAGAAATAACTGTGGACAGGTTAACCAGCGCTTTGTCGTTGGGTAAATCATGGTTAGGATGATACCAATGACCGCTAGCCATTGTGTTGTTCGATTGAGAAACCATAATAATCCAGCCGCTAGACCCGCTAGCCCTATTGCGACTAGCAACGCGGTTTTTGTTGATAGATGACCGCTAGCCAGTGGGCGACCCTTGGTGCGATCAACGTTAACATCGATATCTTGATCACAGACATCATTTAAAACACACCCACACGCTCGCATAAACACGCCGCCACACAAAAAAATCCCGAGCAAGTGATAAGGGGGGATGCCTTCGGTTGCCAACCACAACGCCCACATGGTTGGCCAAAGGAGTAGCACGGTTCCCCATGGTTTATCGAGTCGAGTCAACTGTGTGATGGCCCATAGCTGTCGGCCCAAGCTGGTCGAGCGCATGATCTGGTCACCGAAAGTTATTATAGCTGCTTTGATTCTATAATCAGTCTCGTCAGAAGACAAGCGTCCGATGTTTTACATCGTGTTTTTGTTGACGCCTTTTGCGGTTGTGTTCATAGCATTTCGTTTAGATTGCAATATGATCAAAACGCTGCATGTTGTACTGATTCACGAGTCGTACAATTCGATGACTGTACTGCTTGTCTTCAGCATAACGTGTGGCTATGTGATCCAAAAGTTCAAGTCCCTCAAGACAACGATCACTATTACGACAGGCTAATCGCGCTGCTCGAAACTCACGATAAGCAGAACAGCTATTG
>DBUY01000022.1 GCA_002308435.1 Proteobacteria bacterium UBA1278 | reverse complement strand
ATCAAAGCGCCCGCAGGCTTGTTTGCCCATACATGCCTGCAATCGTCTTGAAAACTGACTATTGATATGTTGAACCGCATCACTGACTGAATCTTATGGCCCAGGTGAGAAGTTGGGATTAAGTTGCGGGTGTTGTCATAGGCTTTATTGCTGGGCACCCAAGTTGACCACTATTCTGAGTTGTAGATGCTTGACAGAGTGACTGCAACATTTGCGCCACAGACTGGTTTGCGTCAAGATTGATCACTTGGCGAACCTGTCCGTCGGTCATCATGGCTTGTTGATTGGCCCAATTAATGACCGGCTTTGTGATCTCACGGTACTGCACCAAGCGTGACTCGACAACACTGGGCTGATCATCAGATCGCTGCTCTAGCGGCTCACCAGTGACATCATCAATCCCGGGTGTTTTTGGGGGACGATTATCGACATGGTAGACTCGGCCTGATGGCCCATGAACGCGCCGCCCTTGCATGCGCAGGATAATGGCTTCGTCACTGATGTTCAACACGACGAGCACTTGTACAGTAAGCTGATTTTTTGTAAAGAAATCTGTTTGTGCCAGAGTTCTTGGGAACCCATCAAATATCGCACCCGCAGCATACTGTGGCTTGCTAATTTCTGTTTTCATGATCGCTAGAATCGTCTCGTCTGAAATCAACTCCCCAGCCGCCATTTGCTGTTTGATTTTCTGTGCTTCTACCGTGTTGGATTGTAAGAGCTTTTTGAGCACCTGACTGGTCGTAATGACTGGCAACTGACTCTGTTGTGTCAATTGCTCCGACAGCGTGCCTTTACCGGAGCCCGGTGGTCCAACTAATACGACATAAGTGGGTGCCGTCTGACCGCTCTGTGCCTGCAGAATCAGTGGAAACGAATACAAAGTAGTGGCAATGATGAGATACAAAAACATACAGATATTCAACAAAATTCTTTATTGAGTTTACGTGGTTGACATTATTGTTGCAACCTGGCTCGGGAAAAACTATTTCTATTCAAATTGTCCCGTGGTGATCTCATCATGAGGTCGCTGATAGTGTGCGCTCAGATACGATAGTGCATCTTCTTTTAGGCAACTTAACTTCGCCTGAGATAGCGTGACATCAGACGGCTACACGCTTTTCGAAGCGATTGAATAACTCGCTTGATTTTACTGAGCGCTTTACTGACCTTACCGTTTCGGTGTGAGGTATGTTTGTGCGTAGCGATTGGACTTGGCCCTTCCGCAGTAAAAGTGGCCGTGTTATTGTCTTTCATACCCACTGCTTTGGTCAATTCCGTGCTTGTTGGCGTTGGCGATTGGCTCTCTCCATTTACTGCGTGCTTGTTGGCAATCTCAGGACAATTTTTAGCAAGTAGGTTGCGGTAGGTGTGATGTGCATGATTTATGGCACCTTGGTATCGGCTTTTCTCTGAGGTATTATTCGCAACTTTGCCGATCTCTCCGGCATCTGAGCTTAGCACAGGCACTCGAACTGGGGCTGCTGTCTTGATATCAAGGCGCTCAAACTGTTGCTCTTCTTGTGCAAACAATCCTTGAATGAGCACATCGTGACGCATTTCTCGGGCAGTTGTCTCAGCCCCTTTATCGCCCTTGATTGGTGGCTGACAATCATCATAAAAGCCCTGTGTCAAAATATTCTGACGCGGTGGCACCTCTCTATTTTCAGCGTGATAAGCTTCGTCACGGTACGTAATTGCTGAAACTGTATAGATACCTGCTTCGATATAACATAATTTGGCCTGGAATCGTTGTAATCGCTCGCGAGTGCTTGCTTCACTGACACCTTGTCCGAGCCGCCATTCACAACGCTTTCTTAGCGCTCTAACCGTATTGGCAAACAATGCTGTTGAGTCGGCACTCCATGATTGATCCGGTGTAGCGACGCTTTTCCAGGAAGATAAAAATTGCTTGATTTCACTTTGATAAGCCTGTTTATCCTCGTGACTTGGATTGACATCGCATAAAGCATCAATATCGTAGGCTAGATTCATGCTTGCTGATAATGGCATATACTCACTCTTGCCCTTGAGTGGCTTAAACTGTGATCCTAATACGCCGACAATATTTCCCTTGATCTGTTGACCTTCATCGGCACTTTCTGCCCAGGAAAACTTATACTTTCGCTGAGCTGCCTGTGCGATGTTCATAAATGTTTTTTGAAAGTCACCCATACGATTAGCCGCAAACTCATCAGCAAACCGCATCACAGATTTTTCTGCACGCGCACCGTATGTAAGGCTGACTGCACTTGAGATTATCCAGCGCATGTTGGTATCCAATTATGATTCAGCTATCATATAGCACATAAATCGAGATTTTGCCGAACAAACCACATGTTTATATTCTACCATTAGCGTAGCAGTTATTGAATGCTTGGTAGTTCAGGTCTCAATTTGATCTTATCAATAAATCGCTGGATACAAATGCCAGTGCCGACCGCAGAGCGTTTGCTCTGCGATCGGCACCGGAGATTGGCTATAGCGAATCGCCCGTTTGATGGTTTGTTCAAAAA
>DBUY01000074.1:3608-14438 GCA_002308435.1 Proteobacteria bacterium UBA1278 | reverse complement strand
AGCCTGTACCTAGGCTCATCAAGCTCAGTCGATGTCATTCTCTCAAATGTCAACAAGTTGAGAAGCATGCGGATTGTATTTCTCAATAGCGGATATTCTATAAATATGCCAAAATTGTACCCCCAGCCGTCATTTGACTGATTTTCAGACTTACCGCTGTCATTATATACCCCAGCACCTATTCCATAACCGGTATTACGAATTTGCCCGATCGTGTATTCAGCTTTCAATGCAGTGATGTTCGTTTTTTCTTGTACACCAATGGCCGCTTCAATTGTATCTTTTGTTGAGTACGCCGTTTGCGCCACCCCGACAAAGAGCGGGCCATTTTGAACGCCTAATTCAACCAGACTCTTATTCGGTGTATGGCTATTAAGCATTATCCCGCCTATCCATATTGGTATTCGATGATCCTTTGATTTTTCCTTTTCTTCTGCATGCGTGACAATAGACAACATTGAGATTAATAACCACACTGAGCTGTTGTATCTGTTGATGTTTGTCATATCAGAGTTTCGTCCAATTGATTCATCTCAATATAGATAGCCAATTCGTAGCCCAATCGCGGGTATACTGTTTTTGTTCGTAATTATACCACCATTGGGCGCTTTACGTATTCTGTTGTAACCTAGACTCAGACCCATAAATGTATGAGTGCTTAGGTATTGATCATTAAATAGTGCAACCCCTGTAACATAAGAGCTCTTTATCTCATTCCCGTCGTCAACGCCCGTAATTCTTAAATAACGAATCGATACACCACGCTTGTCCGTTTGTCGGTGATCAGCGACCTCCAATGATCCACCTAATGCGCTATCACGCTCTGTATCACCGTCGTTCCAGCGAATAATCGGTGTTTGGTCAATTGACAGACGGACTTTGTATCGACTGAACCAAGCCGACGAATAACCAATACCAAGTGTACTATGGACGGTGTTGGCTGTATCGATAAATGTTCGGAAGTCCCAGCCATTGACTATCGTTCTTCTGCCTATAATATCTTGATACTCTTCAGCGCATATTACTTGGTTCAGTATTATACTCGCCAATATGACCAGTAATGTTTTCGGCAGCATTTTATGAATAGGTTAGGTTCATAATCTACGTTAAGGAATTTGCATTATTATGTCAAATGATTGTCGAGATCATGTTAGGTAACGTCATACTGGTATGTTGATCTATTATAGCCATGCTACTTTCATGAACTAACGAAGATGAGCTATGTCAGTTATTGAGCTGTCCTCAACCATATATTGAGCGACCTAGAGTGTATATTTCGTACGGTCTGTCGTGTTCTGTGAACTTTCTGTCGTCGCTTTTTCTATTAATTGACAACGGTGCAAGTTGGCTAGCGGCTGTTTTCTCTCCGTCTGAATGGAGCCATCCGTTTTCATCCTCAACGACGGTCTGGCTAATACCGATATTAGACCAGTATAGATCTCGTAATAGGCAGCTGTACATCTTGCCCATGCTCTTAGGAAATAGGAGCCCTATAATATTAATAAGTGGTAAGGTTAACCATATCAAGGGCCGGCAGAGTAAATTAATTGAAATTATGAGTGGCCTGATTACCATCGTGCCTGCCCAGTGTAAATAAAGTACTGTTCTGGAAATGTATTTCGACGCACTATGTGTCCTCAGATAGGTTTCGCAGAATGACGAAGTTTCTGTGTTGGTAGCCAGTTTCCAAATAGAATCTATACTGCCTATGATAAAATGTGTGTAGCAATCAAAGATCATTTGCACGAGATGAAAATCTGCATGAATAAGACTTAATGTTAATGCTACGATGTCTCCGATGATTACACTCAATAAACCAATAGGATGTTTGACAATGTCATGCCAAATGCAGATCAAGTGAGCTATACGTAGTTGATAACTTGGTATATCTCGGAAGATATAGTGTGTATCAAGATCATAGCTTGCGCTCGCGTTATCAATATTGAACTCGTAAGCGCGCCGTTCTGACCAGGGCATTAATTCTTGCCATTGTATGACTCTCGATTTATAAAAAATATATGCAAATAACTGAGGTAGCTGATTATCCCCCATATTCTCTAAGGTTGCTAAAACTAAGTGCCATACACTATGCACTGCGATACACAGACTCGCAACAAGTAACTTTGGACTTGAGACGATTACACCGCATATGATGAAAAATGGTATCCAAACAGAACAATACTTCACTACCACCTTTACTAGTGGCATATTATTTTCAAAGAAGGTGATGAGCTTCTGTAAAGTCCCTCTCTTTTTTTGTATGTCGCCAATTGTTTCGGCATCAAATCTGCTGCTGGAGAAAAATAGAGTTCGATTTGTTCTGCTGTTGTCATGATCTGCTCTCAGTGTGTAAATTGACGGATATATTTTAAATTCAGCCTACAACCAATAACATAACACAACTCGACTGTGAACCACTCTCCCGTTCTCAAATAAAAACCCCACATATCGCTGCTAATGGGCTATATATCAACCAAATTTATAGGAATGCGATATGAAAAAGGATTTTCAACTATCATCACCGAACACGCGCGTGCGCAAGACGGTTTGCAATCAACTTGAACGATTAACAAAGCATATTGAGCAAGGATTACTCACTGCCTCTGACTATGCAGCAACTGTTCAACCTTACACAGACAGATATTGTATGAACCCACAACAACGTTTTGTGCGTGGTTTTTGTCGTTTGTCTATTCAAGCCATGTTGCAGAAATTTATTGCATCGCTTAGCCATTATGGCGATTCCAGCGAAGCACGCCAGAGTGCCTATATATATCGTTTTCGATTACTGCCAAATCAACAATGGTATCGACAAGATGTGCAACAAGCGATGCGAGTCCAACAGAAGTTAGAACAATTGTTAAGTGAAACCGATCAATGGCCGCTATTCATCGATCAAAGCTGTCTTCTTGGTCAAAAATTAGGCCTGTTGCAGCAAGCCATGTGTTGGACGATTGAACAGACCGCACGTCGTCTTGTCTGTCATCAGACACAACATGTCATAGATCAATTACTCAATTGGAATCAGGTGATGCAATCACTTAAGCGGATCCGAGAGGGAATACGTCACAATCAATGCGCTGATAGTCAACTTCGGCAGATGCACCTGAACTTACTCCGCATGATAGCTGATACGCAGGATTACTTTTCACCTGATCGTCCATCTCCTAACCATTACATGATCCGACAGTTAATACAGAAAGTTGATTTGTCGCTTTGGTTAGACCGACTACAGTGGCTCAATCAACGGCTAGATCATTATACTCGTCACCAGGGTATTGTTCGTACCGCGATTACTTGGATCGGTCAATATAATCGACTCATGAACATTCAACGCATTATTAGTGAAACTCAGGTAGCTATTACACGAATGCATCAATGGCAACATATACCGGATTCTGTTAAACAATCGATTACACAACTTGAATCATTAGTTTTTGTCGACTTAGAATCAGTCGATAATGATATGCAGGTCGGTGCTAAACTGGCACAAGCGCTCAATGAAGAAACGCAGAATATCAAGCCAGGCTAGACTGGCTCAGTGACGTGGTTTTTACTTACGCTTCGTCGACCTAAGTTGCTTTTTTGACCGTCTCTGATTGTGATTAGTGAGCGCTGTCACTAGGGTTGCAAAGAAGAGAATGACAATATAGAAAAACACCCATTCGAAATGGGCAAAGACCAGCCATCGATCATCCAGTCCGAGTAGATGAAGTCGTTTGGCCATATCAGCACGCGCCGCGCCCAGTTCGAAAATGATCTGATGCGGGTAGGAGACAATCATGCCAAATGCCATAACACAGGCAGCGACAAAGAGCGCTTGTCGAATCTGATCAGTTAATCGACCTTGATACGTGTACTCTTGTAGCGTATGCATCCATAATAAAATAACACCAGCAAGCAACCCCATCAAAGTTGCATGCAGACCCAAGACAATATGCGCTGGAATTGCGGCTATTGTAAAGAAGACTGCAAGGAGGAGCATCTCGAGACGTGCGGCAAAGAGCGCCGGCAGTTTCTTTTTAATGAGACGCGATGACACGAGTTTGGTCGTTGTATAGTGAACTGTCACAAATACGCCACTGCCGATGAAAAATAGTAGACGCTCTGGGAAGTGCATGTAGTTCGCGCTAATTGTGGATAAATACGGCGCGCTGTGGCCGGCTTGGGTCGACATCGTATAGCAGATGAGTGGGAGTATACTGATAAAGATTAAGTTAGCGATATAAATAAACGGACGCCAGTTCACGATGCATTCAATAATCATTGTCTAAACATCGTGCCGAGTATGGGTCACTATGTCAAGAAATCAGCTATTTGACTGATTATTTTTTATTCTCATTGGTTGCCGTGTGGATTCCAGTGCGCCCATCGTATTCACTGAATATGCTATTATAACCGCTTATATTATGATCAGTTGGCTCGATTCTTGCTGTCTCTGGATCTATTCTACAACTGTTAATAATCCGCTGTTTTAGGATGATACGTCCTCTCAACTCAGTGTCTGAGGTATTTCTATCGAGATCGCATCCATACAGTATCCAGTCTTTCATCCTTTCTCCACCTCTTACACCATTTTCACTGTCTGTCTCGTTGATATTCTCTTCAGGTGCCGAATTGAGACTGTTTTCATTAATGAGATCGACAAGCCCTGGATAGAGGCCAAAGATTTCTCGCCCATATGGTTTTGCAACGAGTAGGTATGCTGCGGTCATGCCATCTGTTGCACGGCCAGTTTCTTGTATGTGGTTAAAACCAGACTCTGTGATCTTTGATTTTATCTGCGGAAACTGTTGTATGAGCTCGCATCCTGATTCCGTGCTGCAGAGCCACGATAGTGGGGATGATGGGTTATGCGAAAACACGCCGGATGTCTCCTGATTTGCGCTATCGGTGATATTTCGATTTAGCGCTTCGGGCGTTATCTGATCTAGAAATTGTGAAACGATATCTTGTCTCCCGGATTGTGCCATGTGTGCAAGCCGACAGACAAAGCACTCGTTTTCAAACAGTGTGTGAAGTAATGACTGCCACATGGATGGTTCAATCTCACACAGATCTTTAGATTGCATGTGTGGTAGGAAGAGCTCGAGATGGTCATGGAACAACGTCATTGTTTGTTTGTGAAATCTATTCCACTTCAGCGTCAATGAGTGAATAGGCGCGAATGCGTATTCAGTAACTCCAACGTCATATTCATGTATGCGAACTGTGCGTCGATGATTCAGTCCGTTGTGGTTCATGATAGCGAGTAATCCGCTATTATCTAGCATATCTATGCCGCTGAGTGAGCTAAAAAGCAGCGCACATGGACTCATATCTAGGTGTTCTTCGCAACTAGCTGGTGAATTGAATGATTGCCCTTGAATCTTTTGTGCTAAATCGGGGAACTGTCGCATTAATTGGTGTCCCTCGGCATGATAGCATAACCAAAACACTGGCGATAACCCTTCAGCGCCTCCAGCTTCTGTTATATGATTTATGGTTGATGGTGCGAATTGAGCAACAATATTCGGCATTTGACTGAGTACTTTTAGTGCGTGTGGTTGCTTAAATAAGCCATAGATTGCACTCTTGTCTTTGTTAGGCCCTGAATCAATAATGTGGTTGTACTGTCCAGCTGGGGCGCTGTATAGAATTCTTGGAAATTGGCACATGGCATAAACCATGAGCTCATTCTGGCAGTACTCCGGGAAGTCAGTATAGAATTGGTCGATTTCAATTTTTTCTTCCGTGCTGATGTCAAGTTTATCGAGCAATTCACTGATGTGTTTGAGCTCATTAATGAGACATTTATAAACCTTGTCAGTTTCTATTACGATGTTTTTTAAAGTCATTGTTCTCTCAGTGTTGTCTTGGTCAACACGCTAACTTAGCTAAGTCACACTTGTCAAATACTTCAAGTGTTAAGTCACATTGCTAGCGTCATCACAGCACGATGAGCCTGTTAGGTATTTTTTGATAAATCACATGCGTGTATTGATCACTTTTTCTTTTTTTTCTTCGATTTGAATTGATCTAATATCGCTGGTATGGAGCACCAGCCGATATATGCTTGGCCAATAAGTATAATACCGACAACGAGATAAAATAGTTGTGAAAAATTCAGAAGTGCAGAAACAATCAGTAGTGCGCCGAGGCAAGCACGATTTATGCGGTCTGTTTGATCTATATTACAAGTCATGTCTCAAATACCAGATGTTATATATAGACAACTTATCACAGCCTTTGCGCTTGTCAACTCACGCTGTTGGCACATTTAGATGAGGCAAGAGACTTTTTCGTCAATAGCAGTTTGTTTCTATCTGCTACTGTACTTAATTCATGGTAAATATCAGTGCATCCTTGGTGGTGTTGGCGTACAAGTTACAAAAAATAGTATGACTGTATAAAAAAATGCCCACTCGAAATGTGCAAATATAAACCATCGGTTATCCAGACCAAGCAGATAGAGAAGTTTATCAATATTGCCCCGATCAGCACTGAGTTCAAATACGATTCGGTGTGGGAATGAGACAATCATTGCAAACGCAAAAAAACAGGCCAGTGTGAATAGAATACGTCTCAGATGAAGAAGCCATGTTATACATCGGGCGTGTTCAATGATTGTACTCATCCAGAGCAAACATGCGCCAGCAAGTATTCCCGCTAAGCTTGCATGTAATCCGAGGACAAGATGTGCAGGAATTGCAGCGATCGTAAACCAAACGCTGAGAATCAGTATCTCAGTTTGATGGGCGAAACGTCCATGTTGTTTATTGCTAATGATATTTGAACTAACTGGTCCTGTGACGAAGCCATAAATAGCCACAAATATAGCAACCCCAATTGCAAAGATTAACCGTTCGGGGAACTGTAAATAACTGGCACTTATGGTCGATAAGTATGCATTACTGTGCCCAGATTGACTTGATATAGCAGTGCATATCAATGGAATTAAGCTGATGAAGCACATATTTGCTAGATAGAGGGCAGGGCGCCAGATTTCAATCTTTTTGTGATTCATGATTCTAGTGTAAATGTCGATTTTATGATGTCAAGAGATCTGACGTCACGCAGCATTAAACAGGTTTGTCATTATCTGTAGTAATCTATCTTCTGATCAATTTCTTGGTATAATGAGAATCATACCTATGATGATAAATTTGAACTCGGATCTTGACGATTGCTGACAAAAATTATCGATCAGTAATAACTGATCATCAACTTATTCATGATCTAAAATAGATAATGTGAATTGCTTTTTCACTTTATCATTATCACACAAGATTGTATTTTTGTGTATCATCTGTCTGAACATGCAGTCGATTGGTCTGATACTGTTTATGTATGTGAAATCATGTAACGCTGTCAGGACAATGCGGTGGTTATTGTTGTCTCTCAGATACTTTGAGACGTCTCGACAATCAATAGAGTCATGATTATGATCAGCGTTTAATCATCTGTATTGATAGAGCAGTGACATTGACACTTAAACTGCATGGGTTTGGATTATAGTTCCGGTAAATGTTATTACTGGAACCTCTCTCATAGGTCGAGTCATATCCTGTTTATGTACTGATTTCACACAGATAATCATGTTCATCGAGATTTGAATGGTTGATATCTTGATTCTCAAGATAGCTCTTTGCTGGAGCATGATAGTCTCTCACTTAAGCGATTTGCTTCACTGAACTCAATTAAAACTTTTCTCAATATTATCTCGTGCACATGTGTTATGGACTGGTCGCATGAACCGGTTACTACGATGTTATCATATGTGATTTATCTGTGCGTACAACAAACAGTATACTCAATGTCTCCGTTTGTTAGAGCAAGGTTTTCTCTGTACTCGTGTTTGATAAGCGAGCTACTAGTCAAATTATTCATGCTTGCGGAGTGAACTATTATCTTCAAATCGTACATCGATTGATCTTCATTCATTACTTCACTTTGATCTATGTTTACGTTCACTGTCGAGGTGAAATCAGCATGCTGAATTTTTCCTACATATTACTGGCTGTGATTGGTGAAACTACTCCCCTCACCTTTTATCATAAAATCGTGATTTAACCGATCTTGCACTTATATCGTTTGTTGTATGAAATTAGCGGTCTATTTTTATACCGTTTATGTGAAATTCCTGTGGTCCATAATACCGCTTGTTCTTGCTGTTGTGTTTTAGTTACGCTCGCTGTTGTGCCGTGATTTCACATGGCATTCAGTGGTTGTCTACAGTGTCTGTGATTCTTGCCAGTCTACTGGGTCGAATTCCTGGTGATATTGCAGTTTCTGCCATGTGCTCGTATTTCTCATACCTTGTTTTTCGTCAGCGTTGTCTCTATTACCTATGTAAGGGGCTAGGTAAACACCAGGATAAGGCTGCATTGCATGTGCTACGGTGGATTGGTGTAGATTTTTCGCAAGTAGTGGATTAGTAATCCCTAATAAATGCACTAATGGACGCAGTATGATTTCTACCCAGCGTATCGCCATATTGATGGAAATATTTAGGCTTCTTTTTGTTAAATCGAGACAAAATCCCGCTAGGTGCTGAATTAAATTGATTTTGTCATCAACCGGATCGGTTTCGTTGTGTAACACTAAATTTTCGTTACTGTTGTCAGTCGTTTCATTGACTCGTTTCCAGCGTATCGTTGCAGCAGACGTTGCAATAAGACTGATTGACTCTGCAATTAGTTCAAACACAATCAAATGATTCATCACGAAAACGACACAAAGAGATGATAAATCATACATAGTTTGTAAGGCGAGTGTGCTTGGGATACTTAGGATTGATAGAAATATTGCGCGTAGGTGTCGTTGCGATATTCCATCACTGTCAGGAAGTATAGATGACGTAATTTGCGTAAATAGTGATGGGCTGTCGGTACTGTTCGGGTACAAGCCACGTGCACTGGCGATTATTACTGCACGATTGAACCGGTCATTCCATCCGTTATCAACATCATCGTTAAACGAAACTTGCAATTCACGTAAAATCCTTGAAATAGATGCAAAACTTGGCACCATAATGACATTGACTAAGAATAGTGGAAATAGATATAGATAGGTTTGTGGATCCAGCGCGACTATCGCACACAACACAGTGTAGATGATATAAATACCATATTGGTATGCCCATAGCGGGATACCATATAATTTTGGCTGACTGACTGTTTGGTATCGGTTTAGAAACCGTAGATTTTCTTCACGGTGTCTACGATTAAAATCAGCATCATTAGGGGAATAGGCAAATGAAACCATGAGTACTTCTCAAAACATTCGATATACTATAACAATATTATTGTTCATAATCAATTCGTTAACAATAAAATATCAGTATACCAATATCGTCTTTGTCCACTTTTTACTATGATCTCCGCAAATTAGTGTGTCGTGCGACGCGTCTGTATCAAAGACTTGTTCACTTGTTGTTATATTGGGTGAATACTGATCATCACCGCGTTTGTCCTTTGTTGACTCGTGCACTATATGTTTGCTACAACTGAGATGTAAAATAATGAATTTACTGGATAATAATCATGATAAATAGATTACTCAACATTCCATTCACTCAACTTATTATGAATCTTCTCAAACTGGCGTTCGTACTCTTACTGGCGACTGTCATTTTCGCTAGCGTCGGTACTTTGGTTTATTTTCTCTTTGGTAGCGTGTCAGGGTACCTATTGGGCGGTGGCGTAATCCTATACCTGATCACTAGACACTCTAATAAATAAGTAAAATAAACTCTCGTACATCCCTGGATAAAGCTATATTGCGCACTGGTAACCCAGATCTCTACGGTGCCGTAGAGCGATTAGCAGCGCCATGATGTCCATCTTATGCACATGTATATCAGGTGCTTACTATTGATTTCTGAGCATGATTCTCAGTTTGTATGCGCATACGACTTGCAAAGTTCATTAGATCTTCAATACTATGATTTTCACGTTTTTTTTGCGTGTCGAACCCGTTGCGCCGAATTTGGTCTGCTGATTTATAAATAAACTCACCTAAAAAATTATCAATATCTCTCAATAACGGAGGCTCAGAGTCATTGTTCATGTAAGGGTTATCTCTGTCGTAAGGGTCATCTCTGTTATTAATCTGAGACATCATGTTATCCAAATTGTAGTGACATTGTTCGCCGTACCTCAAAAAACCTTCATCTTCACGTAAGCTGCTGATCTCCCGAAGTATGCTGCCGATCTGCCAAAAGTAAGTAAGCTGCTGCGGAATAGCATTGTGAAATTCAGTCCTCAATTCAGCCCAAATAGTATTCTCTTCACCAAATGTAGCTGTTTTGAGGTAATCAAAAAAATCTTGAAAAGGACCATATTCATAATTGTCACCTTGGATTGTTGCAAACCATTTGGGTTTTAGCATATTCTCTGCGAGATCATCTATTAGCTCTCCCTGATGGAGCGCTTCGCGGGCACTGACTTTCTGTGCAAGCTCCTTTGAGTAAAAAATTCTTTTCCCCGCGTTTCGGACAGTTCTAAATATTGCATTCCGAAACGTGGGGCTACTTGCGATCACAAACAGCGAATCCGATGAATTTCGTTGGTAGTCATCGTAGATAGCACTCAGTAGATTTTCTTGAAGAAACTCCCTGTTGCTCTGTTGTTGTCCTTCTTTTGGAATACTCATCATGTTCTGTAGTTCGTGTAACATGCCTGCAGATTGTAAAACGCCCTCATATTTATTCTCCTTCATACATTGGCTCTCTATAAATTCACCACAAGAATTGACAAGACTTATGAACTCAGGAGAGTTCTGATTAAGGTCTTCACGTAATCTTTGACAGCGCTCATATGCTGCTTTCAGGTTTTGTTTGAATCTTCC
>DBUY01000074.1:638-3281 GCA_002308435.1 Proteobacteria bacterium UBA1278 | reverse complement strand
TGAATCTTCCATCTAGCACCATTTCATCGCCATCGGAATTACCCTTCTTTGTTAGATAGAGTGCAACAACACATGCCGCAGATGCGATTGCTGAACAGAGTGCATAAATTTGATTGTCTTGTTGTGTTTTGTATTCCGCATTGCGAGCTCTAATCGCATCAGAGGGACTCTCATGTTTCCTTTGCTTGATTTCTTCTGCAGAGAGTTTTTGTGCATCGGAATTGTCCAATGCGCAGACCTGTAGCACCTTTTGTTTGATAAGATCAAACGTCCCAAGTGGGCTTGTTGATAATCTAAAGCTGGGATTTGATAACTGATATCCTGTATGTCCATAGTAAACTGCTGCGATAAAAGTTAGCGTTGCTGTAACGGTCAGTGCGATTTGTTGAATAAGCATGATGATCCTTTACCTTTATGGTTATAGGCCATAGCAAAACATAAAAAAAATGCTGATGCCAGAAAAAACCATTAGCGTTTAATGATAACTCCACACGCCATTGAATATTAATTTACTGTCTCTTTATTGGTGCAGCGACAGGATGAAGATACTCAATTCTGTAGTGCATCACGCGCTCAACAGGTATTTCCTTTGTCTACTTTTTATGTCGATTATCAGAGTGGTTGACTGAGAGAAGTGCTACTGCCTCCACTCTTTCACTAGTTTGATGACGAGACGAGAAACGATGAGATAATACTTTTAGAGCCTGTGGTACGCTGTTAGTAAATTTTCGACTGTAGCGCTTGCATATCGTACACCATCCTCTACAAATCGGTATTTTAACAAGTTAACTTCAACAATTACCCACAGTTTTATTGTTGTATTGAAGGTCATCTGTCTATCCCGCTGCATTCTTGACCGCTCTCATTGCATTGTGATAATGTGACGGTTAATCTTCAATTGGGATTAGGTTATATGGGTAAGAAAAAAAATCGTAATTCGAATCGGTCGAACAAATCACACAGCAATAGCGAACGTCAAGAAGCTAAACAGGGAATTCACCAGGCGCCATCATCACAGGGTCACTCGGATTCAACTGAATTCGTTGCATCACCACTACCCAGCGAGCATGACGGTAATACAACAGTTCAGCAGGCTACATCCCCAGGCGCTGAAATCCCAGTGCGTAAATCTGTATACTCAAGAGATAAAAGTCAGACACCTGAACGCCGAACTACGAAACCGAGAGCTAAAAGTAAAACCCCTGAACGCAAAGCCAATCAATTAACTGGTAATGAAGTGGCAACTCTCGCAGAGGCTGCTTCACAAATAGCAGATGACAATATTAAGCAGGATCCACTCGTTCATACACATACAGATGGGCTGGAAATCCCTACCGCTCGTGTCGTAGTTGACCAGACGAAGAATGATAACGCCGAAACATCTATGCATGTCGACAATCACACGAATTTGAACTCGAGCCAAGCGATCTCTCACCGAGATGCATCGCCAGTAGAGCACGATTCAGCTGTCGCCCCACCGGTTTCTGACTCAGCAAAACAGGGGGTGACTCGGGAGATACATCAGCCTAATCGTCCGCTAAATCAAACTAAAAGACAATCATCGAATAAGGCTAAGCGTGTTGGCAGGACGTCATTAAATAGCTTCGTGGCAGATTGGAAATCTTCCAAACAACCAGGAACAACCCATGCTGCTGGAGATACAGCGGATAATGATGTGACATCCCAGCAATATCCTCTTCATCAATCTCATCAACAGCTATCTGATAACGGAAAATCAAGGGGGGGATACACACAAAGATTGTCCAATGGTTATTCGATCTGTACCGATCGTCCAATTATCCATTCTGTTCTTGATGCAGCGAACCATCCTATAATGATACTTATGCTGATAGTTGCCAGTGTCTGTTCAGTGATTACACTTGCTGCTATCGCGGAACAGTCTATGGTGGCATTAACTGTGCCTGCAGCTTGCTTGATGATGTTTTTTTATTTCTTGTCAACCTTATCACGATTTTTACGTGAACTAGATTTGGCTGATCTAGATTTCTATTATGATGGAGATGGCTCACCAGCTGGCATGTTTAAACAATTTGAATGGCTTTTATGTACGAGGATGCAACATCTTGACATGTCTAATCTGTATATCAGTCGACAGGTGGTTAATTATTATTCACTCATAATGATTCATCTACAGCAGATATTTTTGTCCGCGCTTTGTATTTTACCTGACCTTTTGATTCAATGCGCATTAGACTATTTCAGTGTTCTGACACTGTTATTCTTCAATTTTCTTGCAGTATCTGAATTGATAGACTGTATTCTCTCACCGCTGACCTCATTGATCAGTCGACAAGTGAGTACATTGTTTGGCTGGAATACCGCTCTCCTCGAGCATCAAGCTAATCCCACTGATGCTCTGGTATATAAACATGGTTTTGCTAGTTTAAGCCTGCTCGACACAATCGAGGATATCTGTACGCGTTCATTGAGCATATTTCACTTGCTTATGAACTCGGTAATTCGTATTGCTGAGATTATCGTACGCCCACTTGTCCACACTTATGGTCTGGTTTGTCCTGAGTCAGCTTTGAGAGTACACAAATGTATTAATCATCACGCTCTTATCACTGAAAATATTTTCGCTGATCGAGACAAGCTCAAAGCCGAGAGACCTATAGAAGG
>DBUY01000074.1:0-261 GCA_002308435.1 Proteobacteria bacterium UBA1278 | reverse complement strand
CTCTCGATTATCAGACAGCCCGAATAAATAACAATAATACAGGACTAAAGGGATTTTTATATGGTCACTAGACAAATCATTGAAGATTCTCTCGGATCGAATGACCCTGGTCGCATTCGCGAGATTTTACAGAATTATTTTCATGAGATTGAAGATGTGCTTCCTGATTTACTTGGGAGTACGCTTCATGATGATATTGTTCCAGATTCAGCCAGACAATTGGCCGGTGAGCTTTACGCAGTCACAATCAAAGCTTTATTC
>DBUY01000024.1:16525-28820 GCA_002308435.1 Proteobacteria bacterium UBA1278 | reverse complement strand
CAGCGTGCTCGCTTCATTCCAGAGCGAGACAGTTTGTTCAAAATGGTGGAAGGTGCATCCAAAATAATGGGGTGCCTGGGTGGGTTATATCTGTTTGAGCCGGTTGTGCTGACCACTGCGATCAGTGCCTACCCACTTATGATTGGCGTTGTGTCAGGTGTCTTCTCTGGCACTTTATTTCTTTGTCTTGGTGGCGATTCGCTCGTAGATTCACTCATTCATGGGGTATTTTGGCCAGGGACTAACGGTTCAAAAATTCATTTCCCTAATGTGCCCGAGTCTCGTTCCGCGGCTGCTGCTAGCTCGCTAATTAACATCTCGCGCGAGCGTTCACTAAGCACCGAAAGTGATCCTAACGATCCTGATCACTACACAGAAAATCTTGGGGCTCATGTCACTCAGAGATCATAAAACCCCAACTATTCAGGCTGTCATCACAGATTGGTGTGGTACTGTCGAGTCTAATGTTCAGCATCGCCTTACGATTATTAAAGACGCATGCCTAGCGAGCGGCTTACCTGAACCATCTCAAGTAGACTGTCAGGCTATATCGGGCATGACTGCGGTAGAAGCGCTCGCTTTTCTGCAGCAACCTGACTGGACGCCTGCTCAATGTCAGGCGCTTGCTAATCGCCTTAGTCATTCGATGACAACAAACTCACGTACATTAATTCTGGAGCAAAAAACCATATCTTGGCTAGCTTCTCGCAATATCTCGTTGAGTTTATTTACAAATAGTACGCGGCCTATTATCGATCGAAATTTGGCTAAATATCAACTGCAGGACTGTTTTCGCTATATTGCTACCAGCGATGTTTATCCTGCAAAACCGCGACCAGATATGCTCATTGCTATTCAAAAGATGCTTCAACTGCCCGCTGAATCATGCTTGGTCATTGGTGATCATGTCAATGATTGTCTGGCAGCAAATCAGGCAGGGATGCCCTGTGTCATCACACTAACTGGCGTGCTTAAAGAAACTGACTTTCGCGAAATATTGCCTCAGCCCCTGAAATACTGCATCGACATCAATGAGCTGCCCGGTGTCATTCAAAATATTCAAGATCAGAGCATGCTCAGATAGAAAATCTGTATCGTCAGGTTTGCCATCAAAGCAGCGATCACATCATCTAGCATCACCGCGTGTGCTCCCCAGCGGTGCGCTCTGTCAAAAAAACTGATGGGCCATGGCTTGATAATATCGAATAATCGAAAAAGCACAAATCCTATCCATGCACTTTTGATAGTTAATGGCACGGCAATCATTGTCCACATCATACCGACTACCTCATCACTCACAATGCAGGGATGATCATCGTGATTCAATTTTCGGCATGTTTTGATACATGCCCACCAGGAAAGGCCTGTAACCCCTATTGTCATCATCAATAAACACGTCTGGCTACCTATCTGATGTGCGATCGCGACCAACCCAATTCCAAGTACACTACCAACCGTGCCACTTGGCCACATAAAGCCCGTTCCCATACCAAAGCTCCACCAGTCAGTGATTTGGAAAGCGCGTGTAGTCGATGCCATCATGTGATCTCTTTTGCAATACGATCCATGACACCATTGATATATTTATAGCCGTCCTCTGCGCCATATATTTTTGCGATTTCTATCGCTTCATTGATTGCTACTTTCTTAGGCACTGTGGCTGCGATGAGCTCAGCAGTTGCCATTTCTAGAATTGCGCGTTCAACATCTGTATTACCAGATCGTGCCTTATGATTGCATGCATCAGAGATCAGTTGTGTGACTGTTTCTTGGTGCGTCTCATAGGATGTTAATAATGTCTTGGCATAGTCAATATCAGAACTTTCATCTTCATTCAGTTGCTGCTCGACTGCCTGGAGATCAATTTTTCCACCAGTAACCCGCGCAGCATACAATGCACTGAATACGATTTTCCGTGCTTGACGCTTTTGATGAAATTTCTTAGGCATTTTCTGTGTCATGTTGTTCTCCCTGCGTCACTCTGTTCGCTTTCTGTCTGTGTTTCTAATTGTTCTTCTTTCTGCTCTCGCATATGCTCGATGAGTGCGTGAAAAGATTCTATATTGTCAAAGCTTTGATAGACAGATGCAAATCGCACATAGGCAACCTCATCTTCTTGCTGCAGCGTTTTGAGTGTCAATTCTCCGATTGCCTGACTGGTGATTTCATCTTCCGATGTCTCGCAAATCCGCTCGCAGATCGATGTAATCATCTGCTCATACCGCTCTGATGTAACAGGTCGCTTATCCAGGGCACGACTGACGCCTCGGCGCAGCTTGCTGACGTCAAACTGTGAACGCCCACCGCCTCGCTTGACGACGCGAGGATAGCGCACCTCGATGTATTCGCGTGTTGTGAACCGATACCCGCATGCAACACATTCTCGTCGACGACGGATACAAACCAGTTCCTTTGCAACGCGTGAGTCGATCACTTTAGTTTCTTTTTCTTTACAACGTGGGCACCACATAGGGACATCTCACTCGTAAATTGGATAACGTTGGCAGAATGCCTTTACTTTCTGCTTTAACTGACTGAGAACTGCCTCATCCGAATGATTTGAGAGACACTTGTCAATCATCTCAACGATTTCTTTCATGGCATTTGCGTCTGCGCCCCTCGTAGTGATTGCACAAGAGCCGATACGTAGCCCGCTTGTGACAAACGGTGAGCGTTTATCGTTGGGCACAGTATTTTTATTCACAATAATGCCGATTTGATCAAGGGCTTCTTCAGCCACTTTACCAGTCAGCTCTTTGTCGGTGAGATCAACGAGAAATAAATGCGTATCCGTCCTATTGGAGGTCACTTTGTAGCCAAGTGCTTGAAATGCTTTACACATGGCTTGAGCATTTGTAATCACTTGACGCTGATACTCAACAAAACCTGGTTGCAAGGCCTCGTGAAAAGCAACTGCTTTTGCAGCGATAATGTGCATCAGCGGCCCACCCTGTAGCCCAGGAAAGATTGCTTGGTCGCAACGCTTAGCCAGCGCTTCGTCGCGTGGCACCATGATCATGCCCCCTCTCGGTCCACGTAATGATTTGTGTGTTGTGGTGGTCATGACATCTGCATAGGGTGTTGGTGACGGAAAAAGTCCTGCTGAGATCAAACCAGCAATATGCGCAATATCAGCATGCAGTTTAGCCCCTACCTTGTCACAGATAGCGCGTAACCGCGCCCAATCAATTTGAAGAGAGTAAGCTGAGTATCCAGCAATGATCAGCTTTGGTTGACAGGCAATTGCTTGCTGCTCAATCTCATCGTAATCGAGCGCTTCTGTTTCAGCATTCAGGCGATAGGTCACTGCATTGTAGTACTGCCCGGAAATATTTGCTTTACAGCCGTGAGATAGATGGCCGCCATGGGCTAGATCGAGCCCCATGAAGGTGTCACCTGGCTTCAGTATTGCTTTGAATACAGCGAGATTTGCTTGTGAGCCAGAGTGTGGCTGTACGTTGACATGTTTAACGCCAAATAATTCTTTCGCTCGATCAATCGCAAGTTGTTCGATTTGATCGACGAATTCACAACCGGCATAATAGCGACGTCCGGGATAGCCCTCTGCATACTTATTTGTCAACACGCTACCTTGCGCACGCATAACATCAGGGCTAGCAAAATTTTCTGAGGCAATCAACACGATGTTGTTTTGTTGCCGGACACGCTCCTGTTCTATTAAATTAATGACTACCGTGTCTGTTGATGTTTGATTTGTGACGACCACCGCTATTCTCCGATAAAGCCTGCAATATGATAACAAATGCGTTTGCTAAGTGCAAAATAACTCTTGATAATCTCTCCAGTAACGGCGCTTGGTCTCAGCAGTTTGCATCCATTCAGTAGGACTAGGCAGGCAGATCCACAAAGATTGTGCTGATCCCAACATAATGACTTGGCCAAAAGTGCATTTTTCGAGCGTTGGCATAAACGCGCGTTGTTTTGCGGCACTGTGAAAGCTCCATACCCACATTTTCTGCTTCTCGAGCGCTTGATTTAGTAATTCAGGGGCGACTTCTACCAGTTGGTTTGATCGGGTGTTGAAAAAAGCGCGCAAAAAATCTTGGTACACACCTTGCTGCTCCACAATGACCATTTGACCAATTGACTCTTGATCATGGTCTTTGAGCGCAAAGAGGCGTGAGGAGGCACTATCTTGTGCCCTAAATAGCGGGAACCCTAACATAGCGAGTCCGACTTCTGGAAGATTGGATAACGTTGGCATTGATTATTTACTGACGTCGTGTAGTTGATGAAAGTATAACATGGGCTTTTTTATATTAAAAACCGCGACTCACCGTTATCTTTTTGACCTTTGGGCTGGTGCCAGTTACCACATGTAGGCTATAATTAACGGAGATAGTCTCTCTTGATAGCGATGGTGCTTTTTTTCTTGTTTTTGATACTCCCACTTGGCGCGACAGCATCAGACTATCAAATTCAGTTTTCACAAGAAATCCCTGACTATCTACAAACGAATGCGCAACGTTTGATCGCTGCACAGATAACCGCACCGAGAGGACCTGTTAGTGCATTTCGACTCGAGCAATACCAGCGACGTATTGCTGATCTTGTTGAAGAAGCAGCAAAGCCGTATGGCTTTTTCTCTGCGCAGTGTCAGATACAGACACCGCAACAATCACCGAACCTAATCTTCTATGTTGATTGTCAATTGAATAAGCCGGTTCGAATCACTGAATTCTCTATTGAAATTTCAGGTCCTGGTGAGGCGCTCTTAACGCCTATGATCCAATCTCAAACATTACTCGCGCGCGGTCAAGTCTTCCGAGCTGATGACTATGACGCACAGAAAAGTCAGCTACTGGAAGTCAGTCGACGATTTGGTTTTCTGAGCGCATCTACTCAATCATCTCAGTTAACCATTCATCCAGATCGCTACAGTGCGCAAATCAAACTACAGCTCGATACTGGTCCCCGATACCAATTTGGTCCAATTTACATCCCAAATAATATATATGACCCAGATTATTTACGCTCATTTGCCGACTTTAAACCTGGCATGATGTACGACGAAGCACTGCTCTCCGCCTATAAAAATAATCTTGAGTCAACTAACTTGTTTAGCTATATCACTGTGTTGCCGTTCAGTGGTGCTTTTGAAGATCGACAGATTCCGACTCAGGTGTTCTATGAGCCAACACCGCGTTTACAGTATGGGGTTGGCGTTGGGATAACCTCCTCTAATGATTTTTTCTACAGTGCTACGATCAGGAGGAATCGACTCAGTCGACGCGGGATGCAGTCTACAACCGAATTGTTGTCTAGCAATCAGTATCGTTATTTTGTGACCACACTATCAATTCCTCGAACGCATCCCACTAAGGATTACAACACGATTCGCTTGAGTTATCGATATAACGACATTGATTTTGTTGGTACAGACCAAAACTTGACGCTATCTGTCAGTCATGTTCTGGTGACACGACCTACACAGTACCGTATGCAGCGCCGGGAATGGTCAGTTAATTACGCACTCGATCAATCACAGTATGATGGTGCTTCGAAAATAAACAATCAGTTCCTTTACCCAAAAGTTGAGTACACGCAACAATTTAACCATCCACAGCGACGGATCAACCTGCAATTGACACAAGATATCATGGCAAATTTTCGTCCATTACTCACGCCTGCTGACTTTATTCGTGTGGTTATGACGCAAAAATTACATTACCGCATACTACCCAAACTATCTGCTCTTGCCCGATTTAAACAAGGGGTTGTTCGAACTAGTGGTGATGAAGATCAGCTCCCGATCGGCTGGTTTTTCTATACTGGTGGTGCATACTCAATCCGTGGGTTTGAGTTCAATAGTATCGGGGCCGACCCGAATGATAATGCCCGCACGAATAATTACCTATATCAGGCGTCCTTGGAATTACAACGTGCAATCAGCTCCGATCTCTATGGGCTTGTCTTTATAGACAGTGGCGATGCATTTACACAATGGTCAGACACACGTGCATCCTATGCAGTTGGCTCTGGCATCATGTGGCAATCTTTCGTGGGTAATCTTGAAGTCAGTGTCGCATGGCCGCTGCGCAATCATTCAAGTAATCCATCATTAAGCCCTCGCTTGAACTTTCGTATCTACCAACCGATTTAGGAGAGACTATGGGACGTCAACGCAGCGCCAAACGCCCAACACATTTTGCTATCCTATTCATGCAACAAGCACTCGTTTTACTCCTCATAATCGCCCTCAGTATAATCGCCTTGGTTACAACTACAGCAGGTCTCCAAATTTGTATCTGGATTGCTAAGCCCTTGCTCCCGTTCTCAGTGTCTGTTGAGACAGTACGCGGGTCTGTATTGTCAGGGATGTCAATTCAACGGGCTACCGTCGCGGATTTGATTACACTGCACAATATAAGTGCAAAATGGTCCTATTCTGATGCTCTACGGATCAATGTCGATGCACAATCTGCTGAACTCGCAGCCACAAACTACCGTGGTCTGACGCAGTTTCCCAAAGAAACGCAAGCAATGATCGACCAGGTAACACAGTGGAATAAATTACAAATGGTGATAAAGCCCACTGAGCAGTCGGCATACCTACAAGCTGACTATCTAGCAACCTCCTACCGCTTTACCTGGTTATACGAACAGCGCTCACTCACTATAGTGAGTGGCGAATCAATCGATGCGCTCACGATCAATTATTCCATGACAGAAAATAATGGCATCTACCTTGCTGCTGACGGCAAGCTCTTGTTACCAAGTCGTGATGTTTTAGTATTTTCACCATCCCAGATTAACTATCGGGATGGTCGCTTGAGTGCCCATGTGAGAGCGCAAAGTCGCATCGGTCAAAGTCGATTGCGGATCTCTGTATCCCCAAGCGAACAACAACATCAACTTGATGTCGAATTTCGAAACCGTTTAGGGCATTTTGAGATTAGAGGCCCACTGGGCGATCAAAGTGATCTCACATTTCAAGCAGAGGTTCCGACAGCTCAGGTTGGTCAAAATCGAGCTGAACGGGTCCGGGTGAATGGAAGCCTGCAAGCTCTGTGGCGTGACCCGTCTGTAAAACTATTAATTCGAGCGGGACAGCTCTACCTAGGTGACTATGCTGGGCAAGGACTATCCCTTGATTATGAACGCTTGCCTGGCCAGTCTAGCTGGGTTGATGCAGCTATTATGTTCAGTTTAGACCAACTGAGTATAAACAACCAATTCACTTTTGAGAAGATTGCACTGGGTAATATTCAAGGGTCGAATCAACGTGATTATATCTTTACAGCACAGCAAGATCAGACCCCGATTACCGCCCAATTAACAACACAAGCGCACGAGGAAAAGATTGATATCGTGATTTCAGAGCTCACTTCGAATCATAGCCCATTACTGAGCCCGGGTGCGCAAAAAATCTCTATCTACCACGATCGCGTAGCCCTCACTAATGATAGTCAAATGGGTAGTATGGGTTTATCCGGGATGTTATATCGTGATGGTCGTTATGCTATTGATATTCGCATGCAACAATTTCTCATTGATAGCTTACCCCGTGCCCTATTCGCCTATTGGAATTCGGATATCGAATACCTCACTGGAAAGCTAACTGCAAACCTGTCGCTTAGTGGTGTCAGCTATACCGCCATGCCTGTTATTTATGGGTCATTCTCAGCTAAGTTAACAGAGTCATATATCAGCGCGCTGCTTGATGGATTGCCTATGAATACTGGTTTACATATTCAACATGCTGATGTGTCTGGCACTTTTCGTCCAGATTTGTCTGTGCAAGCAAATATTAGTACTGTTCAAGGCAACATCATCCTATCCGCACAGTCTTCAGATGAGTTTCGACAATTGACGAGTAATATTGAGAGTGAATCCCTTAAATTTTTTGATGCCAATGGTGCTTTTGTTGATATGCAATTTAACATCAACCCGGTCATTCAGAGCCATATTATTGATATTACTGGCAAAGTAAAAATCAACTCGGCGGACTACCGACTTGCTGTCTATACACCTGCATTGGGATTACCGGCTGAAACATTGATTCAAACAGGATCAGAACGGCTAGAACAACTCCCCTATCGCTTTAAAATTGACTGCGATATGGGACAAAAAACACTGATTCATGTGTTCGGTTTTCACGGGCTGCTAACTGGCAATCTGACAATTTCGGGGTCTGATCGAACACCTGTATCTGCAAATGGTGAGTTGCAACTCAATGATGGGTCCCTGGTTATTTACCGGCAGACACTACCTGTTAAAAAACTCGCATTGAGTTGGCTGGATACCCCCATTCAGTCACCCGAGATTAACCTACTGATTATGGCTCGAGGTCTTCGTAATATTGATGGTCGAGACCAAATGCAAGAGTACGGTGTGCGGGTATATGGTCCAATTGAAAAGCTTGTTTTTGATTATCGATCAACCCCGGCGCCAATGAATAGTTTTCAGATAATTACTGCCTTACTGACTGATGCATCTTTTACAAAACGCAGTAATAAAGAATCAATCGATTCAATGCTGAACGCCTATGCATCAGAAAAAACTAGTGGCCAAGTACGCGAGCTATTGGATATTCTGTCTGCATTAAAGAGCAATCCCTTTCTAGATAATGTAGATATTAGCGAAATTAATTTTGACGAAAATAATAATTACGTGCCGGAGGTCAGTGGTGTGACGTTGTCAAAGCGACTGGATAAAACATTTGCTTTGCGCTACCGCGTTACGCCCTATGATTCACGTTTTAATCGGCTTAGCATCGACACATATCTTAATGACCGCCTGATCTTGACCAGTTTTTTACAAAATGAAGGTGATGTGGGTATTGCCCTTAACTATTTTCGGACTGAACAGTAATGGCAGCATGAAAAACCTAAGTATCTGATATTATACTTATTGTAATTCACTTATTCGTTATGTTATAATAACACAAATAGTAAATATCAAGGATTGCTTATGTATGCTCTTCCTGCCCGCTTTCGACACATTTTGATTGACTTCTTGCTGATACTGTTATTTGTTCGCTCAAGTATTTCAAAAGGACTCAATTCTCATCAATGGTCACGCGTATCGGAGCCCGAGTTTTATACTGCTTTTCCTGATCGTTGGTATAATACACTGTTGTATTATTCATACGCATTTTCACACGAGCAACATTATGTCTTTTATACAATCACATCGCTCACCCTTGGGTTATCCGATTTACTTGCCAAACTAAATCTGAGCTGGACACCGATTGCATCTTTGCCAGCGATGGTTTCATTAGTGGGTGGATGGGCACTTGGATTAGCTGTCATTGTACTTGTTATCAGTATCTCGTCAAAATTACATAGTCGTTTCTTCATTGAGCCCCATATTGCATCACTCAGAGATCATCATGTCCATCAATCAGGACTTCCAGATCCAAGTGTTGGTAGATATTGGGGAGCCACCTCTGATTCTCGGCGTTACTTTTTTGCGCGGACCCGCCTTATTCAGATGGCTAGACAGGTCAATGATTATCTTGCCGATAATCAGTCTGAAGATGAACTATCTCGCGGTCTCAACACGCAACTTCAAGAACTCAGTTCGTCAAATACTCGCACAGATAATCGACTTGTACACGCATTATCACGCAGCGTCGATATAATTGCCGAATACCTGCAAGCACTAAGTGTACCAAGCTCTCAGCGCTATCTTGCAATCCATCAGCAGCTCACGGATGCTATTGACCAATTTCGAGGTTACACGACCCCAAATCTGGATACGACCGGAGCTGACTCGACGCCTGTTATTGAGGCTGGTTATGGTGTACTAAATGCTCTTAATCGCTACATGGTCATGCGTAACACAACTGAAATTGCAGCTGACGAGCCCTTGGGAGCACCCGATAACCTCTTCGACCGCGTACGGCAAAAGCTACAGGCGGTCACTGCGCGCGTCAACGATAGTTCTTTTGAGATTCTAAATACAGATAATCCTGCATACCCTGCTATTGGTTATCTCAGGCAGGTTGTTTGTGTGCTTAATCAATACTATCACAGTGCATTACCGGCAAATACAACGAATCGTGATGCTTCACTACGCCTGCGATCTCTTCCCAGTTACAGCCAAGAGATACTTGACTATGTTGTGCATATTCTTGATGCAGATCGAAATAATCAACCAATTTTGTGTGACCTGGGCGCCCGCCTTTGTGATCAACCACAGCCATCTGTTGATACACTCGAAAATAGTATTGTCTCGTGCTGGCGGGTTCTGCGGGATGTTGTGAAGCCACCAGTGGGACTTCAGCCCTAAGCACAAATCGATGATAGATCGTCACACATAGTTCGGCGATGCTCAGGTGTTTCTCAGTCGCAATGTGATAAGTTGTTACGTAAAATTTGATCAATCATGTTGATATGACTGTATTCACGCTTTTGCTTCCTGCAGCGACTTTACGATAATTTGCTTTGCTGATTGGCTATTCGCCCACCCTTTAATTTTTACCCACTTTCCTTGCTCAAGGTCTTTATAGCGTGAAAAGAAATGTTCAATTTTTTTCAGCGTGTCATCATGTAGGTCGGTTGTTTCATTGATATTGCTATACAATGAGGTGAGCTTATTGACAGGTACGGCTAATATTTTCTCGTCATTTCCTGCTTCATCTGCCATCTCAAGCATGCCAACTGGCCGACAGTGAATCACAGCCCCTGGTTGAATCGGGAATGGACTGAGTACTAACACATCTAATGGGTCACCATCGTCGCCTAGTGTACTTGGTATGAACCCGTAGTTACATGGATATACCATGGGGGTTGACAGAAATCGATCGACTTCCAATGTGTTTGACTCCTTATTCAGCTCATACTTAATGGGGCTACTGTGTGCACTGATTTCAATGAATACGTTGATTTCATCAGGCACATTTTTGCCAGCTGACACGGATTTGGTGGGGAAATGCATACTTATCTCCATTCGGTAATTACGGAGCTATCCTAGCAAATTACACAGCGAAACTCAAGCGCATAGGTTAGCACGCTACTAGCGGTAATTATTCATGCAGTCACTCAGTGTACCGTCACGACCGCGCAACCAATTCGTTTTCCGCTATTCCCTGTCGGATTCGTAGCATAATCATCAGCACCAGCATGTAGTATTACTGCATATGACCGCGGTGCATCAGCTGCAGTCAGCACAGTCATAATCTGCTGAGTTCGCGCTTGAATGGGTTGTCCGCTGGCTGATTGGTCATCTGTGCCCTGACATGCGGGAAATGCATAGATATTTGCTAGATCACCAAGATGTAGACCTTTCTCATTGTGGACGCCATGTAGATACTTTGCGGGATTAGCATGTCCCCCTGATTTTAGAAACCCTTGGTCACCGTCAGAACAATCGGGGTTTTCATGTAGGTGAAGACCATGCCAGCCTGCCGCGATATTCCAGAATGTTCCCGAAAATAATGCACCGCTCTCAGATACTTTGAGTGAAACTTGCCCAATTACTGTGCCGTCTGTGTTCTTCATGGGGACTGTGAGATCGGAGTCATGCTGACTGCTCTGTCCGTGGGTCGTTCCTCCCAGGGATAACAACCCGCATAGTAAAAATAGCAGCATAATAATCGACATCGTTTCTGATAAAACTAGTGTAGCACGCTAAAAGGCTGAATCAAGCGTTGATCGTAAATCAGGTATTTGACGAAACGCTTGGCTCTTTTAATTTACAGTATATTCAGATACTCGAATCAATATCATTGCCGTTTGTATCGAGCATTTTAAGTGCATCGCCAGGATGCCCAATGAATAAATCACGTATGAGCGGGTTTCCAGGCACGACTGCATAAGCGCTAAAGTCCTCAATGCCAGACTTTTCAAGCACCTCTTGATCAGTGAAGAATCTGCCGTTATAGCGTTTGGATTTTTGTGAGACGATCCAATAGGCCGCATCTGCCATGATGGTATCTTTTCGACTGTGTTTGACTAAATCAGGGTTAATATGTCGAATTGCATCTGTGTCAATAACTGTCCGTGGCCACAGAGCATTCACGGCGATTCCGTATTTTTTGTAGACTTCTGCAAAACCAACCGTGTTCATACTCATGACGAACTTGGACTGGGTATAGGCAATGTTTCGCTTGAACCACTCACTCTTCATGTTAATCGGCGGTGATAAGGTAATGATATGTGGGTTTTGTGATTTTTTTAGGTACTCGAAGCACAGATTATTGGTAAGATAGGAACCGCGTGCATTGATGGAGAACATCAAGTCATATTGCTTGGTCTTGAGGATTTCTGGCCCAAGAAGATAAATAGCGGATGCATTATTGATCACAATATCTATGCCACCAAAATGC
>DBUY01000024.1:0-16106 GCA_002308435.1 Proteobacteria bacterium UBA1278 | reverse complement strand
ACAGCGGTATGAATCGTTCCTGATAGCTTCGGATGTGGCTCGACTGTTTTTGCAGCGATTATGATGTTTGCACCATCCCGGGCAAATCGTTTTGCAATGGCCAAACCAATGCCACGAGATCCTCCCGTCATAAACACTGTTTTTCCAATGAGTGTCATTGAATTTTCCGATTCTCTTATAGACTGTATAGCTCAAATTACGATTTGTTGCATTTTTTTCCGGTAATTGTCGTGTTTTTAACTTGTTTCTGGCCATGTGGTGATCGATAAAACACCCAAACTTGATCAATGCGTATGCGCGTTGGCAAAAATTTTATCTCGTTGATCTTTGTCTTTGTGATAATCGGTCACTACTGACGACAATTGAGTCGAAAGAAATCTTGAATTCTCTGGCTTGCGGTATCGGCTAAAACACCCCCTGTCCAGCAAAAATGATGATTACCCGCTGCATGTATTTTTGGGTACACAGCCTGTGATAAAATACCCACTTTGTAATCTGATGCGGCAAATACGATACGATCCACCCGTGCATGCATGCACGCAGAAAAACACATTAAACAGGGTTCGAGTGTAACATAAAGCGTACACTTGGAAAGGCGATAGTTACCTTGTCGCAAGCAAGCTTGTCGGATGACGGCTATCTCAGCATGGGCTGTTGGATCGTTATTCGTGATTGATTGATTAATCGATTCTCCGATCACCTCCTGTGCTTCATTGATGATCGCAGCTGCTACCGGTACGTCTACTGTTTGATCGTAGTTGTCCTTGATGAGATCTAAACAATTTTGCATATGATATCTATCAAGCTGCTGCTGGTGTGCTGACAAACTCTTACTATCTGCTTGACGACTACTGTGTTCAAGCGAAGCGTTTTGATGTCTTTTTATTGGCCTAATCATAGTCGCTATGCCTATTGTGGTTGCTCACTGTCAATGCGCATAGTTTTTCATGTCTGATCACCCGTGTCAAAAAGTCAAATACTTCTGTAAACTTAAACGGATTTTGCAGCAACAACATGACGTATAGGCATGACAGTGATTACGATCGCTGCCGTTTACTCATCTGCACTGCTTGATCATCTGAATTGCTTGAAACGTCACTATCTGTGTTTGTTTCAGATTGATATTTTGTTGCACGCATCCTGGAATTTGATCCTGCGCTTACACGGCGCCGCTTGTTTGATGCTTTGGCACGCAAACGACTACTGGAAACTGGGAACCTCTCAGTACTGCATATAGAACTACTCGATGTGCTGGCTATTTCACTGTGTTCAGTATTTGATTGACTGATCGGGTTGGCACGATCTAGAACAAAAGTGCCAAACAAGCCACCGGTGACCCCTCTACGCAAAAAACCATCAGACTCTCCCGAGGAGGTAGACTGTGTTGAGGTGCTTGCGCTCATTTGCTCAGTTGGCCCGCTCGATAAACTCGATAGGTATTGGTTGTCAGAAAATGACAACACTGCTGGCCTACTATTTTCACTCAAATCCAAAAATGGTGCGTCAAATCGATGTTGGCACATTGGCCGCGGCGCCCGCTTCGGTGCCCATAATAGTTGCTTGTCTGCTTTTCGATTCGCCTCGGTTTGGGCTGCTTGTCTTTCCTCCATCGCGTCCTGAATCGCTGCTTGTCTTTGTCGAAATCCTTTTAACTCTCTCAAATTCTCAAGCATAGCGCCAATGACGCCTGGCAATTTACAGGTTCCCTGGCCATTTTCGGTTTGGTACTGCTCATCGGCGCCTAGAAAATTTCTTTGAAGTGTTAGACGCATCACCTCGAGAAATTCATCTTTTTTGGCGTCTTTTGTGCGTGTGGCGATATCTTTTTGATCGCCTACATTCAATGGCTGTTTACGATTTGTCATAATATGTTCTTTTTATTATTTATTATTCTTTATGCTCTGACTATTAAAGTCATCAGAGAATATTTATAATTTTATCATAATTCATTCACTTAGTGCAAATAAAAGTGAATGATTGGTGGTGAATTGATCGGTTGCGGCAATCAGACTGTCATGCACTGCGAACTGGGGAGGATAGTTGGATTGGGTTTAGTCGCGAAAGTTTTGAAATTGTAGTGGCTGGTCTAGCGTTTGACCCTTTAGAAAAGTGATGACCTGTTGTAAATCGTCTCTTTTTTTGCCAGTTACCCGAATTTGTTGATCTTGGATACTTGCTTGCACCTTGAGCTTTTCGCTCTTGATCAGCTGGGTCAGCTTCTTCCCAAACTCTTTATCGATCCCCTCTTTCACGTGCATGTCCATTTTGACATTGCCTTGGTATGGTTGTGGGTCCTTAAACGCAAAGGATAGTGCATCCATGCCACGTTTTGCTGCTTTGGTCAAAAATATCGTTTTGATCTGCTCGAGTTGGAAGTCATTATCGCCAAAAATAGCAACACCCGTATCACTTTGCGTGATTTTACTGGTTGTACCCTTGAAGTCGAATCGATTAGCTATTTCTCGTGCTGTTTGATCAACGCTGTTTGATAGCTCATGATGGTCGATTTCTGAGACAATATCAAAACTGGGCATGGGACACTCCACTAACAATGTTTGGATAATACCATATTAGTCCGGGTGTTGGCCATACCGTTATCGTAAGCTGCGATACCCAACCATGGTCATTCGGATGACGGACTGTGGATATCGGGTTGAATTGTCAAGTTAATCTGCATCATGAGTTGACTGATCTCTTGGTCATCAGGCAGCGGTAGCGGTGCCGCTTTGTACACTGCATTGATTGCCAGTCGATCAAATGATGCGTTACCTGATGACGCTCTCAGCGCGACACTTTGAACATGACCATCTGGTTTCAATTGAATTTTCAATTGAGATTTGAGCCCATTCATACCGGGGTTGAACAAAGCAACATGCTGAATTTTCTCAGTGATCATCTGGCCATACCGTTGAATAGTCTGCACGATCATATGCTCGCGTTGCTTTTTCTGTTCCGCGGCAATTGCTGCCCGACGCTTGTCATCGGCCAGTTGTTGTGCGCGCCGTGCGGCTACCTGACGTTGCTTTTCTGCATCTTGTCGAATCTGGCTTTGTGTGCGCTCTGGCGTCTTCTTAACTGCGCTAGTGGCTCGACTACGACTACGATCCATTGTCTTGGGTGTCGTGGCGATCTTTGTGAGCGACTCTGTTGTTTTCTTCACACTGCTGTTTTTTACAATCTTTGGGGCGCTTGACTTGGTGTTTTTTGCAGCGAGCACTTGTGCATTGGCTTGTCTCAACGTGCCATGTGTGTTGCTTTGTTTTTTTGACTCTGCACGAACTGAACCAATTGTCTGTGTGGATGATTGGGCACCCACACTACGACGGATATTGATCTTTTTCGCGGTACTTGTTCTGGTGGTAGATGCCATCCGTGAGGCCTGCCTCTGTACTTGTGTCGGTAGGCTTTTTTCTTGTTGAAACGCTGCTTTTACAGGCTGTATTTTCTGTTGTGCTTCCTCTTGTTTGGGTTCGTTGATCACGATCGGCTTTTCTGGCGTCGACGGTTGTGATTTGGGTGATTGTAGAGCGGCTATTTTCTCCTGCTTAGCCACCTCAGGGCTGGAGGTTGAGTTGGAGTCAGGGGCAATAAACTCAACCCCAATGACGCTGCGGGCATCCTGGTTCTCATAGGTGGGTTGATATAACATCGCCAAGAGCTCAGCCAAAAGTAAATATGCGCCAATCATACCTATAATGCCGCCGTGCCAAAGAATGGATTGCATGACATCCTGAGTTAACGAACGGCTATCTCTCCGTATATAGGGTGTCTCTGTCTCTGAATAATCCATCAACTGGGCCTGTTATTGTTTACAACTCGTAGGTCACCACCAGTGGTGCATGATCTGAGAAAATCGGCTCACGATATACGTCAGCATCGATGATTTTGTTCGCAAGTGTAGGGCTTACTACCTGGTAATCTATGCGCCAACCCACATCATTTTGTCGTGCCTGTCCTCGATATGACCACCAAGTATACTGCGTTTTTTCAGGATGATGATGTCGGTATGCATCGACCCACCCCGTATCATCAAATACTTGATCTAACCAGGCGCGCTCCTCTGGTAGAAACCCTGAATTTCCCTGATTTTGACGCCAGTTTTTCAGGTCAACCGGTTTGTGCGCAATATTCCAGTCTCCGCATAGTATACGCTCCGACTGATCATTGACATGTTGTTTTAAGTAGTCGTCATAGAAAAAAGCCAACATTTCCATTTTAATATCTTGCCGTACCTGCCCGCTGGTACCGCTTGGTAGGTAGATCGAGGCAACTCGCAAGTTGCCGAAGTCGCACTCAATAAATCGACCTTCTGCGTCGGCTATTGTGTGTCCCATTTTTGTGACCACTGAACGCGGTTGGTGCTTGGTGTAAATGCCAACGCCGGAATAGCCTTTTTTCTCAGCATCAACGAAGTATGATGTATATCCCGGCATCTCAAAGCTATCTTTGAGACCATTGTGCATCTGGGCTTTTGTCTCCTGAACACAAATACAATCGAGATCCATTTTCATTACCCACTCGAAAAATCCTCTTCGGTGCGCAGCGCGTATGCCGTTCAAGTTCGCTGACATGATTGTCCATGTATCTTTGCTCATGGGGCATTAATCTTGGTTATATCTCTAACAACACTAGCATGATAACAATGGATTGTCATTCACGAGACGACACATTTTCAGGACGTGCTCCGACGTAAAACCACTGCCCATCATGCTTTTCAAACAAACTATGTTCATATTGTCTCACTACCTGATTTGGTTGAGACACGATCCGGTAAAAAGCTGTAAACTCAACCTCTCCACGAGCATCATTTTCTTGACCGTGTATCACTTGGTGAATTTCGAGGTGATCCCATTCTATGCCACGATTGAATGTTATTGGCGCTTGCTCGATCTTTGCAGCCGGCCCAGACACTGTTCTGGCAAGGTACTTTGCGTCATGCTTCACAAATGCAGTATATCGAGAGCGCATCAGCGCCTCAGCCGTTTTCGCCACATCTTTACCAATTAACAAGCGCCTGCAACATTGCATATAGGTTTTTTTTTGGCCACAGGGACACGGGGCTCTCATCGATTGCCTTCTACTCTCTGGTTCAGATTATACGATAAACTCCGATATATGTCATGAGTATCAGGATGTTTAAGTCCAGTCCTTGGTGTAATCTGCCCGATTTTTAATCGAGCTCTATTGCGCGGACTGCACTTGCACTTCGCTGGATTTCATGCCATCTTGATTCTAACAAGCGAATAGACTGTTGAATAATTAACATGGATCATAGCCAACTGCTTGGACTGTCTAACGTATTTGCTGCACATGCTCAATCTGCAGATACTGTGGTTGTCTGCCCTGACGGAGAAACCTTTCACTTCGGAGATGTACACGCGCACAATCCGTTGATGTTATACATCAAGAATATGCAAATGGTGCATATGTTTGATCGGCATCCGCTTCGTGGGCTTGAAAATAGCTATCTAAAAGGGTTCTGGGATTGTAATAATATTCCGCAGCTGCTAGCAATGTCTCACCAGCAATATGCGTCTCACACCACTGACCTGCTCAAAAAGTTTCATCATAGCCCTTGTCATCCTACGGTTCTACGTAAATATGCTCAAGATAGTTATTGTTTGGAGCGTCTATCATTAGAGTTTTTTGCAGCTTGGTACGACCCGAGTTTATCCACGAGTATTGGCGCTTTCAGTCAGGCCAAACGCGACCCGCTCTATATTGCTCAGCAACGTCGTGTTCAACAAATTCTAAAAATATTGGAATACCACCACGCTGTGACTGTGCTTGACCTTGGGGCAAGTTGGGGTGCATTCGGAGAAAAAGCTTGTTTGCAGCATGATGTCACGCTGGTCACCCCCTCGCGTGCGCATGCCGAGTTTTGTCAAAATCGCCTGCGCTCAGTTCCTTTCCCGATCAATTACCAAATCAAAACACAACGCCCTCTTGCTTCCGATTACCCCCCATTTGACGCGATTGTCGGATTGCTACCGATTCTGATTCGACAGCGTGATTGGCTTGATTATTTTTCGTACTGTGCTGCGCATCTCAAGCAGAGCGGTGTTGCTGTTTTACAAGTGGTTTTTGACGAGCGGACAACGCATAAGCAACTCTCTCGGCTGCTTCAGCAATGCGAATTAAGATTGATCGAGCAGGAACACCTGAACCGGGATGCTGCGAAAACTTATCGTTATTGGGTAAACAACTTCTCCACGAACACTCGTCAAATTGAACAGCTTGGCTTCAGCCAACCCTACATGCGTTTGTGGCAATATTATTTGTCAAAAATGGCGTATTTCTTTGAAAGCGGTGGCTTGCAAATTCGTCAAATCACTCTCGAGAAAATTGAAAGTTAACTGAAACAAGGTTCAAAGGGCGCCACGGCAAATGCGGTCATGACCAATCTCGATCTATAGCAAGCCTAGCTGAAGCTTTGCGGCGTCAGACATCATTTCACGTCCCCATGGCGGCTCGAAAACTAGCTCGACTGTCACTGTGCCGACTGCATCGATCTTGGCAAGTTTGCGCTTCACTTCTTCAATAATCACTGGCCCCATACCACAGGTTGGAGATGTCAATGTCATGGTCACATAAGCAAGCTGACGTGTTGCTTGTTGTTCACAGGGGCTCAGGTTGAGATCATAGATCAGTCCTAAGTCGACAATATCGACAGGAATTTCTGGATCATAACACTGATGGAGCTGATGCCAGCATTTCTCTTGTAGACTCAATTTTTCATCGTGTAGTGGTGCATTGTCTTCACTGCTATCATACTCATCCATCCCAAGCGCATCTCTATCTTCTGCCATCACCAGAACGAGATTCCCTTGCACTTCTAGGGTGAAATTACCGCCCAGTGATTGTGTGATGCGAACAGCTGATCCTTGGGGCAACGTCAGTGGTTGTGCTTGTGGGATTAATAGCGCTTCACAGTCGCGTTCGAGTAATAAAGTTTTTCCAACTGATCGACTGGCCATTTCACGCGCTGCCTTCTGTCTGGATGAGTTCAACGCTATCGCCACAACCGCATGCTAGCGTGACATTGGGGTTTTTGAATACCGCTTTTGTCTCTAATTGATTCATCTGGTAGTCAAGCTGGCTTCCATTCAGACGAGGAACGCTATTAAAAGGCACAAACAAGGTGACTTGCTGGTCAATGGCAATCTCGACACAATCCTCAGGGTGTGATTGGATGATCTCAATGCGATACATGTATCCAGCGCAGCCTGCCTTTTCGAGAGCTACTAAGACCCCAATGCCAGACTGGTTGTGAATCATCTTGGTGAGATGACGCTGCGCGCGATCGGTCAATGTGATTTGACACTGGTTTGAGTCTGTCATCCTCATTCTGTTTTGACTACCCCTGCTTTGTCATTCATGACTGCTGATAGGGTGTGCCATGCGCAGGTTGCACATTTCACTCGTGAGGGATACTGCTTTACGCCGGCAATGACTTCAAGCTTGGCAAGCGCAGCTGGGTCATCAAGTTGTGTTCCCGACGCCTCCCGTTCTAGCAAACGATACATGGTATTGAGTGACTGTTCAAAAAATGCTTTTGATTTTGACTGCATCATCGCGACCATGATAGAGGCTGACGCGATTGAGATTGCACACCCCTTTCCAGTGAAATGTAAATTTAAGATGTTTTTATCTGCATCCACATTACAATAAATGGTGATTTTGTCACCGCATAACGGATTTACACAAGCTTTAGTGATCTGTGCGGCTTTTTGCTCACCAAAAAATCGTGGGTTTCGGCTGTGGTCGAGTATCACTTGTTGATACAATGCGCGTAGATCATCCATCGAACAATGCCTCCGCACGTTGAATGCCTGTCATTAACGCATCGATATCTGCTGTGTTATTGTAGAAAGTCAGCGAGGCTCGCGTGGTAGCCGGCACGTCAAGCGCTTGATGAAGTGGCATGGCACAGTGGTGCCCCGCGCGAACAGCTACCCCGACACTGTCTAGTATAGTCGCCATGTCATGCGCGTGAATCGTGTTATGGGTAAAGGCAGCAACAGGCATCTTGTCCGCGGCCGTGCCAAAAACAGTGATGTTTGGTAGTTGTTGTAATCGCTCCATGAGGTATGTCGTGAGTAGCTGCTTGTATATTAATCGTTTTTCTGTATCTTGAGCCATCATGTACTCACAAGCACACGCCCATGCAATGGTTTCTGCAATGGCTGGTGTCCCGGCTTCAAAACGCATTGGTGGTGGCATAAACGTTGCTCCATGCGTAGTCACGGTCTCAATCATACTACCACCTGTTTGATATGGCTTCATGGCCTCAAGGTCTTCTGGCTTAGCATATAAGCACCCTACCCCCGCTGGGGCATAGCACTTATGCGATGAGGCAATATAAAAATCGCAACCAATATCAGTCACATCAACAGCCACTTGCGGACATGCTTGTGCGCCGTCAATGAGTACTTTGGCGTGGTGGGCATGGGCCATCTTTGTGATGGTTTTCACTGGGAACACACTACCAAGCACGTTTGACACGTGAGTCACAGCAACTAACTTGGTTCGCTCTGATAGACAAGTTTTATACGCTGCTAGATCAAACTGTCCTTCACTATCTAATGGGATGTAATGAATTACACACCCTTTCTCTTCGGCAATGGTTTGCCACGGTACGATATTGGCGTGGTGTTCTGCAATGGACAAGATAATCTCGTCGCCCGCTTCAAGTTTATCTCGAAAGTAGCTGTGTGCAACACAATTGATCGCTTCTGTGGCACCGTGCGTCAAGACAAGGTGTTTTGGGTACTGGCTACCGATAAAGCGCGCAATGGTCGCTCGGCTTTTTTCATAACGATCGGTTGCTTCCTCGCTCAATTGGTAGATGCCTCGGTGTACATTGGCGTTTTCGTTGCTATAAAATGCAGATAAAGTATCAATGACTACTTGCGGCTTTTGACTGGTGGCGGCGCTATCTAGATATACAAGTCCTTTACCATTAGATGGCTCTGGATGCAGTATCGGAAAGTCAGCACGCCATTGTTGCGCAGACTCGAGTATTTCGTGTAGTGTTTCATTGGAAATATTCATCCGAAGATGTTAACACAAATGCCGTTTTATCTCAAACTATGACTTGTCAATGTGTCTATTGACTAAGTGAATTTTTCGACTGCCTCTGGCATTATTTAGGTTGATTATTCAACGAATTGTCAGCACCCCCATCCTGTCTTCTAGAATTGGCATCATCTGAATACATATTGCCAGAAAACCAATGATCCAATGACCCAGAACCACTTCTATTGTCACTCGCTTCATTCTCACTCGTTGCCACATGATCGTGATGATACATTGATGGTGTGCCAAGACGTCTGAGTCGTTCTCGGTCTTGTGCTGAGACCACATATGACTCTTCTCCATCTGTTGCGCTGGAGTAGTCAGTTTCGCCATCTGAGTCTTGTCGACTTCTTGGTCGCTCACTTACGAGTGGCGGCGCTGATGGCGCCGGATTATTCGCCGACTGATTACGATTCAGATACCGATCGAGCAATGATAGGGGCGGTGCAGACGGGCCAACAGCTTTTCGAGAAGCTGTATCAGTCGGGCCGAGTATACTTTCAAACGGCGGTGCACTGAGACCTTGATCGGGGCCTATTGACGAATCGTTATCTCGAATGGGATGCGCAGTCGGTATTTCTAGGTCGCTATGATTGAACTCGCCACTGTGCGCTTGCTCATCATTATAGCCTGGGCCTTGTTCTTGTGATTCAAGGTTCTCCGTATCATCCTCATTTTCGACATATTTTGATGACTCGTACTTTTGATAGGCTGCATTTAGCTCAAGCAAAAACGCAATTAACAACACCATACACAGGGTATAGCCAGCAATGCTAAGAAGGACGCTCGGAGAGAATAGCTGCCCAAAAGTTGTGTGCGTGAGAGACAACATCGACAGTAGTACAGCCACACAGAGCACCCCACTACAAATGATCAATGCCATGTTCCAGATTGGGTCAGTGACCCGACTGATTTTTCGATTGATCCCTTGCCAAGGTAACGCGACGACTACATCCACACATCTAAAAACTGAGAAGGAAAGGATAGAGGCAGCGGTGTAGAGCAGTCCGAGGTTGAGCGTTCGGCGCGAACACATGCTCAATAACCAGACAAACGGCACATCGATAGACCAACGATGTGCAAAATGACCAATCCAGCTGAGCACACTCACAACACCAATATACCTCAGACCGGTAACCATATTAACCCATAGCCAGGTCAGCCCTGTCACGCGACAGACGGTTGCTATTGATTGCGCCACTGAGTGCGCGATGCTTGCCGATACAAATTCTCGACGCTTTGTAAGCGCAGTCAGCACCATCGCCCAGCCGCTACTTTTCTCGAGTGTTTCTGCCCATTGCGCTCCCCGTGTTGTTTGACGAAGCCGGTCAGCGAAGATCACACCAAGCACATCACCAGCTGCTTTGACAAAAACCCAATATATGATTCTATGTAAAACGGCACGCCACCGTGTAATCCAGCCAGCTGCAGCGCTGGTGCCTACTGTGACAGGCAAAAACCATGCAAATGCCCCATATAACATGGCGACCACCATCCACTGATTAAAAAGCTCGCGTACTCGGTGTACCGCCGCTTCACGCCGAGCACACAATTTAATGATGATCTGTTGTATGATTGATGGGTTACCAGCATCAAGAAAAGCGAACACAGCGATTGGTAGAAGAAAAAGTAAAGCAGGTATGATCACCTGGATTGACCCCAATAGCATTTGCCAACTCATGAGTTGACTTGCCATGGTGACCATAACCTGGCCCATCGTCATCACAATTCCTGGCACCCAAATTCCGTGATAGTAAAACAGTCCATAGTGAAGTATAAATAGCTCTAGTGATGGCACCGAGGACGGCAATGCACCACGACCACTAATGTTGTTCCACATGTCTGATAAACGTCGCGATATCGAATTTGAATTCTCACGAACGCTGTCGAGTTCATGTCGGACAGCGTTCACAAACTGCATTACCTCATTCAAATAGTCAGCATGCAACCGTGCAAATCGGTCGCCAAATACTACCAAGTAGAGGAGAGGCCAAATCAGCTGAGACGGTATATAATTGGCAATCACGATCGCGCTAAATGCAATCCAACCGCAATCGAGCACGGCAAACCGGCTCCAGTGACGTTGCCGGTGACTGAAACTTGGAATGCGTCGGAAAATACTTTCACTGTGTGCGATACGGAGTTGTTCGTCTGTCGCTGGCGCACCATCCTCACCCTGAGTGAAGTGCACGATGAGTGCGGCACGAATCCCGATCACGCCTTGGGCGGATAAAGCTAGCATGAGACGATGAAGCCAGATACCACTTGCAAACAACTGTTTAAGCCTCAACATCTGTACGCCAAGACCAGCAACACAGATACAGACAATAATACTCAGCGCGTCATATAATACCCCCATCAATGAGGTGCTTTTTTTTGATGTGACGTCATCCGGATCAGCCCGGTTCATCCGAGCAAATTGTTCAACAGCTGGGATAGAGGACCATAATACCCAACCATTCACTGAAAAAAAAATGCTGCCGTGATAGAGCGCTGAAAACCAGCTAGCGAAATGAAAGAGCTTCCCATATCGAATCGCCTGCATGATACATTGACCGATACGATAAAATGTTCTACCAGTGGCCTGGACGAATAGTAATAATAGCCCAGCCCATGTTGGTGCCGTGAGGATGGCCAGCACGAGCGCAAGCAGTAACAGTAGCTTTTCAGGCGTTGAGAATATGTCTAATTGCGATTTTTTTGGCGAGCTTGTTTCTTGCATTCTGTATTTTTCACCCCTTCACTGAGATACCTGCATTGCATGCGCTCACTCTAATCCTGTTGACACCCTTCCGTTCGCGCTAGCATACGATCAACGAGTGACTGTGCGCGATCACAAGCTGCTGTTGGGAAAACCTCAATGAGATCTTTCATAAAGCCTGAAACTAGAGTAGCCCGGGCTTGTTGTAGATTCAATCCGCGTGACTGCAAGTAAAAAATTGCTTGTTCATCAAGTGCGCCCACCGTCGCGCCATGGGCACAACGCACATCATCAGCGTAAATTTCGAGCTCTGGTGCAGTCAGCGCACGTGCCTGATTACTCAACAGTAGGTTGTGGTTGAGTTGGTCTGATTCGATATCATATACGCCTGACGCAACATAGACTCGACTCGTAAAATTACTCAGCGCTTGTTGATCTACACAGTATTTCACCTGTTGGGTCGATTGTGTATGCGATGCTTGGTGCTTCACCAAAATCGTATGATCATGACGCTGCTTTTCGTTGGCGAGCCCGACGCCATAAACTGCGGCACTTGCCTGCGGCTCGTTTAGGATTAGCTCACTGACTTGACGACATACCTTGCCCCCTGTTAATGCTTGGTACGCACGATATGTACTGCGCTCGTTACCACTCACCTGTTGACACTGCATAAAGCTTATTGCCGGTATCTTTCCAACAAACTGATCAACCAAATCTGCATCTTTGGCAAGCTTGATTGTTCGCGATACGATACACGCTGAACCCTCTGCTGACTCAGTTGAGTAGATGTACTGATCAATACTGGCACGCACGCCAGCGGCAACATCGATATTGATATGATAGCCATCTGTACTCGGCGCTTTGTCTGTGATGTATATCAGTTCGATTTGAACTGAAGCAGTGATGCGGATATTGACCACACTTTGCCCACACATCGCCGCCAAAGCTGGCGTAATCTCGCAGGCAGCATTGGCCATGAAAGTTGACCAGTGTTGTTGCTCGCTCGACGTATCGATAGGCAATACATCCACTTCTACACCACTGTTTGCTTTGGGCTGCGGACTGACACAACAGCCGCCCCTGAATATAACTGGGATGGCACTGGTTTTTTTTTGGTACGAAGCAATATCCACGCTGTTGGCAGACTGAGCGATGGGCAGAACCGGTGTATTGAGGACATCGCGCATCGCTAAGCGTGTCCAAAAATGTCGTCGACTACTTAGATTATACTGCTGTAGACGCTCTGCCGCGTTTAGCCGCATTGGTCCTGGTGCTGTGGTAGCGCCAAAACCATGGGCTTGCGCTTGTGCTGTGATGAGGTCTTTGATTTGCATGGCGGGATCAGTCTTTTGTTGTATCATCAAGCCAAGCATATCCTGACTTTTCGAGCTGGTTTGCCAGTGCGGCATCGCCTGTCTTGATGATATTACCGTCACGCATCACATGGACATAGTCGGGCTTGATATATTCTAGTATACGTGGATAGTGCGTTACGATTACGAATGAGCGCGCGTTATCACGCATCTCGTTAACGACTGTGCCCACCATTTTTAGTGCGTCGATATCAAGCCCAGAATCAGTTTCATCAAGAATCGCCAGCTTAGGTTCCAGTAACCGCATTTGAAGTAACTCTGCACGTTTTTTCTCACCACCAGAGAACCCTTTATTCAGAGCGCGATGTAAAAACTGTGCGGGAAGCCCAACCTGTTCGCACGCGACGCGTGCGCTCGCAATTAAATCGGTTGCTTCAACGAGAGGCTCTTGCCTTTGCTTTCGTTGTGCATTCATCACTGCTTGTAAAAAGCTAATGGTGGTAACGCCGGGTAGTCCAACTGGGTATTGAAATGACATAAATAGTCCTTTGGTTGCCCTAACATCCGGTGTCATTTCTAATATATCTTCTCCCTGGTAATGAATATGCCCTGCGGTTACTTGATAATCTGGATGCCCAGTAATGACGTTGGAAAGCGTACTCTTGCCCGAACCATTCGGCCCCATGATTGCATGCACTTCACCAGGCTGAATCGATAAGTTTAGTGACTTGATAATAGACTTGTCGCCAACTGAGGCATTTAGTGATTGTATTTTAAGCATTTCTCTCTATCTCATTGTATTATTCTATGTGTATATTAGCCGACGCTACCCTCGAGGCTGATTTCTAATAGCGCTTGCGCCTCGACAGCAAACTCCATCGGTAACTGTTGTAGAACTTGCTTACAGAAGCCATTAACAATCATTGATACTGCCGCTTCTGAATCAAGGCCGCGAGACTGACAATAAAACTGCATATCAGCGCTGATTTTGGATGTGCATGCCTCGTGTTCTACTTTCGTGAGCGCATTTTGCGTGTTCACCTGTGGAAATGTATGTGCAGAACACCGATCTCCGATCAATAGCGAGTCACATTGCGTATGGTTAATGGCGTGGCTGGCTGTTGGCGCGACTTTGACAAGCCCTCGGTATGTATTTTGTGATTGCCCAGCAGAGATCCCCTTGGCGATAATTCGACTGCTTGTGTGCTTGCCAATGTGTGTCATTTTCGTGCCAGTATCAGCCTGTTGATGGTTATTGGTGATGGTGACTGAGTAAAAACTTCCACTGCTGTGATCTCCCTGGAGAACAACACTGGGATATTTCCACGTGATCGCAGAGCCGGTCTCAATTTGAGTCCATGAGACGGTGGCGTGTGCTTTCGCCATGGCGCGCTTAGTGACAAAATTATAGATGCCGCCTTTACCATTTTCGTCACCTGGGTACCAGTTTTGTACGGTTGAATATTTAATCTCAGCCCCTTCTAGAGCGACAAGTTCGACAACAGCCGCATGTAACTGATTTTCATCACGCATGGGTGCCGTGCAGCCCTCTAGATAACTTACGTGGCTACCTTTGTCAGCAATGATGAGTGTCCGCTCAAACTGCCCTGTGTTGGCTGCGTTAATCCGAAAGTAGGTTGACAGCTCCATCGGGCAGCGCACATTCGGTGGTATGTACACGAATGATCCGTCACTGAAAACAGCTGAGTTAAGTGCTGCGTAAAAATTATCTCGGTATGGGACAACAGTTGCTAAATACTGCTCAATGAGTTCAGGGTGTTTTTCAACGGCTTCTCGAAATGGGCAAAATATGACACCAGCTTCCGCTAGCTTCTCTTTGAAAGTCGTTGCCACTGAAACGCTGTCGAATACAGCATCCATTGCCACGCCAGAGAGCATTTTTTGCTCGTGCAGTGGAATACCAAGCCGCTCATAGGTCCGCAATAGCTCTGGGTCGACTTCGTCTAGGCTTTTGGGCCCGTCTTTGTTAGACTTCGGTGCACTATAATAAGAAATGTCTTGAAAATTGATCGGTTCGATCTTTAATTTTGCCCAGTCTGGCTCCGACATTGTCAACCAGTGAGTGTATGCTTTTAGACGAAAATCCAGCATGAACTTTGGTTCATTTTTCTTTTGAGATATCGCGCGAATCACATCTTCATTGAGCCCAGGCGGAAGACTATCGGTATCGATATCTGTATGAAAGCCTTGCCAATACTTCTGTGACAACTGGTCGTTGATTTGCTTATTTGGCGCAATCATGTTGGCTCCGTCGTTGGGCTTTTGTAGCCGTGTTTAGCATTGAGATATTATGACACTTTCACTGGAAAATGTCTACATCAACCAAGCATATAAGCTGAATTGCGCCCAGCTTCAAGCCACATCAACCGATGTGTCATTAGGTCATATTGAAGGATAAACTACCCATCGACATAAGCTGGCTCCGTTCACGAGTATTATATCAATCTTATTTTCAGTCATTTAATGATCATTGGAATCAGATATTGCAAACACAGGATTGCATGTCTTCTGGAAAAACGATAGAATCTAAAAGTAAGCTTAAAAACAGATTAAGAGATGCCTGCAGTCATTGATTCACTATTCGACCTGGTCTACACACCCTTGCAATACATGTGGGCCCACCCTCAGCGCGATGAAGAACCCGAGAGCGCTAGTCTCTTGGCCGACCTGCAGTGGTTGCTTACTATCATGCTCAATGGCCTCATCATGTTTTGCATCAAGACAGCGCTCAGCGGCTGCGCACTTGAGCTTTGGATCGTAGCGACAATCACACTTATTCAGACAGAATCTCTCTACCTCCTGATGTCGTTACCGCTGGCTGGCCAAGCTGCTGTTTGCCTTTTTTCAGCCTGGCTTTTCTGGCCTGCCCTACTACAGCTGAGAGAGCGCTTTTTAATCATCACCCAGACAATTGCTAACCGCATTAGCTTGTATGCCAGGAACCTGCTGTCCTCTCGACACAAAAATCATCCTGCAAACGACGCTACATCGCA
>DBUY01000017.1 GCA_002308435.1 Proteobacteria bacterium UBA1278 | reverse complement strand
CCAGCCACTATGCCAGTGACTTTTGCCTTTTGTAAATTCTTGGCCTGATGATCTTGTCCTTCCACCTGATCGACTAGCTCACCCACCACTTGCTCGAATTCTGTTGGGTCTTGCCCTAACTCCTCCTGCTCAACTTGATTGACTAGATCATCCACTACTTGCCTGATTCCTTCTGTATCTGTCACTTGTTTTAAACGCTGATCAAACACTTTTTGGTAGCTGCGATAGCGTTTTGCCTCATCCCACTGCTGGGTCCAGGCCTGAAGTTGTTCTACGGTTGGTGTTTTCATGATTAGTTTTGATCTTGTTATTGTTATCTCTCATATAGCACAAAATCCGACTAACTACCTATTTAATACCACTTTTACAACACTATGCGCTCGGTCATGGACTGTAAAATTCACGCTAATTGACTGCTCGCCACACTTACAGACTTGGTCTATAGCTTTCTTGCTTACTGATTGCGTTTATCCTTGGATGCTTCCATGAAGACTTTTTCTTGTTCTCTGGGGTACACTGTTTGCTTTGTTGAGTGTAATGCGCACTGCATCCCAGATTGCTGGTGCTAGAATCAATGAAACTGGCACTGCGGTAATCACAATAAAGCTTTGCAGTTTTTCAATACTGCCTGCGCCAACGTAGATGAGCGATATGGCCATCACACCCATTGTTATTCCCCAGAACAATCGAATGGGCACAGTGGTCTTGCCGTTTGTTGATACAGATACTGAGATCATATAGGTCATTGAGTCACCGGTTGTTGCTGCAAATATACTGGTCAGAACCATGAATAACAAAGACAAAATGAATCCAAATGGGAAATTTGATGTGGTGGCGAGTAGCGCGGCCGGCAAATTATTATCTTGGAACGCATTGGCAATACTGCCTGGATTCAGAAACTCTAAAGCAATACCGGAACCACCAAGAATCGTAAACCAAAAATTCGTCACCAGGGGCGCAACAATGGCTAACATAATAATGATTGATCGAATCGATCGCCCTCTTGAAATCCTTGCAATGAACATGGCCATCATTGGTCCATAGCCAATAAACCAGCCCCAGAAAAAAATTGTCCACCAATTGAGCCACGTGTCATTACTCATCAGTCCTGCATTGCCACGATATAATGCCATGCTAAAAAAGTGTGTTAGATAGGTATAAAGGCCAGAAAAAAAGCTTTTAAAAATAAATATCGTAGGGCCTGTCAGCAGCATAAAGGATAGCAGTATGCCTGCCAATATCACATTCAGACGACTCAAGAACTGTATGCCGTTCTGAAGCCCTGTGATGGATGAAAATGTGTATAGGGACACCAGGCAGATAATAGTGGCTGCTTGAATGGTGAAACTGTCTGCAAAGCCAAAGAGCTCGTGTAAACCATAACTGACTTGTAGCCCAACAAAGCCAATGGGCCCCACTGTGCCTGCGAGGACAGCAATCACAGAGACTGCGTCGGCAAGTAGACCGATTGGACCTTTGATGGCATACTTGCCGAACAAAGGATATAGCAATGTTCTTGGTGCGAGCGGCAATCCCTTCTCATAATGATAATACATCAAAACGATTGCTCCTGTTGATCCAAGAATTGCCCAGCCAATAAAGCCCCAGTGGAAGAATGACTGAGCTAATGCGACAGAAATGGCTGCTTCTGAACCTGGCGCTGTGTTGAATAGTGGTGGTGGTGATAAGAAATGCGAGATGGGCTCGCCCGCCGCCCAGAATACCCCACCGCCGGCGAGTAATGTACAAATGATCATTGACCCCCACTGAAAAAAAGAGAATTCCGGTTTTTGCAGCTTCCCCATTCTGGATTGACTTCCGGGTAAACAGCAGATCATCATACTGACCAAAAAATTGACCAACAGTTCAACTTGCCAGAACAAACCGAAGTACTTCGTCGAAAACTGAAACCCCGACTCAACAATCTCTGACAGCAGGCGCATATTGGTTGCTGTGATCAAGCAAAATAACAACACAAATCCTGCGGTGAGAAGAAATAATGGCCAGTTGATGAATGACGAGCTCGAGGGATGGCTCTTTTTTTTAGCGCGCATAAAAGTCATCTGGCTTCGTTACACAGTTCAGAAGCTCATAAAATATTTAATGTTAATATAACACAAGTGATTCTAGCAGAAAAATCTCAACACTTTTATATTGCGCGTCACTTACAGGCCCGGCTCAAACCTTGGCTGCATATCGGTTGCTGCGATTTGTGCATTTTCTAACATACGTGCAATTTTAGTACTCCCACTCGCATTTGCGATATCAAATGCGGTTTCACAGTAGTCGTTCGTGGCGAAAATGTCGGCTCCGTTTTTGAGCAAGTATTCGACTATGCGCTCTTGGTTTTCCATGCAAATCAGCCCATAATGATCCCTCGCAGCTTTAAGAGCTTCTTCGCCACGCTTGTTTACTATCTCTGTTCCTACTGGCATGTTTTCTCCTACTGGAAGGAAGTTAAACATATCCATTTCACGCCCACGCCAGCTTGCTAACATCAGTGCTGTCCAGTCCCGCTTGTTTCTGGCGTTGACATCGGCCCCAGCCTCAATCAGTTTCTTTATAACCGATTCATCTTTATTTTTGGCTGCATACATGAGGGCTGTATCTCCATAACGATCTTTGGCGTTGACGTCGGCCCCAGCCTCAATCAGCTTCTCTATAACCGATTCATGTTGATTTTCGGCTGCATGCATGAGGGCTGTTTGGTCTGATATGTCTTTGGCGTTGACATCTATTTCTGCATCGATCAGCTTTTTCACGACCTTATCATCACCTATAGCGCAAGCAGGAATCATCACTGCATCGCTTTTGTACTTGACACACGGTGAGAACCATACATGATTGGCGTACCTATCAAGCAAATGCCTTTTCGAATAGACCTTGTGGATCATTGATACACTGGCTGCGCTTAATACTAAATAACGCGCGTTTTCACTTATCCCATTGTGACGAAAAAATAGCTCCCGCAATTCTTCATCAGTCATGCTATCGGCTCGACGGAATACCAGTGCATAATAGTCATCTAGATAATGCTGCGCCCGCTTCTCTCGATGGTATGATGCAATGCACTCCCTCACTGATTGTTCAATAGTCAAGAGTCCAAGCCGTGCAGCAATCGGTGACTGTATGAAGAAATTAGCGCTTCTCACTTGATGTACAAAATCACTCAGTTTTTTAGTAATCTCATTATCAATATCATTTATACTTTTATTATGGCTTCTCCGTACGCCCTCACCCACTTGTTCCCTGATGGCTTCTTTGATGTTACTCTTGGCGGTTGCTTTTTCTGTTTCCGATTCATTGATTTCGAGTTCAGAGACGAGCTTTTCACGCACTTTCAACAAGCGCTTTGTTAAAGCTTCAATATACTCATCGAGTGGACTCTGGTGTGCCGGATTATTCACATCATCTGCTGATATTCGTTGAGAATTCGACACTTGATTGACTAGATCATCCATTACCCCACTAATTTCTGCTGTATCGCTCGCTTGTTGTAAACCCAGACTCAATGGTGATACACACCCATAATAAGGTCTTGCTCCAAAGTCAAAATAGTTACTTTCCTTCATCAACAATAGATTATCGAGCATGCGTAATGTCAGTGGTATCAGTACATTATAGCCGGTCTGATACATTTCAGATTTACTTCGCTCGTCAGACCAAGGGGCTACAAGTCCGACATTGCATAGCGCGTTGTTTAGTTCATCTCTTAGCGGTGCCAATTTATGCTCTATGGCCCTGCTAGTTGCGACAATCCCAGTTTCTAGCTTCTCGACATCTGCTTTTGCAGTGTTCTGCTCATAGTGTGCATTCTCTTGCTGGTGGAATAACCCCTGGTTTTCTAATACTGGCTCGCCAGTCTGCACGTATGCTTGATTCTCGGAGTCACTGTTTTTTTCGCTTGCATTTGCGTCGTTAATTTCTTTGGCGCGCTCGATCTGTGATTTAAGCACCATAAGCTGCTTGATGTCCTGCCATTGTTGTGACCATTTTTCTAGTTGTTGACGTTCCGGTACATTCCTTATGGGTGAATCTGTAATATCTAGAATATTATTTGTTGTCGTATGGGGCATGTTGATTTTTTTTGAAATTCTGCAGATTATATCAAGGAAATTCATTAATTGTCAATATGTTAAAGTAAAACTCGAGCCCTGGTAAAATGATTTTATTAACCGAACTTTATGCTCTGCAATGTTGCTGTTGTATTCGATAGGAGTTCTTTGCAATTGTGGTGACAGACTTGACTTGTCTTCACAGTGCTATCTATGCAACTCTAGATTGAGATACTCACCAGGTATTCGCGCATATATAATTATCTTGGTCTAGGAGCATCCTGACTTGGATTCGTTTTTTGTGCGGCTATAGATAACTCTCCCAACGCCCGTCCAGTCTCCATGGTGGCATTGCTTGAGTTAATACCTGAAGTCGGTATATTTCCTAAACGATTTTCTCTTGATAATGATAACGTATATGACGATTTGATCGCTTTTTCTACAGCGTTGATAATCTTTCTATTCCCAGTTTTTTTTGCATAGTCTGCTACAGGATTTCCATCATTATCTGAAGCAAGTGCGTCAGATCCCGCTTCAAGTAGCTGTGTCACAATCGATTCATTGCC
>DBUY01000033.1 GCA_002308435.1 Proteobacteria bacterium UBA1278 | reverse complement strand
ACCTCGTTTCCCGCTAACAATTCGGCTGGATGGCAGAGTGGTTATGCAGCGGCCTGCAAAGCCGTGGACGCCGGTTCGACTCCGGCTCCAGCCTAGTTTAGCCCGGGTGGCGGAACAGGTAGACGCAAGGGACTTAAAATCCCTCGAAAGGTGACTTTCGTGCCGGTTCGATTCCGGCCCCGGGCAATTATGACACAACGCATTGATACAACCAGCCTCCAGATTGCAACACGCTTTGCATTATCCGGACGCTCGAACACATTTGCTAAACTCATACAGCGACTATCTGTCGTTGGAATTGGACTTGGCGTGTGTGTGCTCATCGTGGTTAGTGCAATCTTCAACGGCTTTCGAATCGAAATTACACAATCATTAACTGAGATTACACCACATCTTATCGTAACGCATGACAATCACTGGTGGAGTGATTGGCAGGAAGTAGAGAAACGCCTAAATCGAATAGAGGACATCAAAACGATACGACCAAGACTCCGCACGTTTGCAATGGTTGCAGGGCGATTCACATCACCCCCTGTTCAGCTGATACAAGATATGAGTGAATCCACAAACGATGAGCTATCAACGGATATTATTGAGGCAAGCCTATCCCCTGACTTACAGCATGATCTCTGGCTCATGCCCAATGACACCTTCGGCGTGATCACTGCTACGAAACAAAATAATAAGCCGGTCAACATACGACTCAAAGTCAGTTCAGAAGAAATATTCTCACACAATTTAATGGACCACCGCAGTATACACATCAAAGGTAACGCACTCAGAAATGTGCTAAAACTACCTAAAAACACCATCACGGAGCTGGATATAGACACTCAAGATATCCTCAGTGCAGATAAAACGGTCAAGTTACTTCAACAGTATTTGCCAGCCGATACTCAAGTGCGAAATGTCAGCCAACAATTTACCAACCTACTAGCATCACTTCGTATGCAAAAAAAACTGATGATCATTGTATTTTCATTAGTGGTTGTTATCGCCGCATTCAATTTGGTTACCAGCCTAGTTATGATGGTCACCGAGAGAAAGAAAGAAATTGCTGTACTGCGCACACTGGGACTACGCAAGGTATCCATTATACAGATCTTCGTCGCACAAAGTATTTTGTTAGCAACAAGTGGTATGATGATAGGCCTGTGCTCTGGCGTCATCATTGCACAAAATATCAGCAGTGCAATGCGTTGGTGTGAACAATGGCTCGGCCAAAAAATCATGTCTAAGCAAGTATGGATGCTTGATCATTTACCAGCGGTTATTGACCCCCAAGATCTCACGATGATATGCATTGGCACCATCATACTCGCCACCGTCGCTGCGTCGTATCCCGCGTGGATTGCCAGTCGAATTGACCCAGCAGATGTACTTCGTTATGAGTAGGAATAATATGGGCCTACAGGAGAATGATTCACGCGCTGTATTGGTAGCTGAAGGAATTACGCATAGATTCGATCCAAAAGAACCGCCCATCATGGATGGGATTGGTTTTATTGTCAACGAGAATGAGCGGATCGCAATCACTGGCCCTTCAGGCGCAGGAAAGAGTACACTTCTACACATCATGAGTGGACTGAAAAACCCAACGCAGGGTAGAGTCATGGTCGATCAGTATTGGTTGAATCGTATGTCTGATGAAAAACTCAGCCAATACCGAAACCAAAAAATTGGTTTTGTATACCAAAGCGATAGCCTACTGCGGGATTTTAATGCACTAGAAAATATCAGCCTACCGTTAATTATTAGAGGCGAACGAGCTGAGATCGCGCGCCGACACGCTGTGCACGTCATGTCAGGACTCAATATGCAAACGCTAGCCCAACGTATGCCAAACCAATTATCGGGCGGTGAACGCCAACGAATTGCAATTGCACGCGCACTCATAACCCAACCTGTGATTTTATTCGCAGACGAGCCAACAGGCAATCTCGACGCAGCCAATACTGAGCGCGTGATGGATACACTGTTAGCAGCTCAGAAAATCCATCCAATGGCATGTGTGATTGCAACGCACGACCAAAGTATTCTGAAATATTTTGACCGAGTTATTGATGTCTGCACACTCAATGGAGTGAGAAATTAGACAAAAATATTCGGGAAGAATCCGCAACGTACGCAGGATCTTTAAGAAAATGATAATATTCATCGAGGGGATGAATTGACATACTATGCAACTTGTGATTATATTTCAGATTGAGAGAGCTCAAATATGGCACGTCAGAATTACGATAAAGCAGGCGCCATCAAACAGGAGTAGCGATGTACAACCAAAATTCAATCAGTAAGACGCAATCAAATGTTGGCATCGGTATGCTTGTCGTCAGCCTAGCAGCGCTCTTCTATTGCTATGAGTACCTACTGCGTGTGGCACCGAGTGTGATGAACGCGGAACTGATGGCACACTACCAAATCAATGATTTCCAACTGGGAAGTCTGACCGCATACTACTATTACATCTACGCGCCCATGCAATTACCAGTTGGTTTGCTCGTTGATCGCTATGGGCCAAAGCGATTGATGGTCTTCGCGTGCTTGTGCTGTGCGGTTGGTGCATACCTATTCGTCTGTAGCCACAGCCTCCTAATTGCAAAGCTGGGACGATTTCTGGTTGGCTTAGGTTCATCATTTGCCTTTGTGGGTGTTCTTAAACTTGCTACGATCTACTTACCAAAAAATCATTTTGCGGTTGTCTCAGGAATGACGATGGCTCTCGGTCAACTGGGGGCAATGCTGGGTGACGTGTTGTTAACAGTCATGATCAAATATGACGGCTGGCAAAAAGCGTCCATACATGCCGCAATATTTGGCCTGGTACTAACCTTTGCTCTGATTGCGATATTTCGCATACGCACTAAAGATGATGATGAATCCAATGCCACACCTAAAGACCAACCCAGAACTCGTAATGTGATTGCAGGATTTGTCGAACTGGCAAAAAACAAAGAACTCTGGAAAACAAGTGTCATGGGATGCCTCTTATGGGTACCCATTGTTGTGTTTGCAGAATATCTTGGAATTGACTACCTAAAGACGGTTTTCAATCTCACTTCTGGACAAGCAGCAATGGCAAATTCGATGATATTTATCGGGATGGCAAGCGGTGGACCTCTAGTGACGACATTATCAAACAAACTAGAGTCGCGGTTACTGCCAATCAAAGTAGGTTGTGTCATCTCTGCATTGTGTATGTCAACTGTGATTATGATGCCCAACATGCCAATACCCCTACTATTTCTGGCGCTATATCTCACCGGGCTCACAACAAGCACACAGGTCATTGTATTCCCCATGGCTGAAGAAATTGCCAGCAAAGGTTCTGCTGGTACTGCACTCGCACTAACTAATATGCTTGTCATGATATCCGGAATTATATTTCAACCATTAACTGGCTACTTATTAAATACCACTCAAATTGGGGAGGCTACTCATATTGCTGGGGACTTTCAGTACGCACTTGGCTACATCCCACTGGCAATCATCAGTACACTATTTGTAGCGCTGATGACCAACGAGACATTCAGACAGACGGAAGATCCTGACCTGGTGTGACAAAACTGACGCCCTTAAAATCGGCATGCATCGCACTATTACTTGTTGGCCTAATAACCGGATGTGCACCTTCCATCGATACCCAACCGCATGATGCTTGCACATTTCTGAGCAATAACCCTTACATTCTTCAATCAACACTGGCAGTGAGTGAAGTGCCACGGACTCAAGCACGACTTCTTGCAACAATATACGTTGAGTCGGGTCATCACGCTTATGCACGCCCAGTTGAATCATGGTATTGGGAACCTTATATCGCGAAAAGTTATCAGTCATCATCACGTGGTTATGCACAAAGTACCAATGCAACCTGGCATGATTTTTCAAAATACCATGGCCGTACAATGTATCGACTGAGCTATTATGATAATTTGGAATTCATCAAATGGTATTATCAAACCCGAAGCCGTTACATTAATAAAAATAGTGAATATGAAGCAAGTCTATATATTATCTATCATGAGGGCCCAACAGGCTACAGACGATATACGCATGGACAAAAGTCTGCTCCCATTAAGACAGCAAAGCGATTTGCAGTATTGAGTGATACCATGACAAAAGAGCTAAGGAAATGCCAAGATGTTTTAGCATGGCAGAATCAATGGCTAACCGGTTAGCTACTCAGATCACCACCTGTGACTCAACGCGCCGTGACTGCAGAATCTTCAGATAGCGCTCTATAGACAGGCCTTGCACGATGACGGTAAATGCAACAACGGCATAGGTCATATCAAACAACAAATCAAAGCCAGGGAAATCTCGAGGCACTGACAAAGCCAGCGCGAGAGATAGACCACCCTTGAGCCCGCCAACGACCAGAATTTTATACAGAATGGTATTTTGTTGGTAGCCAACCCGTATAGCGAGTAATGGCATCGTCACAGATACAATTCGTACCAGGAAATTCACAAAAACAGCAAGCAGCATTGCGATCAGATACACCGGCGATACATCAACAAACACGACTTGAAAACCGACGATGAAAAATAAAACATAGTTGAGAATCTCGTCAATGGTATCCCAGAAGACAAATATCACCGCGCGCTTAGTTGATGGGATATGCTGTAACACATAACTGGTGTACAAGCCTGCCCCAACAGCAACCAGTGGTGGCGACACATGAAGCATGCGCGACATCAAATATGAAATATTCAGTAATGCCAATAGCAGAAATATGTCTCGATTGTTCACACGCGCTGTATCATCTCGATCAGATTCATTCAACGTGAAATAAAGCATGACGCTTGCGAGTAAAATACCAACAATCAGCCCACCTAATCCCTCATACAAGAAAAACCCGATCATATCCACCAGCATTGTCATATCAATTGATGTCACATCTCGGAATTTCAAAACACTCACAAATAAGACCACGCCGACACCGTCATTCAGTAAAGACTCAGACGCGACTTTAGCATAGAGCTGTTTCGACAGACTGAGGTTCTTGAGTAGTGCAAGCACCGCGACCGGATCAGTGGGCGCAATGATAGCAGCATATAGAAAGCAGGTTACTATTGGATAATTTATCCCAAGCAACTGAAATAAACCGTAAATAGATAGCGCGGTGATAAAAAAGCTACACAGTGTTGTCCCGATTGCTAGGGTTAGTATGATTTTCATTTTTTCAAAAAAGCTTTCAATATCCACATGGAGACACCCTGCAAACAACAGGTAACACAGCATCCCATCAACCACTAAGGCAAAAAAATCCACCTGGCGGATAACACGAATCAATTCCTGCATCTGAGCTTGTTGATCCAGTAGTGTCGTCACAGCATAGAAGCAAGCAAACAATATCCAGGAACAAGTCAATATAAACACATTTGACTGCATACGTGGAATACAATAACTCAAGAATGCGAGCGCAGAAGTTATAGCAAGTACTAGATAAGTTAATAAAACAACATTCATCAATTAAGACCCGATTAACAACAGTTCAGCGTAGCATCTTATAAGAACTGGGTCTATAACGCTGGACAAGAATCATGCATTGATGCATCATTACGATACGGCCATAAATCCACAATGATGCCTGCAACTTTTCGACATACCATCAACAACGAGCAATATGCTGGTTTCATTCTTCTCTTGGGCGCTGTAATTGCACTCATCTGCGCAAACCTTCCCTATACCGCAGAGACTTATCAAGCAATTGTGCACCACAGCAGTGGGATCGAATTATTTCACCACACTATTGGCGCTCGGTTCTGGGTTAATGAAGTCCTCATGTGTCTTTTTTTCTTTCATATTGGGTTAGAACTTAAATATAATCTCGTCAATGGCGCTCTAAAAAACGGGCGTGTGGCGGCAATGCCACTCTATGGCGCAATCGGAGGCATGCTCGTCCCAGCACTTTGCTTTTTTATATTCAACAGAACAGCAGCAGAGCTCAAAGGCTGGGCTATACCAACAGCGACTGATATCGCATTCGCTATAGGAGCACTTTCACTCGTCAAAAAGCATGTACCACCCGGCCTGAAGTCATTCTTACTTGCCTTAGCAATTTTTGATGACATCGGTGCTATACTCATCATCGCACTTTTCTACAGCAACAAAATCAATATGATTGGAATGCTGATGACCATCGTTGTGTGCGGCCTCATCGCTCTACTCAACCACCGTCGCGTCACTCATATCAATAGCTATATTCTCTTTGGTTGTATTCTTTGGTGTGCACTTTTTATTACGGGTATTCATACCACACTTGCCGGCGTAGTGACTGGCATAGCAATACCGTTAACAAATGGGCCTAAAGGCCGTAAAACATACGATATGGACAACAACGTGTACGCCCTAGCACACAAATTGAGCCCCGGGGTTAATTTCATCATTCTACCAATTTTTGCTTTTTTTAATGCCGGCACTCAGATTATGTCTGGATACCCAATTCTTCACTCAATCGGTGTGGGCATCATGACAGGACTAGTGATTGGGAAACCGCTTGGTATCCTGTCCTTCTGCTACATCAGCTATCTACTAAAACTATGCCGTTTACCCGATAAAACAAATTGGCAGCATATCACCGGGGTTGGTTTCCTCTGCGGTATCGGCTTCACCATGAGTTTATTTATTGGAAAACTGGCTTACTACAAAACACACTTAGCGTACATGGCAGTTGTGAAAAAAAGTGTATTACTGGGATCACTGATCTCCGGCTCACTTGGTATCTATTACCTCAAGTCACACACCAAAGTGATGAGACATCGTATGAGGACGAGCTGATGGGCGCATTGGTCAACGGACAATGGCAAGAGAACCCTGAGTTTCCAATAGACGAACATGGTGGATTCATTCGCAAACCAACCACATTCCATGAGACGATATGCGACAACCACAAAATCTATCAACCCGAGAGTCAACGTTACCACCTCTATGTAAGCTATGCCTGTCCATGGGCTCACAGAACACTTATCATGCGAGCACTCAAGTCGCTCAATGATCATATCAGCATCAGTGTCGTTTGCCCTGACATGTTGAATAAAGGCTGGACCTTTTCAACCCAACATCCAGGCACCACGGGCGATCAGCTCTATCAATATGATTATTTATATCAACTCTATCAACAATCAGAACAAAATGTCACGACACGAGTGACGGTACCAATTTTATGGGATAAGAAAACCAAGACTATTGTCAACAACGAGTCATCTGAAATCATTCGTATCTTTAACACACAGTTTAATAAACTGACAGGAAACGAGCACGATTATTACCCCAAGAAACACGTAAAAAGTATTGATCAGTGGAACCAGTCTATCTATTCGAATATCAATAATGGCGTTTACGCAACTGGATTTGCGACGAGCCAAACAGCTTACGAGCAAGCCATCGCAAGACTTTATAGTCAGTTGCAACAATGCGATGCGATTCTCCAAAGACAAGACTTTTTATGTGGTCACGACTTGACCGAGGCAGATATTCGACTCTTACCCACCCTACTGAGATTCGATACGGTCTACCACACACATTTTAAATGCACCATCAAGCGCATTATTGATTATCCCGGTTTATTTGCGTATCTGAACCGCTGCCGAAAAATACCTGCTATTCAGGAAACGACTCGTGATTGGCACATCAAACGTCATTATTATTTTAGTCATCAACACATCAATCCATACCAGATTATACCAGTCAGCCCCGAAGTCTTCTGAGTTACAACATCATTGAGTAATCAATAGCACCCTATTACAACTGAAGCATCATACAACGCTATGCGTGTAGAAACTCATATATGCGTTTTGCCATGTCATAGGATATACCAGGAACCTGATGTAATTGTTTTATAGTGGCTTTCTTAATCGCTGCCATACCCCCAAAATAGTGCAATAGATTTTTAATACGTTTTGGCCCAAGACCATCAATCTGATCAAGCGTTGTTGATAATGAGGCCTTTCGATGTTTCTGTCTCTGCTTAGTAATTGCAAAACGGTGCGCATGGTCACGAATATTTTCCAGCATTCGCAATACAACATCCGAAAATTGTAATTGCTGAATTCCATGCTCCAAGGTTAACGCATAATAACGCTCTTGGCCGGAGCGACGACCAGGAGCCTTACAAATGGCCAAGAGATGAAAATCCGGACAATCCATCGTCTGTAATTCTCGATATATCGTTGATATCTGCCCTCGACCACCATCAATTAATAAGCAATTAGGCGCAACGAGTGAACTTGATTTTGCCTTGAAACGTTTTTGGATAAAGGCACGCATCGAGGCATAGTCGTCATTTCCAGTATCGAGATTATAGCTTCTAAAACTGGACTTTTCAGCACCACTGACTGAAAAGCGGACACAAGCCGCTGTAGTATGCTTCCCTTGCAAATGACTAATATCCACACAGTCAATATATTGCCAATCACTGTCCTGGAATGCAGAGGCCAGTTGCTGAAAAGCTGGGCTATAATAGCGGGCCTGTTCTGCATACCGTGTCACTGCACACTCAAGATTAATTTGCGCTGCAGTAAGATACTGACGCTCATCTGCTGTCGTTGGCTTTAATTTGCAGCGAATCTTTACACCCAATGGTTCGAGAACAGATGTTATATCCTCTGCGTCAAGCTGCTCATGACCACGAATAAGCACTGTCTCAGGAAGGTCTCCATGGTGACGTTGATGCTGATAAAACTGCAACATAAATTGTGTTATTAAATCGTCAATAAAGCCTAAAGCTTCAGGAAAATGATAATCTTTTCGTGATTCTACTGCTGAGTTACGATACAAAGTGACTTGGATAATAAGACCGTTTGCCGCCAATACACCACAAACAACATCCAAACTCTGACTGCGCGCAGCTGGCAAACTATCCTGTAGGAAAGATTGAGTTAAGCGAATAAGATCACGATATTCTGCTGCTTTTTCATACTCAGCCGCATCAGAGTGCTTATGCATATGCTCAACGAAGTCAGTCATGACGGATTGGGCGTCACCAGACAGTAATGCAACAGCTTGTTTGACTGTGCGTGCATAATCAGCTTTATCGATACGACGGACACAAGGCGCACTACAGCGATCTATTTGACCAAGCAAGCATGGGCGAGAACGGTTTGCAAAATATGAATCAGTACATGTCCGCAAGCGAAATAGCTTCTGCAACATTTCAACCATACGCCTGACATGATAGCCATTCGTGTAAGGTCCAAAATATTGACCCTGCTTAGATTTTCGTTGGCGAGTGATCACAACGCGCGGAAATGGATGCGCTGATAAGCAAATATAAGGATAGGTCTTGTCGTCCTTGAGAAGCACGTTGTATTTTGGCTTGTGCTTTTTAATCATGCGGTTTTCGAGGACCAAGGCATCTGACTCAGTCTCTGTAAGCATGATCTTGATCACAACAATCTGCGAAACAAGATTTCTCAGACGTCTCGTTAGTGGCTTGTTTTGGAAATATTGGCTGACGCGGGCTTTTAACCGTTTTGCCTTACCAATATAGATGACAACCCCGTCCAGATCATGATAGAAATATATCCCCGGCGTATTCGGCAAGGATTTAACATCATCAATAGAGTATTTTGTCAGATCCATAATTAGAGAGATATAAGTCTATCTAAATTATAGCATATATCTGAGGGTTGATGGGATATCAGAATAATATAGATCGATTGAGAAATGAGTGAAATTTACAGTGAAATAGATCGGGGAGAATGTTTACGCCAGAATGCTCAGTGCCAGATTGATTGATTAATACGTCTAAAATGACAAGCGCTGTGAAGACAAGTTACTATTCACCACCCTTAATTTCCATATCTTCGACCAAACCATGCTTGATTGCAAGCCGCGTCAACTCAACGTCATTACTCACGCTCAGTTTGTCAAAAATCCGGTAGCGATAGCTGTTGACCGTTTTCGGACTCAAAAAGAGCACGTCAGAAATCTCCTGAACCTTGTGACCCTTTGTGATCATCATAGTTACCTGCAGCTCACGCTCGGATAGTGCATCAAAGGGTACTCCACCCTCATCAGATAAGTGACGTAGCGCGATCTTACTGGCAATCTCGGGGCTTATGTAGCGTTTATTCTGTATGACATTCGCAATGGCCATTTCAATCTCGTCCTTACTCGTATTTTTCGTGAGATATCCATGAGCACCAGCTTGGAGTAACTTTGTGGGGAATAAATCGTCATTACAAACAGTCAATGCGATGACTTTGGTGTGTGGACAAAAACGAACAATATTAATAGTCGCCTGCAATCCGCCAATACCGGGCATCCTGACGTCCATTAAGACAACATCTGGGTTGAATTCCTGGGCGAGTTTTACAGCAGACTCTCCCGACGAGGCCTCTGCAACTACTTTTACGGTGTCAATACCACCAAGCAGGCTGACGATACCTGACCGCACAATTTCATGGTCATCAACAACAATGACCGTCACTTTTTTGCCAAGATGTGCTTTCATGAAGTGCTCCATTTTAAACATCGGAGAGACAGGGATTCGAACCCT
>DBUY01000029.1 GCA_002308435.1 Proteobacteria bacterium UBA1278 | reverse complement strand
TCAAAATAAGCCGACCCCGACACACTCACGTCGGCCAGCAGTGTGCTGCATACAGTAGCAGAGATTAATAAGGGGAGGTATGATTTTTGCATACGTAAATCCAATTGATAATATAAGATTATGTTATACGTCGTGTAAGCACTTGGGTAGTGGATGATAGCCAAAGGTAATGTAAGTCATTGTCTATCAATATGCCTGCCATGTACGCATGTGCACAATGTCATACTCGAATCAGTGTGTATCTTGCTTGTTTTTTGACTTGCAAGTAGAGTTTCAACACATTTACTGTGCCTGATGATTTTTTACACTGTAGCCATAAATTAGACCAAGGGTGATAGCGCACTGATCGATACATTTATTGACGATATGATGACTCATCGTAGGTGATATATGATGATGTACAGACATCACTGTTTTCAGGCTTGTATATGCGGAGATTGCGCTGATGATTCCTGTACAATAAGGTAACCAGTGTGATGAGATGAGTTGGCGATTCCTGATCATCCAACTAATGCTTACCGCCCCGATGACAGCACCTGTTTCTTTGCGGTGTGGTAGATGGTCTGATTGCAAGTAAGGTTTCGACACATTTATGTTGAGTTTCGTGTTTTTTGATGCTGTAGCCGTAGATTAGACCAAGTGCAATGCCACATCGGTCTATGCATTTATCAACGATTGTGTCACTTGTTATCGGTATTAGATGTCGGTGTAAGAGGGCAATCTGTTTGATACTACTGTATGTTGAAATTGCACTCATCAGACCAGTACCGTACGGTAGCCAATGAGATGAGATTAGTTTACGATTCATTGCTACCCAGCCAATACAAGTGATACCAGCGATCGCACCTGTTACGTATAGTAACCACGGGGCCTGCAGCATGAGAAAGGCGATAGTGACTGGTACTGCAATCGCTGCTATTCGGGTTAGCCAGACTCGGACATGTTGTTGAGGATGTTGAATAGAGATTTTCTGTTGCGCCACTAGGTTTGTGAACCGCTTTGTATTTTCCTGCTCATTATGAAACTCCTGCGTTTTTAAGATGGTGATCTGCAAACCGCAGAGTAACGACATGAAACAGGAGGTCTGTGTGTTACAGAGTAATACTGGGAACAAAGGAGTCAGTAAATTCAGTAACAAGCTAATTATCTGAAAACTTGTAATATAGAACATGCCAAGATTCACAGTAAAGAAAATAAAGCTTTGTGCGATGCGATCTATACGCGAGCTGGCAAGTTGTTTGTATACATGTTCTTGGTCAAAGATGACAATGGGCCCAGTTTCATTTGTCATGTTGGTCAACGACGCACTATTACTCATTGTGGTGTTGTGTTGTGTGACAACTGATCCGCAACGAATTAGGTAGCCCAAACCAAGTATCATACTTGATATGGTGTTAATTAATGCTGAGCTATGGCTGCGGAGAAATAACTGGACTAAAAATCGGGAGAATGATCTGAGTAGGCGGCTGTTGATGTAACCAATCTTCAGTAAATCGAGTAGATTATAAAGATGTATCAGAGATTGGTACAGAACGTCACTTCCTTGTGATTTTTTCTTCATCCTGGATTTTTCTGTTAGAAAGCTGTGGTTATTGTACCACGTCTTTCATAGAGAGTTTAATGCGATTTTGGCGTCTATCAATCTCAGCGACACGCACTTTAATGACTTGTCCCTGGGAAAGTTCATCACGGATATTGTCAATATGCTCGTGAGATATCTGAGATATATGCAGAAAAGCCTCTTTGTTATTCATGATAGCTACTTTAGCACCAAAATCTAACAAATCGGTGATCTTACCTTCGTATATCTTTCCGATTTCGACGTCTTTGATCATATCTTCAATGTGGTCTTTTGCTGCGATGGAGTTTGATTCTTCGTCGCTACTTATTTTCACAACGCCGTCATCAGAGATATCGATTGTTACTGAGAATTTATCAATAATTTCACGGATGGTCGCGCCGCCGCGGCCAATTACCTCACGGATTTTACCGACTGGGATTGAGAACTGAACAACACGTGGAGCGCTAGATGAGATCTCGGCTCGGGGCGTGGCTATTTTTTCATTCATTTTAGAGAGTATATGTAAGCGTCCTTCCTTGGCTTGTTTGAGCGCTGCTTCTAATATCTCATCAGTGATGCCGTTAATCTTGATATCCATTTGCAATGCAGTGATCCCATTTGCAGTACCTGCAACTTTGAAATCCATATCTCCAAATGCATCTTCGTCTCCAAGGATATCACTGAGTACTTTGAATTCTTCTTGTTCTTTGATTAGCCCCATTGCAATTCCAGCAACAGCAGATTTGATTTGGACGCCTGCGTCCATGAGTGATAAACTAGCGCCGCAGATGGTTGCCATTGAGCTTGATCCATTACATGACAGAATTTCAGAAACTACGCGGACAACATAACTGAAGTCATCGTCTTCTGTTGGCATTACGCCAAGTAGCGCTTTTTTTGCAAGTTCTCCATGACCGATTTCACGACGCTTTGGGCTCATGGGTTGTCCACATTCTCCAACACTATAGCCAGGCATATTGTAATGAAGCATGAAGTTGTCATATTGCTTGATGGATGAAGTAATGTCGTCTAAAAGTTGAGCACTGCTGTCCTGTGCGGATAGTGTTGTTGTGACGAGTGCTTGAGTTTCACCGCGAATAAATAGTGCAGATCCATGTGTTTTTGACAAAAAGCCAGGAATGACTGTAATAGGGCGTACTTCATCGGTGCTACGGCCATCAATCCGTCGATTTTCTTTGAGTGCTTTTTGGCGAATGATTTGCTTTTTGAGGCGGAAAATTGCACGGTCAATTGCATTGACATGGCTATCTTCAAACGCTTCGTTTTCTTTGTATTGGTCGATGATTTCACTTCTGATTTGCTTCAGTGCCTGATTTCTGTCAATTTTACCCGCGATTATCAAAGCCTCCTCAAAACGCTCTAGGTGCGGTTTGATGAGTTCGTCAAACTTGGTATCTGATAGATCACTCGAATCAGCGTTAGTATCAATGTTGGGCTTGTGTTCACCGCGCAGCGCTTCGATTGCAGTAATCACAGCCTGTAGCTCAGCTTGCCCGTATGCAATAGATTGTTGGATTTCGTCTTCTGTCAGTTCTTTCGCTGATGACTCTACCATGACATAGGAGGCTTTAGTTCCAGCAATAATTAGGTCAAGACGCGATGATTTAGTTTGTTCGAGGCTCGGATTTAGTGAGAGTGCGCCATCAATGTGACCAACGCGAGCTGCGCCGATGATTTCGAACGGGAGTTTGCTTATGGCTAATGCGGCTGATACAGCTATAAACCCGGCTATGTCTGGCTGCACATTTTTGTCATTCTGCAGTAATGTTAACGTGACTTGGACTTCATCACAGAACCCGTCAGCAAACATAGGACGAATCGCACGATCAATGACTCGGCAAATCAGCACTTCTCTTGTACTTGGCCTACCTTCACGTCGATTAAAACTGCCAGGTATCTTACCTGCAGCATATGCGCGCTCACTGTAGTGAACGGCTAACGGGAAGAAATCTTGCCCACTGTTCTCGCGGTGGGTAATATTTGCCATGATTACACAGTCACCCATAGTGACCACTGCTGTCGAGGTGGCTTGAAGCGCGATATGTCCAGATTCAATTTTGACAGAATGTTCACCATATGTGAACTCTTGATGGACGGGTGCTTGTAGACTCATAATGCGTTGATTCCTTTTTGCTATTTATCTCGTATGCCGAGTTGTTTGATGACATGGTAATACTGCTCGCTGTCGGTTCTTTTGAGATACTTCAGCTGCTTCTGTCTTTTTCGTATGATTTTAAGTAAGCCGTGCCGTGAATGACGATCTGACTTGTGTGTTTTAAAATGGGTGGTTAAATTGTTAATTCTGTCTGTCAACAACGCAATCTGAACTGGTGCAGATCCGGTGTCATTGCTGTTTTTTTGAAATGCGGCAATAGTTTCTGGTGTAGACACGTTTATTCTCCTTCGTGATCTTTGAGTTCGTCGAATTTAGGGGCATTATATATTAATTTAGTATTTTTAGCAAACGGTAACCTCATATTTATCGTGGCCTGATCAGTGTTTGCTGTTGTCTCAATCGTGTGTTTGAATCATCTTTACGGCGCAGACCTGGTTTATGTTGGTGTTGATTATCCCGTGGAAATTCTTCTGAGGATCATATGCTCGATATTGGCCTGCTTGTTTGCCCGTCAGGTTTGGTATTTTGATGCCATGTCGTAGCTTGGTAATCTGTTCTGGTTCTAGTGTTAGCTCAGGTAAATGTCGTAGTCCACTATCAATCGTGAGCAGTAACTGCTCAGGGTTTTCTGATTGTGTCACTTGATCGATTGTGTATTGGCGATGATGTGTCCAGGGTTCTATTGTCAGTCGCTCAAGAGAGGATAGGCAACCAATCGTGTTGAGTTGATTTGCGATATCCTCTGCCAGGCTGCGAATATAGGTTCCCGCGCTGACGCGAGCTTCGATTACAATTTGCTGTTTCTTTTCACAATATTCAATTAACTCTAATTGCTCAATTGTTACCGGGCGTGTTTGAATGGGGATTTTTTGCCCAGAACGCGCGTATGCGTAATAGGGTTTTCCTTTGTATTTCAATGCACTGTAAATCGGTGGCCGCTGCATGATTTCTCCTGTCAGACTGGCTAGGCTAGATTGTATCAATTCGCATGAGATGGTTGTGGGTTCAAGCGTGTTGATCACATTTCCAGTGATGTCTCCAGTGTCAGTCTGACAGCCTAGTTGGATTGTGCCACGGTAGCTTTTTTTAGCATCAGAGGGGATATATTGAATGAACTTTCTTGCTTGTCCGATTGCGCATACTAGTGTTCCGGTCGCCATAGGATCTAGTGTGCCTGTGTGTCCAATTCTACCATCAAAGCAGCGCTTTATCGGGCTCAAAGCACGGTGTGATGTGATGAGAGGTGGTTTATGTAGTAGGAGAAAGCCGCCGATCGGATTATTGGTCATTATCAATCAATATTGAAAAATTGAGCCTGGGGATTGCTTTAAGGTTGAGCTCTTGGGCAATGAATTTACGTGCCTGTGCGAGTGAACCTTCTATTTTATGATGGGTGTCACTGATGCTAGATTCTGTTTCCACCATATCATGGCTGAGTCGATAGAGGATTTGAGCATTTTTACGGTCGGTCATGATTACTTCATCTATGACCACAGATGGTGCATCTGCATGGATTAGAAAAAACTCACTGATGCAATTTTTGAGCTGTTTTGCGATCTTGAAATCTCTTGGATGTGACATAATAGGTTAATTGTTTTTTTCAATCACAAAGGTTTCGATCACATCACCGGATTGTACATCTGTGTAGCCTTTGATACCGATACCACATTCAAGGCCTTTTTTGACTTCAGTTGCTTCGTCTTGAAATCTTCTGAGCGATTGAATTTTTCCGCTATAGATGACTTTATGGTCGCGGAGAAGGCGAACATTTGCATTTTTACGTATTGCGCCCTCGGTGACAATACAGCCAGAGATCGTGATTTGCTTACTGGTGCGAAATACTTCTTTTACGTCTGCTGATCCGAGAATTTTCTCGGTGGTTTCAGGTTTCATGATATCTTTCGTGAGCTGCAGTAGGTAGTCGTAAATATCATAGACGGTGCTGAAGTATTCAATTTGAGTTTTCTCTTGTGCTTGGAGTTTCTTGGCACTGGCGTCTGCACGAACGTTAAACGCAACAATCAGCGCGTTTGATGCACCAGCAAGATGAATATCAGAACTATTAATGCCGCCAACCGTGTGAGCGATCACTTTTACGCGTAGGGTTTCTATCTCGGGGTTGCTATTAATCTTGTTTACAATATCAAGAATGGCCTCCAGTGACCCATGAACGTCTGCTTTGATAATGATACTCAACTCTTTGAGCTGTGCCATTTGGTCGTCCATTTGTTTCAAGAAGAGGTCGTCTTTGGACTGTTGTGCAGCAAGTCGCTCCTTCAAGCGGTTTTCATTTTTGCGCCGTGCTGCAATCAAGCGAGCTTCTCTCTCACTAGACACACCAATTGCATGGTCGCCAGCACGTGGTAACCCAGATAAGCCAGTGATTTCTACGGTGTCGCTTGGATGTGCGACAGTTTTTCGTTTCCGGGTATGATCGTACATGGCTCGAATTTTCCCATAAAATTCGTTAATGAGCACGATATCGCCAGAACGAAGCTGACCAGACTGTATCAGGATAGTTGCGATAGGACCAAGTCCCATGTCAACTCGTGACTCAATAATGATCCCTCGTGGTGCGCCTGCGTAGTTTGCTTTGAGTTCAAGTAGCTCTGCTTGCAGTGCGATACTATCGAGTAACTCGTCTATGCCTTGCCCTGTTTTCGCTGAAATATTCTGAAAAATTGTATCACCGCCCCAATCTTCTGGACTTAAGTTATGTTGGCTGAGGTCTGTTTTGATTTTATCAATGTCAGCGTCTTCTTTATCTATTTTGTTGACCGCAACAATGATAGGTACTTCAGCCGCCTTAGCATGCTGAATCGCTTCTATTGTCTGTGGCATGACGCCATCGTTTGCAGCAACTACCAATACAACAATATCAGTGACTTTGGCACCTCGTGCACGCATGGCAGTAAATGATTCGTGGCCTGGTGTATCGAGAAATGTGATGTCACCATGGCTTGTTTCGACTTTGTAGGCCCCGATATGCTGTGTGATTCCGCCGGCTTCTTTATCTGCAATTTTAGTTTTTCGTATGGTGTCAAGTAGCGTTGTTTTGCCATGGTCGACGTGTCCCATAATAGTGACAATTGCGGATCGTGGTTGAATATCCTGTGTTTCATCTTCTTGACGGGTAAGCTCTGCGATCTCGTCTTCAAGAGTTTGTTTGACTTTGAGTTGGCTGGTGTAGCCCATTTGGTCACATACAATCTCGGCAAGATCGTAGGGGATAATCTGGTTGATGGTGATCATTTCCCCAAGATCAAAAAATATCTTGATGATTTCTGTTGTCGATTTATTCAACTTTGAGGCCAATTCGTCGACTTGCATGGTCTCATTGAGCTCTATTATGCTGTCGTGTTTTTCGGTGGGCTCTTTGGTTTTTGATAGGGCGGTTTTTCCAGACTGTTCTGCTGATCGATTCGTATTTTTTTTCGCACGCGATGCCAGTACTTCTTCAACTGATAATGGCTTGATGTGTTCATCTGGCTGTGATGCTCGAGGCGTCTTTGTTGGTGACTGATGCTTTTTGTTCTTGGGTGAGGTCGTTGAGGTGGTCTGGGGTGCCGTATTGTCTGGTCTGTCCAGGTTTCGATTGTGCTGACTTGATGCGGCTGGCATTGTTTCAGTAGGCGATTTCTTTTTGAGACTGAGCGGTTTTTTCAGTTTGAGATCTATTTTTTTCTTCTTGCTGCGTATATGCTCAAGAACTTGTTTCTGCTGTTCAATGCTCAGTGTATGATCACCTTTTGACATTGGTAAACCCGCCTCTGTAATTTTCTTCAGAAGATCTTGAGTGGTCAGCCCTGATTTTTTAGCTAACATGTCAACGGTGATAGTGCTCATTTATTTTTGCTCGTCTTTGGGGTTGGTTTGGTCGAACCAGGGTGCTCGCGCGGCAAGAATAATTTTCCCTGCTGCTTCATCTGACATCGGTATGATTTCAGTGAGTTCGTCGACCGCAAGCTCAGCAAGATCGTCTTGTGAGTGAATGTCATTTGCTTTGAGGCGTTCAGCTTGAGTTTGGGTGATTGATTCAAACCCAACTAAAGCGAGCTCGGATTCTTCGTCGAGGCTTAGTGTGAGCTCGAGTTGTCGCGATTTTGCTTGTTCATAGAGCGCTTCCGCTATTTCGTCATCAAACTCTTCGATGCTAGCTAAAGTTGCAACGTCTTTTGACGCAATTGTCTTCACTGAGTCAAGGCCTTCACGTAGGAGTACCTCTGCAATTTCAGCATCAACGCCTAAGTCTTCGGCTAGCTGCTCTGTGGGAGTGACTTCTGAGCCATCGTTATCGCTCTTATTTAGGTTGAGTGTCCAGCCACTAAGCTGAGTAGCTAAGCGGATGTTCTGTCCGTTTCTTCCAATGACTTGAGCGAGTTGGTCTGGTAATACACCGATTTCCATTGTTGTACTTTCTTCATCAACCGAGATGCTATGTATTTCGCCTGGTGACAATGAGGCAATGACGATTTTTGCTGGGCTATCATCCCATAAGATGATATCAATGCGCTCGCCGTTGATTTCGTTTGATACGGCTTGAACGCGTGTTCCTTTAATGCCAATGCAGGCGCCGATTGGATCAACGCGGCGGTCATTACTTTTCACGGCAATTTTCGCTCTTGATCCTGGGTCTCTGGCGATGGCTTTGATTTCTATGCTGCCCTCATGAATTTCGGGTACTTCACTGATGAATAATTGTTTGAGGAAGTTATTTGAGGTTCTTGATAATTGAACGGTGGCGCTTCGGTATTCAGGATCTGTACTTGCAATCTCGACCTTGATCTTGTCGTCAATTCGATAGTTTTCGCGTGGTATCATATCATTCTTGTAGAGTATACCGTCGACTTGGTCTGAAATCTCTATAATTAAAAAATCTCGTGTGACGCGTTTGACTGTTCCAACGGCGATGCTTCCAATTTTGTCTTGGTAGATACTTTTTTGTTTCTTTATTTGCCCCTCTTGGATAATTTTCTTGAAAAGCTGTTTTGCTTGCGTTGCTGCGATTCGACCAAGATCAATATCCAATGCTTGGTATAGAGACTGCCCAGCTGCAGCGTCTGGCGTCATGCCAGCTTCTTTCTGAATACTTTCTGCTTCCTGAATGGTCACTTCGTTATGTTGGTTAAGCGTTTCGGAATCATTTTCGACGATGTAAAATACTCTAAATATTTCTAGTTCGCCGTTGGATGGATCAATTTGTACTTTAATCATTGCATCCTCGGGGTACTTCTTGCTTTTGATGACGACTTGCTCAAGCGCAGACTCAATTTCAGAGGCCATATTTTCGGCACTAAATCCGGTTTGTGTTGTGAGGTAATCTAGGAATGCTTTAATCTCTTTGCTCATGATTGTTGTCCTATTTCATAAATGATGCGTATTTTGTCAATATTGCCCCAGTTAATATTCAGTGTTTTCTCATTTGTCTCGATTTGAATTATTTGATCTACCACACTGATGATCTTACCCGAGAAGTTACGTTGTCCTTCGATGGACGTTTTGGTTTTAAGTTTGGCTTGCTTGCCAACATTGTCGATGCATTGTTCGATGGTGAATAACTTTCTATCCAGTCCTGGGGATGAAATTTCAAGTGTGAAATTTAGTAGGGCAGGAAAGTCGACGCTAGAGCTGCTGATTAGGTGTTGGCCCACCTCCTGACACATTAGGTCTGTCACAGGTTTATCAGCATCGATGTATATGCGTAGCGTGTTGTTTTTGTTGCCTGGCACCATTTCACAGCCATAAAGTTGAGCACCGCACGCCTCAACGCTACGCTGTATGTGCGCTTTCATGTCTTCAAATACTTTCACTCTTTTCCTCTCGTTGAAAAAAAAGAGCCTGCAGGCTCTTTCTTCTATTGCGGGGGTAGGATTTGAACCTA
>DBUY01000038.1 GCA_002308435.1 Proteobacteria bacterium UBA1278 | reverse complement strand
TTCAGATGGAGACTGTGCGGATGATTTTGCCAAAGTGGGGTAATCAGATAGCAATTTCTCTGAGTATTACTGTTATTAGAGGAGCTTTATATTTGCTATCATTTACCCCTGCCCAGATTCGTAAGAAAATCGAAGCATATGCCAGTGACAGGATTCATAAAAGAGCCAAGAAAAAAGGAATATGTCAAAAAAATTTAAGAATATGTATGCCTCATCTCAATGAGATTGAGATTGATGCGCTCATTGAAAAAAACGCAAAGCATTTAGCAGGTATTCTTTTTTCATGGGTCAAAGCGCTAAGCTGGACCGATCATCATCTCAGAGTGAAGTTTCCATACCGAATTGACGGTCTAGATAATTTGTCCAAGAAAGGCGATCGTGGGGTATTGTTGCTGATGAAACATTCCACACAGTTCTTCATTGAGTCAAGAGTTATTGGACTTCACCAAAAAACAGCTGCGGTAGCCGGAGGGCCAACCCGCCACGGTCAGCTTTTTGAGAGATTTTATATCGCACTTGTAGGTCTCGCAAACAAGAAAGGCGTAGTCTCTACGCAGAACATGATAAAAAGCCTCCGTTGGTTAAAAAGTGGAGAGGTCCTGCTATATTACCCTGATCACGATTATGGAGCGGGCAGTTCTGAGACAATCAACTTTTGTGGTGCCCCGGCAGCGACAATTATTGCACCTTATAAAATCCAGAGGTCAACCAATTGCCGCATATGCATCACACAGAGCTTTTTTGACAAAGATGGCGTATTAAATTTAACCATACGAGAGTTAACCAACCTAGATCGTAGTAATCAGAAAAAATTCCTCGAGCAGATGAACAATGAAATATCGGCAGATATTTTTGAGCATCCACATGAGTATCTATGGCGATACAAGCGTTTTAAGTCAATGGGATTGTATGACAAATAAACGATAAATCATCGGAAAGTCGGGCTCATTTCAAACAGCTGATGGAAAATAGCGTTCAGCTATGGCATAATGATTTCACTATGCGCCCGTAGCTCAGTTGGATAGAGTATCTGGCTTCGAACCAGGTGGTCGGGAGTTCGAATCTCTCCGGGCGTGTATGATCATGATCAATCCGCCTCAAATTCACCCAGTGTCGAGCAACTGTTAGGCCGTCTCCAGTGCTCGAATTAGACGATGCTTTGCTTACCTGCTTTAGTTATTTTGGCGGTGTCTCGTCAAGAAATTGATGTTTATTGTCGACGCCTGCCCACTGGTCCGCATCGGCTGGGGCGGGTTTAACGCTGTTGATTACCGGCCAGGATTGCGCCAGCTGTGCGTTAATATCAATAAATTTCTGCTGTGAATCTGGGAGGTCATCCTCGGCATAAATGGCATCCACCGGGCATTCGGCTACACAGAGATTACAATCTATGCACTCTTCAGGGTTAATAACTAGGAAGTTTGGGCCTTCATGAAAGCAGTCAACCGGGCAAACATCAACACAATCGGTGTATTTGCAACGAATACATTGTTCTGTGACGACATAGGTCATCGGATATTCTCCTAGGTGTTGGTGTTACATCGGTTTTGATGGGCGTGTGATGGGTTGTTGGTTATATTATCTACCATACGGAGGTATTTGAGCTTCAAGTTCTATCAAATTAGACAGCGTGATCTTGCGCATCTAAGGTGGTGTGACGGCTATGAGGGAGCGTGACCAGAGTTAGAGCCAGCCTTAGCCGCATTAAGCTGATCTACGGTATGGGTAATTACTTCTCTCAAGTGCGTTCCGAATTTATCCACCATTTCTTCCACTGTTAGTCCTTGGGTATACAATTCCCGAACTTTGTTGCCAGAAAGACCGCCGGAGAAGAACATTTGCCATTTAGCCGATAAAAACTGAATCATTTTTTCCTTCTGCTGCAAAACAACAGTAACACCACCTGCCATACTCAGGAGAAACAGCGTATGTGGTAAAAATGACAACTGGATTGTGCCAATGAATAATCGTGCAATCGGTGATGCGGCAACAGAAAAATGGGCGATTTGATGCGTAAAGCTGGCCAAAGTTTGGTGAATCAGTGGAGCACAGATAGCCGCGTACGACCACGTGTTATATAGGGCGAGCATGGATTCCCAGGCGAGCTGTCGAAAATGATTCAACAATTGAGATATTCCTTGTGGGTAAGATATGCCTTTTGTAGCAGTGGTAGTAGCCGTTTGAATAGGGCGGGCAATGTCATACAGCATAAAGGCAACCAGCGGTACATTCAGCGCCAAGAACAGCAACGACTGCGGTGAGATTACCAAGCCAAAAATCACACTTGCTGCTGAGCCGATAAGCGCAGCAAGGCGCAACGACATGTGGCCGTTTTTGTAAATTTTACCAAAAAAGTCAAACAGATCTTTACTGGATTGACCACCAGAATTGTCAGGGTCGTGTGTCAGTGTTTTTACGCTGATTGTGAGCAGGTTAACATAATACAGAACTTGAAACACGGTGCGCAGTGCAAAATGTGCTGCGACGAGACCAACGGTCGCCAGTAATAAGTTTTGGCGAGTCAGGGCGGACTGAACGGCAGATTTAATTGTACTTAGGCGGGCGCCCAGGGTAGATTTTGAACCTTGGCTGTCGGACATAATGGTTTCTCCGGTTATTGCGGCACGAACTCGCATCATTGATATTGAGTGTTTTGAACACGAATTATAACTGTTGTAATGTGGCGGGTCAACCAGGTGTCTCGGAAAACACGAGATAGAGAAGCATTTTCAGAATTGGCAGCGGGTCAGGTAAATCGTAGTTGAGTCGTCTCGGTTAAGTCAGCAGCAGGTATGGGCAGTCTATTCCCACTGCATTTTAAGAAATCAGTATAGGGTTTTGAAATCAGCTGTGCTAACATGACACCCAACCAAATTGATGAGGAAAATAGATGGCGCGACGTGGGATAAATATGGTCATAATCATGGGTAATGTTGGCGTAGAGCCTGAGGTTCGCTACACACCATCTGGTTCAGCGGTCACTAACCTCAGCATCGCCACAAGTGAATCCTGGAAAGACAAGCAATCTGGAGAAATGCAGGAGCGTACGGAGTGGCATCGCATCGTATTTTACAATAAGCTTGCTGAAATTGTCGGGCAGTATGTCAAGAAAGGCAGTAAACTACACGTTAAAGGCAGTATCCGAACGAGAAAATGGCAGGACCAATCCGGGCAAGATCGTTACACGACTGAGATCATTGCAGACGATATGCAGATGGTAGACCGTAAAGGTGACATTGAGGCAGATGGCGATCATGGCTTTGATCAACGACCTACGAGTGCGAGCCAGAGTCAAGCACCTGCACCGCAGGCGACTCAAGCACCTATGGACAGCGCGGACGACGATATCCCGTTTTAATGGGGTGAGCGCTGGCGATGCGCCCCGTCATGTGTCTAATTCGTGTTTTGATTACATGATCGGTGTGCAATTTCAGCAAAGCGCGACGCGTACACGAAATTTAGGAAAAACCTGTGACTAGTCAAAAAACCATCAGTTTTGACAATTACCTAGAATCCTTCTCGATAGATGATCAACGTTACGAATATATTTCGTTGAAGCAGGTCGTAGAAGCGTACGATGTGAATCTCGACACACTGCCCATTGTCATGAGAATCCTACTTGAGAATAGTGTCAGGAACTCAGGGTCAGTTGATGATCACAAAGCAATTATAAATTGGCGTGAGCACGCGGGACTGTACAGTGTTCCCTTCCAACCAAGTCGAATCCTAATGCAAGACTTTACGGGTGTCCCAGCGATTGTGGATCTGGCTACCATGCGGGATGCGACCGTTGCCCAGGGAAAGAAAGCTGAGCGTGTAAATCCAAAGTGTCAGGTGGATCTCGTGATAGATCACTCTGTTTCTGTGGACAGCTATGGGAATGCAAAAGCACTGAGTGAAAATGTTGAAGTAGAAATGAAGCGCAATAAAGAGCGCTATCAGTTTCTCAAGTGGGGGCAAGCTGCATTTAGCAATTTCCGTGTTGTGCCGCCTGGAAACGGGATATGTCATCAAGTCAATCTTGAGTATTTAGCCCCAGTCGTCGCACAGAGTGAAGCAGAGGATGCAATTTTTTTACAACCGGACACATTAGTAGGCACTGACAGTCACACAACCATGATCAACGCAATTGGTGTACTTGGCTGGGGTGTTGGCGGAATTGAGGCAGAGGCTGCAATGCTGGGTCAGCCACTCGATTTAGTGATACCAAAAGTAACAGGCGTTCATTTAACAGGAGCACTGTCGTCAGGCGTAACTGCCACCGATTTAGTGTTGAATATTACCGAGCGCCTTCGCAAAGAAGGTGTTGTCGGACACTTTGTGGAGTTTTTTGGCCCTGGTGTCAGTCGATTGAGCTTATCAGAGCGTGCAACCATATCAAATATGTCCCCCGAGTTTGGATCAACTTGTGCATTTTTTCCAATTGATGAAGAGAGTTTACAATATCTTCGCATCACAGGTCGGCCAGATGCACAAGTAGACATCATCGCCAGATATTGTATGGAGCAAGGTCTATGGCATCAGCCAAACCAAAGTACAGATGCCTTCACGCAGGTGATCGAGATCGACTTGAGCAGTGTAGCGGTGTGCCTTGCTGGCCCCAAGCGGCCGCAAGACAAAGTTGCACTCTCTGCACTGGGCCTAGCGACCGAGAAATCGATTTTGAAAGAGGCCACTGGCAGTAGTCTTGCCGCCACAGTGAATGTGACAGATCATGATTACCAGATCACGCATGGTGATGTGGTTATTGCAGCAATCACCAGTTGTACCAACACATCAAACCCTTCTGTCCTCATCATGGCAGGATTATTAGCCAAAAAAGCGATAGAGCGTGGCCTAACAGTCAAGCCCTGGGTAAAAACCTCTTTTGCGCCAGGATCTAAAGTCGTCGTATCTTATCTCGAGGCACTGGGGCTTATAAAGCCACTTGAAGCGCTCGGTTTTTTTCTGGCAGGTTATGGATGCACGACCTGTATCGGTAACTCAGGTCCATTACGACCAGAAATCAGTCAAGCAATTACAGAAAATGACCTCTGTGTCTCAGCCGTATTGTCTGGAAACCGAAACTTCGAGGGTAGGATACATCCCGATGTTTCCATGAACTGGCTCGCCTCACCGCCGCTTGTGGTTGCCTTTGCATTGACAGGGACGACAAGAATTAATTTGGATAGAGACAAGATTGGAAATGATCAGCAAGATAATCCAGTCTTTTTGTCTGATATTTGGCCAGATGCCAAACAAGTAGAGCAGCTTCAGCAAGAGATTACGGCAGACATGTTCAACAAGCAATACCAAGACTTGTTTGTAGGCGACAAGTTATGGGATAGTTTGCCGGTCACTGAATCAACAACCTATACATGGCAACCTAGTTCAACCTACATACAGAGCCCAACATTTTTTGACAATCTCAACGAGACATCACTCACCGATATAAGCGGTGGAAGGGTACTAGTGCTTCTTAGTGACTCAGTGACAACCGATCACATCTCACCTGCTGGATTTATTCCCTCGAATAGCCCGGCTGGACGCTACTTGATTGACAAACAAGTCCACGAGCGTTCATTCAACTCATATGGAGCTCGACGGGGTAATCATCACGTCATGGTCAGAGGTACATTCGCCAACATCAAACTTAAGAATGATTGCGTCGAGAATTTACTCGGGGGATACACCACACATTGGCCAACTGGAGAAATCATGCCAATCTATGACGCCGCCATGCGCTACAAAAGTGAAAAGACACCTTTAGTTGTCATTGCCGGTAAAGAGTATGGGACAGGCTCGTCTAGAGATTGGGCAGCAAAAGGCACCATGATGTTGGGGGTGAAAGTTGTTATTGCCGAGAGCTTTGAGCGGATACATCGTAGTAATCTTGTTGGAATGGGCGTGCTACCCTGTGAGTTAATTGAATATCAGTTAACGCAACTGGCGCTGACTGGTGAAGAGATTATCGATATTCTTGGCATATCAGACATACAGCAACCACATGATCAGCTTACAATGCGCATACAGTATGTCGACAAATCCACACGCGAGTTTCAGTTATTAGCCCGGCTCGATACAAAAAGAGAAGTACAGTATTATCAGAGTAAGGGTGTTCTACCTTATGTGCTCAAAGAGATCATTGAGAATGGCTGATAATTGGCATATGCAGATCCGAGTGCAGATGGCGCACACAGATTGCACAGGCGTTGTCTACCATGCAAACTATCTAAATTTCATGGAGATGGCAAGAAGTGAGCTTTTCTCAAGATTGTGTCAGGAGCATGGGTTGACCGTACCGCAATTTTACCAGATGTATGGATTTTTCGTGGTACATGGTGTTAACATAACGTATAAGCAGCCGTTGCGACTCGCAGAAAAAGCGACGGTAGTCAGTCGGGTGGTCAAGCGCAGTCGAGTACAAACAGTGTGGCATCAGGCAGTTTACCGGGGCGATTCTGCAAACAAACAGTTATGTACGGATGCGCAAGTTAAGCTAGCATTTGTCAATAAAGCGATGCGGCCTGCAAAAATGCCAGATTGGCTCTGGTCAACAAATACGGAGGTCTCAACATGAATTGGCTTAGTATACTGTGGAACATGCCACTAACCGTCAAGATGCTCGGCATGGTGTTACTTGCCATGTCATTATTTTCATGGGCGATTATTATTAATCAATTACGTTATCTCAGTCAGGTATCCGCTAAGCGAGAACAATTTGATCGGGCTTTTTGGTCTGGCCTAAATTTACAAGACTACTACGAGTCGATTGCCTCTAAAAATGATAAAGATCCAATCGAAGAGATTTTCACCACAGGGTATCGGACACTATTTGATACATCTCAAGGGCAGCAACAGTCATTCGCCGAGCGTCTAGATCAGTGTAAATCGGTGATGTCAATTGCACAAAAAAAGTGGGAAATGCACCATCACAGTCGATTAACTTGGCTTGCCACTATTGCGAGTATCAGTCCTTATATTGGTCTATTGGGGACTGTATTCGGGGTTATGCATGTATTTCAAGGACTCGTCTCAACACAGGCAAACAATACTGCGCTGAGCGCGGTAGCGCCGGGTATATCTGAAGCGCTAGGCATGACAGCGCTTGGCCTTGTCGTCGCAATACCAGCGACAATGGCCTACAATCGCTTGATGCTATGGTTAGAAGATATGGTATGTCACTATCAGCTCTTTCAAGAAGAGTTTATGGTCTTAGTTCGAAAGCATGGCGCGAGCTAGGAGAGAATGATGCGGCGACGTAAGGAAGTTTTTAGTAGCCTAAACATTGTCCCTTACTTAGACGTGATGTTAGTACTGCTCGTGATTTTCATGGCGACTACCCCCATTGTGCAAACCGGTGTCAATGTCAACCTGCCTACCGGAAAAGCAGAGGGGCTACATGCTCAACAGCCGATTATATTGACGATTGATAGCAAAGGGCAGCGTTTTCTCCAGACGGGTAATGAGGAAGCAGTTGCTGTGTCAGATATGCAAGCAATACAACAGTGGTTTACCAGTCGCGACATTAAAAAAGAGCGCGCAATTCACCTGCACGCCGATCGTTCGCTCTCGTGGCAGCGTGTGCTAACTGTGCTTGTCCAGGTGAACCAGATGGGGTGGTCAAAGATCGCATTATCAACCCAGGCTGGCACAGATGATTCAGAGTAGTCATCAGACTTACTGAGCCCTATCAACGACTCTGATTAGAGTGTCACTGGTGTCACTGGTTAAGAGGCTACCCTGAGGTCAAAGCTTTTTGCATTGCTGACAGAAGAGCAGGTTGCGCAGCTTGGCTCACGGAGAGCATGTCCTGAAGCGTAGCTGGAGGCATAAAGTTACCCTCTGCACTGCCTTGAATTTCTATGATGCCACCGCTGTCACTGAGGCAGATATTACAATCAACGTCAACAGAAGCATCTTCTTCATAGTCAAGATCTAAAAGCACGTGGTTGTCTTTGAAGCCTAATGAGAAAGCCGTCACCATGTGCGTAATCGGATCGACCGAGATGGTTTTGTTATATTGCAGTGTTCTCATCGCTAGGATGAGTGCAACCATGGCGCCATTGATGGCAGTGGTTCGAGTGCCACCATCTGCCTGAAGTACATCGCAATCAATCTGCACTGTGTAATCGCCAAGCACACTTAAATCAATACAATTCCTCAAACAGCGACCAATTAAGCGCTGTATTTCTACTGTACGACCACTTTGCTTACCGCGCGCTGCTTCTCGATCACATCGAGAGTGTGTGGCTCTCGGTAACATGCTATACTCAGCAGTTAACCAGCCTGAAGCGGTGTCACGGAGGAACCTGGGTGTTCCTTCTTGAATACTGACATTGCAGAGTACCTTTGTATCGCCGCAGCAAGCAAGCACAGATCCCTCTGCATATTTTGTGTAACTAGTGATAAATTCGACAGGACGAAGTGCGTCGAACGCACGTTTATTGTGTCTAGATAAAGGCATGTGAGTTCTCATAAAAGCGTGTGCATTTTAAACAATTCGGCAGCCACACGCAAGCACAAGCGCTAGACACTTTCGAGATCACAAACCCTGAATACGAAACCAGCTACGAATACGTTACGAATAGCCAAGCCAAGGCTTTTTTGTTAGTATATGTCCAATGGTCACAAGGCAAACAATGGACAGTCAGTTAATATTCGTGCTCACTGCGGCATCGGCAACAGGAAAAACCAGTTGCGCCAAGCTAGCCTGTGCCCAAATAGACGCGCTTAAGCTCTCCATCTCTCATTCAACACGACCGCCACGTCCGGGTGAGCAAGATGGGGTCGATAAATACTTCATCACACCCGAGCAGTTCTCGGCGTTAGACAATCAGGGGCAATTTATAGAGCAGACCAAGATATTTGGTCATCGTTGTGGGCACACGCGTGAAAAGATTCAAGTGCAAATGCGTGATCAAAGTGACTTACTGATGATTCTTGATTACGCTGGGATGTGTCAGATAAAGCGTCAATTTGATAACACAGTGAGTGTTTTTTTGTTACCACCATCAACTGAGGCCATTGTCGATCGTATCCACAAGCGGCCAGAGGCAGATGGGGTAGATATCGATGCACGATTGGTCAGCGCCAGGTGTGAAATGCAGGATTATATTCACTATGATTACATCGTATTTAATGATCATATTGACCATGCAGTTGCAGATCTTCTAGCCATAGTGCGTGCCGAGCGGCTGAAGACAACACAACAGCGTGTCAGAAATCGAAAATGCATTGAGCAGTTACAGATTTAGCTTGATGGATACATAGATATTGTGTATAATAGGCCACTCAATGTCTCAAGGAAGCCCCAATGGCACGTGTTACCATCGAAGATTGTCTGTTATACATTCCTAACCGCTTCAAGATTGTCGAGCTTGCCGCAAAGCGTGCACGCGAGCTAGCCAGTGGTGCGCGCACTACAGTCGGCGGAGACACTGCAGTTGATCACAAGGTTACCGTCCTCGCATTGAGAGAAATTGCAACTGGGGATTACAACGAGTCCACCCAAAGCCCTGACCAATTCGATGAATTCAGTTTGTTTGAAGACGATGACGATACTGATACTGACTCAGACACTGCCCCTGGTGACGCAGCGTCATCAAGTGAGACAACTGACGCTAATAGCTGAAATTGATCGTGACACCGCATAGCCGGTACACCCAAACAACACTAATCAACCGAATTACACTGTAAAATCATCTTGATTTGCTCGGCTTGATCAATTGAGAATTGACCTAGAGCAAGCAGTTACGCTACCATATTCGATGACAAGGGCCTTTTTACATTTGTTATTCTTGTTAAGGAATCACGAATGCAGTAACCATGCTGTTCACAATGAGGAGCCAAAATGTCCGAATTGAAATTACAAACCAGCACAGAGCTCAACGAATACCCCGCTTTAAAACAAAGTATTGTTTATCTGAATGAGAAACAAACCGGTAAAGTATTACGTGCATTACAATTTGCAACCAAAGCCCACCAAGGCCAAATGCGTGCCTCTGGTGAGGCTTATATTACGCACCCAGCGGCAGTAGCGACAATTCTTGGTCAGCTAAAAATGGATCACCAATGTATTATGGCGGGGTTGCTCCATGATGTGATTGAAGACACATCCTACGATTATCAGGATATTGAAAGTACTTTTGATTCTGAAATTGCGGATATGGTCGAGGGCGTCACAAAAATCGATCGGATGCCCGCTAAGTCTAAAAAAGAGAATCAGGCCGAAAACTTCCTGAAAATGTTGATGGCCATGTGCCATGACATCAGAATCCTCATGATCAAGCTAGCAGATAGACTGCACAATATGCGCACACTGGATTGTATGTCTCCAGGCCACCAAAAACGTATTTGCAAAGAAACGCTGGATATCTTTGCACCACTGGCAAGACGCTTAGGGATGAACGAAATCGCTGCAGAATTAGAAGTGATTGGCTTCCAGACCTTGCATCCATTACGCTATCGCACATTAAAAAATGCGATTCATCGGGTTGAGTCCAAGCATCGTGTAACACTAGAGAAGATCACGGAGCGGATTGAGGCTGCACTCAATACCCGCGATATTCCTTATGAGTATGTTCGCAGCCGCAAAAAGCATTTATACAGCATCTATCAGAAGATGAAGCGAAAGAAGCTTTCTTTTGACGAAATCACAGATATGTATGCGATCAGAGCATGTGTTAAAAAAACAGCAGATTGTTACACTGTGTTAGGCGTCATACATGGCTTATATCGACCAATGCCACAGAAATTCAAGGATTATATCGCCATTCCCAAGTCCAATGGTTACCAGTCGCTCCACACCATCTTATTTGGACCATCAGGAGGCGTGATTGAAGCGCAAGTAAGATCCTCTGAGATGGATCATTTTGCGAATATGGGTATTGCGGCGCATAATCTTTATAAAAGCAGCGATAAAAAACTGACAGAACCGCATCGCCAAGCGCAACAATGGTTAAATAAAATCATGGTTATGCAGAAAAAAATCAGCAACTCACTCGAGTTTATCGAGCATTTAAAAATAGATCTTTGTCCTGACAAAGTGTATGTATTTACCCCAGAAGGAGACATAATTGAGCTTCCAGCAGGGGCAACAGTATTAGACTTTGCCTATGCAATTCATACGAGCGTGGGTGATCATTGTGTTCTAGCCAAGATCAACCAGCAAATCTGCCCGTTATCAACGGTGTTACACCATGGTGAGACTGTGTCAGTAGTGACAAAGCCAGACTCCAAGCCTGATCAGTCATGGTTACACTTTGTGGTTACCAGTAAAGCCAGAAGTGCGATCAGACACCATTTTAGAGATCAGCGACGAGAAGATCTCATCCAGCTTGGCTGGCGAATTGTCAATAAATCATGTGTGGCAGTGGGTCTTGAGTTGCGCAATATCCCAACACCTTATTTGGAAAAAGCGGCGCAACAAAGTATTGAATTATCTTTCTCTGAATTACTCGAAAGCATCGCGCTGGGCAAAGAGTCTGCCTGTGAATTTGTCAAACAGCTCGAGATAGACCGGCCACTCTATACGTCAACACATGCTAATCAATATCTTGAAAGTGCAAAGGCCACACCACTTGTACTGACGGGACACGAAAATCTCGCCATTACCTATGCGCCATGTTGTTGTCCTATTCCAGGTGATGCGATTCATGGCGTGCTCGTTGCCGGTGAGGGCGTGCATGTGCACCGCCGTAAGTGCAAGTTTCTTAAAAGTATTGAGTTGTCAGATGCCGTCAAGCCAATCGAAGTTGAGTGGGGCGATGCAATTCGCCAAAGCTTCACGGCCAAGCTCGATCTTTATACATTGAATCAAAAAGGAACGCTTGCTGAAATAGCAATAGCAGTCGCGAGAGATAAAGGCGATATCGCCGATGTAAAAATTAACTCACGGGATGAGAATACTGCGACGATGCTGTTGACGCTGGTAATTGATGATAGAAATCAACTCAGCCGAATCGTGCGACGATTACGTAGAGAGCGGTGCATATTACACATCCGGCGCGTAGTCAAAGATAATATAGAAAGGAGCGTAGAATGAATAAACACTTTGATATCATCATTATTGGTTCTGGTATGGGAGGCTATCTGTTGGCCCAGAGCATACGGCAACAGTCAGCTCAAAAACGGATAGCAATCATCACTAAAACAGATGGCCGGTTCTACCCAAAACCTATGCTATCCACGGCGCTTTATCATCAAAAAACGCCAGAGATGATTATGACCGCCACGGCAAGTGAAATGGCAGCTAAGTATGATTTAGAAATTATCACACACACTGAAGTAAAAGCAGTAGATTGCGCGCAAAAAAAACTAGAAATCGATGGGCAGATCATTCGATACGATGCCTTGGTGATGGCGACAGGCTCCCACGCAAATGAAATCCCAGGTCTTCGTCCCGTGAATGGTTACATCAGTGTGAATAGCATGGAGGATTACGAGCAGTTGATAGATCAATTGTCTCAAACAAAAAATCTACTCATTATCGGATCTGGACTAGTGGGTGTTGAGTTTGCACATGATCTACTCCACGCCGGCTATAAAGTATCTATGGTGTCGCAAACGCCACAAGCATTGTGGGGGCTTGTGCCATCAGAAATCGGGGGTCGTTGTCGCGACCATCTCGTGGGTATGGGATTGGATTGGTTTGAGGATCCAGGAGTCAAGGCGGTCCACGAAGACCATCAGCGCGTGGCGGTGTCATTTTCGTCGAGGGCTGCAGCAAGCTATGATCTAGTGCTATCAGCAATTGGCATTAAACCAAATATTGCGCTAGCGCAAGAGATCGGATTATCCACGCAGCGTGGCATCGTTGCAGACCAATACGGCAGATGCTCCAGTAAGGATGTGTTTGCCATTGGGGATTGTGCCCAGATTTATGGCTTGAATTTGACTTATGTTGCGCCAATCAAACAACAAGCGCAGGCCATTGCAAAGACACTGACCGGCGAGCAAACCCCAATTCACTATCCAGCAATGCCCGTTGTTGTCAAGACACCAACGTATCCGTTGACATTGGTACCTGTTCGAGAAGCCGAGGTGATTGGCAATTGGCAACCACAAGCCTATCCAGATAAAACAGGTATTATCAGCGCATTTTATGACAAAGATCAGTTAAAAGGGTTTGCTTTAGCTGGTACTGCCACAAAAGAGAGAAATCACTGGTTGAGTAAGATGCCACCATCAATTGTATCAAAGTCTTGAGAAAACGTCATGTTGGAAACTGATTTTATGATCCATATCAAGGCAGAATAAGGATCTTTAGTTTTGAAAATAAGCCAGCATTATCCAGTATTTAAGCAATTTTAAATTGAGATCAATCAATAAATCAGTTATCATCTGAACAAGAATAGACCCTCGCATAGACCGGGAGATTACGTTGCGACTTTTGAGAAACATGGCTTATCGTGGCGTATATTATTTGGGTGTTCGACTGAATTTGTGGCCTGGACCACAGCACTACGCTTTAAAACAACTCAATTTAAAGCCAACTGATTTCAATCAACACATCTCAGCAGTTGCACTTAAATTACAAAAACAGGGATACGAAGCCTATATTGTTGGTGGAAGTATTCGTGATTTGCTACTCAAAAAAGGCATCAAGCCAAAAGACTTTGATATTGTGACTTCTGCATTGCCGCATCAAGTAAAACAGTGTTTTGCACGCAGTCGAATTATTGGAAAACGCTTTCGAATTGTCCATGTGCCTGCAGGAAGAGAGATTATTGAAGTCAGTACATTTCGAGGAACGGCCACCTGGATGAGTAAATTTTTCAGTGCACGTTACCGCAATAATATTTACGGTACGCTCGAGCAAGATGTTTGGCGACGAGACTTCACGTTTAATGCATTATATTATGATGTCAAACAAGGCCAGGTGGTGGATTTCACCGGTGGCGTATCCGATATCAAGCAAAAAAAATTAGTCGTCATTGGTGATAGCGCTGATCGTTTTAGAGACGATCCTGTTCGATTATTGCGCGCCCTACGCTTTCTCGCCAAAACGCATTTTGATATCGACCAGCAGTGTGAAAATCAGATCAACAGCCAAAAAATGTTGCTCAGATCAGTCTCTAAAGACCGATTATTGCTAGAAGTGACAAAACTATTCAATCAAGGTCATGCGCATGCCTCATTTCAGGCACTCATGAAATATGGTTATCTTCAAATACTGTTTTCTGGTTACGAGCGGCTAGCTATCCCAATGACACAACACGATCGCTACTTCTCGAGCGTTTTCAGGGCAATTGATGAGAAGTACCATCGAAATGAGCGTTTGAGTACAAGCTTTCTATTTGCGGCATTACTGTGGCCACTATTCGAAACACACAGAAAAAAACTGAAAAAGATTACCGCGTACAGTGTTAAGAAAGTCATTCACCGTGTGCTGCGATTTGAAAGCCGCTACGTGGCAATACCTGGAAAACTACAGGACGCCGTACAAGACATTTGGTTGTTACAGCATGCCTTTGAAACTAAAAAATCACCATTTAGTGAAGATAGATATCGCCAACCACGCTTTCAAAACGCATATTTATTATTCACAATTCGCGCAAAATATCTTGAGAAACTCGCAGAAAAAGCCATGATGTGGCAGTCTGAAATCGAACAGGCATCCAGTCGATCAACAACAGGTGAGTCTGATGCCGGAAAATAAGCACATGCACATCGGTGTTGCTTATCGCATTTTAAGCCTGAACAACATGCGGCTAGTCCAACGTACAGCGTTGTATACCCGGGGTATCATTCCCGGTAAAAAAGTGGCGATTCAGCACATCAGTCCTTTGGGTGATCCATTAATCATCACCATCGATCATCAAACATTAGCGATTAGTCGAGAGATGTGGGCAGGTTTTGAACTTGAGGAGTGGAGTGAATGAATACTCAGACTCTAAAGGTAGGCATCATTGGTAATCCAAATGTCGGTAAAACCTATTTATTTAATCGCCTTACTGCGTGCGAAGGTTGTGTGGGCAACTGGTCTGGGGTCACCCAAACTGCCTGTCGCGGTAAAGCAGGGGGCGATCGCTATGAAGTAATCGATTTTCCCGGTTGTCACGCGCTCAGAGAATATCCTCAGGAGGACAGTGCGAACGCGATCAGTGAAGTTGAGCAGCAAATTCACCAAAATAAAATTGACTTGTGGTTGAATGTACTCGACGTTGAGCATCTCGAGAAACAGCTGTACATGACAATTCAATTACTGGAGGCTGAGCAACCGGTCATTATTGTCTTAAATCGAATCGATCGGTTAGCAGTTATCCAAAAGAATATTGATATTCAGCAGCTCAGTGCATTCTTGAATACACCTGTCGTTAAAGTATCTGCAAAGCTAGGGCTTGGTATTCGCTCACTACAAACCACCATACACGACAGGCTGAAGGCAGCAAAAAAAGACTTACCCGTCACACATCCGATCAGCTATGACTCTGCGATTGAAGGCTTATTAAATAGAAAATCCCAATCGTCGGGTAAATCAAGATGGGGTGTTTGGCAAGAGCTGATCGCAGCGGACTATGCTGATAGGCCACCAGCTTGGAAATTTGAGCCAAGTATCAGTCAGAGACGCCTTGAATACAAGACGCTGACAGATGAAATGGCCTTAACCCGATATGGCTTTATTCAACGCTGGCTCAGTCGCATTGTATCCGATCAGCCACAGCGCCGAGAAGCTAAAGACAAAAACTGGGATGATTGGTTTTTGCATAAGTGGCTTGGGCTACCACTATTTTTCACGATGATGTTAGGTGTCTTCTGGTTGAGTATGGGGTTTGGGCAATTAATTCAAGGAGTAGTTGAGCCGTTGCTTCGTCTAGTCACCATCGATATTCCCCAACAGTTGTGCCAATACTACGACATACCACACATCATTGAAATAATGCTGACACAGGGGATCGGTCTATCCGTCGTTACTGCGCTCAGTTTCTTTCCTATTCTCTATGTCATGTTCTTAGCACTGCACGCGTTAGAGGAGAGCGGATATATGACCCGGGCCGCTGTTGTGATGGATCGTCTCATGCGTAAATGCCATTTGCCGGGGGAGTCATTAGTAGCACTTGTGCTGGGTCTTGGCTGTAACGTGCCCGGTATTCTTGCAACGCGACACATTCCGAATCATAACGACAAAGTCGTGACGGCATTGATGATGCCGTTTATGTCTTGTGGTGCTCGCCTGACTATTTTTGCTGTATTTTCATCGGTCTTCTTTCCGCAACAAGCTGCGGGTGTGCTTTTCATGCTTTATGTGCTGGGTATATCTGTTGCAATTATGACCGGTATATTAGCCCGATACAGTGGACTCATACAGACACAGGCTGCTGAGACCTACTTATTAGATCTACCATCCTATCAATGGCCTTCAATGCGCGTAGGCTTACGGCAGGCCTATGTACGGAGTCGGCGCTTTGTGACCAGTGCATTTACGATCATCCTACCCGTATGCGTTGGCTTAGCATTTTGCAACCACATCAGTGTACAGGGTGAATTTCTTCTTACGCCCGGTAATCAAAGCATACTCGCGTTTATCGGCAAACAACTGAGTGTCATCTTTGCGCCAATTGGTCTGACAACGGAGCATTGGCCATTGGTCGTCTCTCTGGTGATGGGGCTGCTTGCAAAAGAGGTCGTGATTAGCACATTAAGTATATTTTACATGCAAATGTCTGCGCCTCTTCAAACAGAGATACCAACAATCAGTTTACTATGGCAGGAATGTTCAGCTGAAATATTTACTAATTTGAATGCTTGGTACGCATATTTTACGCCATTTATTCAAATCGAGGCACCAAGCTGGGCACCGTATTTCAATCAGCAGCATATTTCACCACAGGCTGTGATGGGGTATTTAATTTTTACACTGCTATACTTTCCATGTGTCAGTACACTACATGCTACCGCACGGCAAGTTGGCTGGCGGTGGGCAGGCTTTTCAGTATTATGGTCAACAATAGTGGCCTATATCTGTGCTAGTGGTTATCAATTGTTAGTTCAGCTCCCAATCAATTACGGACAAGCAATCTGGCTGATGAGCGCTGCAGCACTGACTTACGGCGGAGCACTAATCATTAAATGGTTTGCAAGTAAAAGAAAAAATACGAATACAGCGACATCTCCGATCTAGTTATCGACTCAAAAAGTATTTTAAGAGATCCGCTTGCCCCGGTTTTTCGCGTGTAATGTAGTCAGATGAGTGAAAAAACGCGTAGTTGGATTGCCACTGGCACTGTGAGACCCAGTCAGTCTATCAGCTAGAGGGGCAGGCGTCCGTGATCGGTCGTGATCACTTGATGTAATCTGAATAAATGCGGCCCGAGTCTTAAATCCACTATTATTATGAATGGTGTAAAATTGATGTTTCTTTTCTTCTAACCAAGCCGTAATTTTACCCCGCATCATACTTTTATGAATTTGTTTGGCAATATCGGTATTGGGTTTCCCGCTTTTAATATCACGCAATAAATCATCAAGAAATTCAACGCCGCGGTCACTATAGACAGAGTGTGCAGCGAGTTTGGCAAGATTAGGCGCTGACGTAAGCTGATCTGTACTCAGTTTTTTGGGATTGAGTAAATTATCTATTTCACGGTCTAACTGAATAACTGCATTTTTAGAACTACGATCCTTAAACAAACGAGCAAAAACATCCTCTGCTGCCTTTTTTAATTTTGGAATGGTATCGCAAACGAGTGACTCAACATGTTTTCGCTGATGTAAATATTCTATACTAGGCGATTCGAGTGGTATTTCTTGCAGTTCTGGTAGTTCTGACGCATCAAGCCACTCAGCACGATCATTCTCAGCTGTGTTCCCAGGCACGACAGGCATGACTGTGCCCGAAGGGTTGATCGGGTTAGAGGGACGGAAAGTGGACGCAGCCACTAGACCAGTCAGCACAAGACGCAATAGCATGAAAATTCTTTTTAATAACTAAACAGCATATAGCACTAAACGATTAATTTGTCAGTTATTAAGTCTGCACGAGGGTCGACTCTGATTATACCCCAAATGCTAACATCGCATCGGCAATTTTCTTGAATCCAACAATATTTGCACCGCGCGCATAGTTGATCACATGGCCAGATTTTGCTTGGGCATATTGAAGACACTGATCATGTATATTTTTCATAATGAGTTGGAGTTTTTGGTCAACTTCATCATGCGTCCAGAAATACCCCATCGCGTTTTGAGACATCTCAAGTCCAGAAACGGCAACACCACCTGCGTTAGCAGCCTTTCCAGGCGCATAAGTAATGCCTTTTTCGGTAAAAACAGTGATAGCAGCTGGAGATACAGGCATGTTAGCGCCTTCGACCACCATCTGTACTTTACCAGCGTGAAGCGCCTTGGCATCCTCGACACCAATTTCGTTCTCAGTTGCACACGGTAAGGCAATATCAGCTGGTGTCTGCCATGGGGTCTGCCCCGGGTGGAATTTCAATTCAGGGTATTGTTTGAGAATATGCGCCAGCGGCTGGTGCTTGTTGAATCGCAAGACCATTATATCTTTGAGCTGCGTTGTGGTGAGCCCATCTGGTATGTGGAGAAACCCTTT
>DBUY01000035.1:12929-30616 GCA_002308435.1 Proteobacteria bacterium UBA1278 | reverse complement strand
ACCGATATCCCTATGCACACAGAGTTTGTATAAATTTTGACAGACCAGTCTGAATATATGATCTCAAGGTTCCATCGGGCAGCGATTCTGAAACATAGCTACTATGAGGACCTAGTCTTGCTTTAGATAGACTGGATTGGTGTGAGATACGGGCGTGCGCAGCATTTAAATCCTTGGTTGTCACACTCTCTTGAGCTGGTTGTGTCGCGTAAAGCGCTCTTTGTGGCAGCAGAATACAATATGGTAAAATCGTGCCTCTCACTGCTTGTATAATCATGTTGAACCACACGCACGCTACTTGCCAAAGTGAATTGATGTGAGCAAACGGAGCAGTATTTAACGATGACCACGCTGCCGGTAATACCAATAGTGGAATTGATAGGACAACAGAAGGATAAAACCCGATTATAACACTTAGGAATAGATTATTCGCAAAATGCATTCCCCATGAAAACTCTATACCGCCCGTGAGATAGGTCATCCACGCCCATACGTACCCCATAGTGGCATAATTAGAAAGCGTGGCTAATTTCGCAAATAGGTTGCCATTGTAGACCGACAACTCTGGATTCCAAAAATGCGCGAACGCAAACAGAACCGGCATGAATGCAAGATTGCATATTTTGGCGAGTGTGTTTTGTTTCTCTTCAGCGGCTGGGCGCCTGAATATAAGTTCTTCGGTAATTGTTTGCACGCCAATAAAAGCGATACAAATCAGAGTAGACAGCAACCAGTCAGCACTCAAATTTGGCGCTCCATGGGTCATCAACAATGGTCCAAAGCTGATCGCCATCATGATGAATTGGTATATAAATCCCGCACATGCTCTCTTCCAGTCAAATTGATATGGTGCAAAGGCATACTTCATTTTAACCCAATCTATCGCACCGGAAATATTTAAAAATAATGCATTTACGTATCGGATCGCCATGAATAATGATAGATTCCAATACAAATTTGTGTAAATCATGCTTTGAAATAACGCTCCTAAAGCAATCACTGACGGAATACCGATACTTATCGCTAGCAGTCCAATGATGTAATACATTGGTATACCGCTCACTTGAAATATGATCGGGACTAAAAATGGGATGCCACACCAGATATGTTGACTTGCCAGAAGCCCCAGGAGCGGCGTTAGACTTATGTTGTATAACAGGCTACATGCATGTTCAATATGACTTAGATCGCTTCTCTTCTCGTTGATATTTGTGCGAGGTTGAATCTACTGGATGTCTATCAAACGGCGATAAACAGCTTTTTTTGCTAAGCTAATTTCATGATTACGCTAATTAATTTGCTGTTGAGCTGCTCGTAGCTCGTGGTGTTGTTTTTCAAATGCCTGATATGCAGGACTGTTCGCACCATGTAGTCGTTGATATTTTACTTTTAATAAAACATCTGCGTCGAGCGTGGAGAATACAGTTGCGAGCGCGCGACCGGCGTCGTGCAACAGTAAATTGATACAACCTTGACTTTTTGAGCGACATGCCTGCATATGCTCTACAGTTAAATTGGACACATCAGCCTCTGCGGCGTTGATGCGATCAATCTCACCAGACAATTGCTCCAGTGTCATTTTGGTGACATCCTGATTTGTCGGGTTGACGATTCCTTATCGTTGTGTGTGGTCTGCAGTTGAACTATTGGTTGGCATGCTCATTATTGGATTTAGTGATTGATTTAATATAACAATACTAAAACCAATGTGCTCAGTCAACTGCTCGTTAATCTGTGTTCACACCCATGCAGTCACTCTGTTGCTGATGATATGATGTCAATCGTCTGGTTTTGATTCGAATATTGTCTTCATCACCGATGATACCCACTCAACACACTGATCAATTGCTCTCTTGTTAGTTGCTTGAGTAATCAGGTCAGCTGTCATCAACCCCCTTTTTGAACGCCTATCTGATCGATCACGGTATAGTCTCACAGCGTCCTCATTTATATACTGGCTGCATCTCTAATAGACTCATATATGCTATTTGCTGCGTTCTTTTTCAGTGGCGTTTATCTATATCGTTTACATCCCTCTATCTCTTTCGCGATCCCTGTTACCTTACTGTACGTGCTTCGTCGTGTTTGGCACTCTATTTCTGCCCAGCATCTCATCACATACTGCTTCCTGTTACTTATTGGCTTGTATAGTCATCGCCATTATGACAATCGATTGGTCCGTGATGTGATGAACTATGACGCTTATCTTACGTCCAATGTACCTTGTCTTTATCAAATAGACTCTGTGCCGTACTCAGGCCACCTTACTCCGCAGACTCAGCGATTTCGTGCCCGTATTCTGTCATGTACTACCTGGCAACCACATACCCCAATTGCAATCCACCTCACACATAGAGGTGAGCGCCGTCACTATGGAGATATACTCTATGGCCACCTATCATCTGTTGTTTCTCCCAAATTTATCTTGTTGTGTCGCCCACGTTCAGTTCGCTCATCACGGACCGTACAACCCATGCGTATATCTGACAGATCTCTGCTACGCGTATATCAACCTGGATTCTTTGAGCAGCCGCTGATCTTTACTCGTCGTCTCGTGATCAACTATTTTATGACACATCACCATTATCTACTTCAGCATCCACACGCAGGGCTACTGATGGCATTACTATTTGGAGAGCAGCGTGGACTGACGCCCGCTCACTGGTTGGTTCTTAAGCAGGCAGCAATTTCGCATTTAGTTGCCATATCTGGCCTACACATCACACTGGTTGCACGTTGTCTTCAAATGCCATTGTGTTTTTTGTCTGCGCGCCTGGGTGCTCAGCAACCCGCGCTGGTGAGTCGAGTCATTGCTTCGATTATTTTATTTATCTATGTCGTGATTGTTGGCATGTCACCATCCTGCATACGCGCATTCGTCATGCATTGCGTGATGCTTGTTGTCACGCAGTGTTACCAACGCGTGCAGCCGCTGCAGTGTCTCTCAGCAAGTGCCCTACTGCATTACTTGATAGATCCAGGCCACTTTGATCATATCGGATGTCAATTATCTTATGGTATCGTCGCCTCGTTGATGTTTGCTCATCGGTATCAGGCCATCATCCCTCGTTTTTTTCACTGGTTAATTGCTCCGGCCATTGCTGGTATATGGTCCTATGTTTATTGGGGTGAGGTTATGCTCATCAGTCCATTGACGAATGCAATTTCGATACCATTTGTAAGCTGGGTGATCTTACCGCTGACCTTACTTGCTTTTGTCACATCACTGATTTGTCTACCCATGAGTCGCTTACTATTCGATGGTGTTATGCTCAGCTGGTCTCTTTTGTTTAGGCTGCTACAATGGTTAGTATTGCCTCATAATGCACTGGCATGATGACTCACAATTTGAGTCATGCCCTGATCATGATTGTCTTATGCGTCGGTTTAACCCTCCAGTTTTTTATCATTCCAATAAAATACCATGACTTGTCTTGTACCCTATCTGCACTCCTACTCGTTTTAGTGCCATACTCAGAGCAGTCTTTTCAGACCTACCAAACCTCGGGACTCACTTTCACCGTGGTGTCAAAATCTCAACAGTCGTTTGTCTTTGTGAGCACAACTCATTATGGCATTCTACCCACTCATCGTTGGCATCAAATCATAAAGTTGCTCCCCATACAGCAACCGGTTTATCTGATTTTTTTGGATCCACTATTACAACTGTCGCATCCTTCTGTGATTGCGGATGTGTTACGCATCCAGCAGGTATACGGCCCGATCACATCAGCAGACTATCTGGTTTTTCCGTGTGACGATATATCTAAGATCACACCGGATATTTCATGTAAGACTGAAGGCGTTCGTTGTATGTGCACTATGCCACATGGCGATATGATCGTGCAGTTACCAGCAGATCAATAGGGCTGATAGCCGATGATGATACTTGCCATTGTGGTTCTATTTTCAGGCTCATTTCCGTAGTAATTTCCGTCAAAACAGCTGACCTGCTGCGTATCACTGACATCAATATGCCAATGTTGCCCAGAAATCCCATAATACCACTTGCGGGCATTGTCATAGAATCTACTGGAGAGCTCAACGCCATAGCCACTGCTTTGCCTGTTAGATAAATCTGATTGACAACCAAGCTGTTTGTAGCGACTGATTTGATTGCCGTCCAATAAATAGTACCATTTTGCTTGTAATTGAACTCGATTGATAAATTGGGATCGCACTAATTGATTTGTCGTGAGTGTGATCGGTAAATAATGCAGATAATTCTCACGTTCATACCCAAAGCTACCGGTTGATGACACAGATAACTTTGAATCGTTGTCCAGATATCGAAATCCATAGCCTGACCCAACACACCATGTGTTTGTCCAACAGTGATTGATGGTGTTTTGTAGGACAAGTATGAAGTTATCTTGACCCGATACTGATCCTGTTCCAGAACTATCATAATCGACATTACCAAGAATGATACTGAGGTCACTTTGCGTGTACCAGTCATATTCTATGTACCGCTTCATTATCCCTGTCAATCCATGCACGATGGGTGAGCTTGTCAATGACATAAACACTTCGTTACTGTCAGAAGCTTCGCTGAGTACAGTTTCTCGATAATAATAGGTACTTGGCGCGTACTCAAAGCTGTACTGCGGACTTCTGAGCGCATTGTGTTCTGCAGGGACTCCGATTACACATGATGCGAGGATTACCGTGATGATAGCATGATGTACGGCGCGTGTTTTATTCATATACTGCATTGCCAGGTTGTCGATCTTATCGTTTAATTATAGGAGATTTTATCGACATTTACTACGGTTGGACTGATATAACGCATTAGTTAGCTGGGCGAGAGAGATTGTTGCTCAACCTCAACGAAGGCTTCCTGCGAATCTGACCAGCGTGCATTGGCAAGCGCCTCAACTTTCTTAGTGAGATACGCGCTAGACCCTTTCTGATTATCAAAAGCGACTGTCGTGGTTAATATCCCTGAGAGGAGCAACATTTTTGTTAACACATATTGCTGTATTAACAAAGTCATGTGCGCGCCGCACAAAACAATGATTGCCGATGATCCCACAAAAAAGCAGTTATAGAAAATAACAATCCCATCGCAAAGGGCTCGTGTCCACCGATTTATAATATCGTTTGCTCTGAGAAATCGAGTGTCGAGATTTTCACTGAGCTGTTGTTGGCTTGCGAGCGATTTGACGCTGTGTGCGTCTGTCTTTTGCCGATAGCGCAACGCCCCAATGAGTGTACTGCACGCGACGCAGAGTAATGTTGCATGGTCAGGCATGCCAGTGATGTGCACCAGTGATGCAAGTGGTATAGTGGTGACACTCCAACAGATCGACACGAGTAAACCAGCGAGGCTGTAGGCAATGATGCCCATAAAAACCGCATCAAGTACGTTACCTGCTTGTTTCCAGCGATACCCATCCTGCTGTTCGTTGTAATTACCCGCATTAATTTTCTGTGCTAGGGAACGGGGCTGATAAAAACAGAGGTACCCACTAACAATTATAAATGCAGAGTATATGTAAAAGATTCTGTTGTTGGTTGCGAGTGATGGCACTAAATAGATAGCCCATGCGGCGATTGGAAGAATGGGCCCGAGGCGCTTTAGAAACTTACCGATGAGCTTCCAGGGCCTGACAGCCTCGTATTTCTCTGTGTTAAGCATGGTTATATTGATGGATAAAAATACCTATATTCTATCTAGAAAATATTGACTGTCAACTCAGTGCATGCGTGCTCTGTGATTGCACTGGGGTCGTTAAATTTCGTTGTTCATAATCTGTTTGCGAATTCTTTTCATTTTATCCATCATCGCTTGAACATTGTGAATGCTGGCCAGTGTAAGTGCGCTTGGTTCATGCGCTTTGAACAGGTGATGAACGAATGCGCGTGTGCTATTTTTACAAGTCCAACACTGACAATTAGGGTCGATTGGTTGAAAATCTCTTTTGTATTTTCCCGAGGATAACTTGATTTTCTCATCACCCACAAACACGACGCTGTGTCTTGCAGCCCGCGTTGGGTAGCAGCTATCAAAGGTATCAATACCGTATTTCACCCCCTCACTGATACTTGGCATATCTGCTATACCGAGTAAATGTTTGGCACTTTCAGGGGGAAGACTGGGCTTGCAGTAGTCTAATACATCAAATAAATCAGAGCGCTGTTTTCCGAGGCTACCGCCGATTGCATACCCGTCAAATCTCATATCTGTCAGCAGCTGGCAACTCTTTTGTCGAAGCTGCTTATCTAAACCGCCATGTACAACCCCATATATCGCTTGGTTATTGACAGCTTTCTGGTGCTCCGTCAGTGATCGCTGTTGCCAGCGATGTGTTCGCGCAAACGCCTTCTTCAACTGTACTGCTTTGCAATGAAACGGCGGTAGCTCATCAAATGGGATGATAATATCTGCACCAATTTTTTTTTGTAGTTGAATCGAAGATTCTGGCGTGAGATGAATTTCTCGTCCATCTCGATAAGATCTAAATCGCACCCCTGATTCGTCAATTTTAATGACGGCATTGTCAGTTTGTTTTGTCCCCTGGCTTTTTAATTCGCTAGCGACTGAGCCATATGCCAGTGAAAACACTTGAAAGCCGCCCGAGTCAGTAATAATTGGCCCTTTACGCCCTGAAAACTTATGTATTCCACCTGCCTCTGCGATCACATCTGCGCCTGGATGTAATGCCAGATGGTAGGTGTTGCAAAACATGAGCTGACAATCATGCTGATTGAGCATGGTGTGGTCGACCGCTTTTAAAATCCCATTGGTGCCGACAGGGACATAGTTTGGCGTATCAATTACGCCATGTGGCGTTGTAATTCGTCCAACACGAGCAGATGACTGCGTTGACTGGTGAAGAATTTCAAATTTGAACATGGCGAATTGGCTCTGACGCAGTCGATGAGTTTTGTTTTAACACTGCTGTTGCTGACAAGCATAGTGTCATGCCCACTTTGATTGCATAGCTCCATATGAAAACGTCCCAAAACTGCGACATCCAGCCATCAAGTGCAAGTGCAGTGAACAGAACAGTATCAATGACCTGAGTGACTGCTATGCTGAGAAATAACCGCCAAGCAAGATGTTGTTTTGGCATACTATACTTCAGGATTCCGAACAAGACCGTATCGATGACCTGAGTTATGGTAAACACAATACCTGACCAAGCCATGATTGGTACGATATTACCGAGTAGCTGATCATAAACCGGCCCCATCTGATCGCCATCGGATGCAATGAATGCGCAATGACAGGCAAAAATGAGTAACGTCGATAATAACAAGCTAAATGATGTGCGAACCGCGTTGCGCGCAGATCTGGCACCATAATCCTCTCGTAAAAGATTGAGTGTGTAGAGTGAGCCGATCATGAATGCGTCAGAAGCTGTCACTTCGAGGCCAAATAGCCGTACAGCTTTTAGAACCAACAAATTCGCAAGGACTGCTTGTAGGCACAGCCAGCTCACTAATGCATGGCTTCCCAGCCGTCGCATCACGATTGTCGTTGTCATGACAATGATGGTCTGCGCACACAACAGGGCTTCATTTGAGAGCAACATGCCTATAAATCACCAGTAATTCAATCAATTATACTACCATGCTTCGCTCTGAAAAACAACTCAAGCACCTTGCCCAACAATTTATAAACCTGAATTCACCATGTCCACCGTCATTGATGACGACTTGTCATGACCTGTTCTCAAGATCAATGAGATGCGCTGATATTGCTTAATGGCAGTGATGGTATTGGCATTCCTGAACTTCACGCAGCGGTCATCATAGTCTCAGCCGATTACTCGACTTGATTTATGGCTCTGTACTGATTAATATGGGCATATGACTCACGCAGAGTACTATGAGCACCCTCACTGAATTCCTACAATTCCATCAAGCCTCTCTGGGATCGGCATACACCCCGCTGATGACGTTATACATGCTGGCAATGATTAGCCCTGTTTGGTCGCTTTATCTTCTCGTTTGCTCTTTTTTGAGTTTATTTCCAGTTGGACGATTTCAATGGTTGTCTGATGTCTGCTTGTCGGCACGACTCACACTCGACGCAATCTACAATCCCCTGATGTGTGCCGCGTATTGGTATCTTATTCCTTATTACCTTAAAAATAGCACCTTTATTACCACGTTTTTTTTCACGAACCGCAGTGGTGAGCTCTCGATCCGACCAACTACCTATTTTGCATTGGCGATCGTCATTTATCCGTTGTGGTATACCCTCAACCGCATTGCCTACAAAAAGATTAAGCCGGGTATTGATTTCAGTGTCGAGTATCTCATGTCATTCTACTCCCCATCGCGTATTTTTGGTGGTGCTGCAGTACTCGTTGCGTTGTTTGATTTCGATCCGACCGTCGCTCATCTATTGTGGATGAATATTTACATTGGAATATTCGTGGCATGCTGTGGCTACTTCATGACTTTATTGCACGCGTATCGCACATCGCACTTTCTGCTGACCAATCATTGATGTGACTCACCTTGGTGTTCGCCGTGAATGACCGACTTGGGGTAAGTGACTATTTCGTCTCCAACAATAGCTGTTTCAGTTGCTTGATTTCGTCGCGATACTTGGCCGCCTCTTCAAACTCAAGTGCTTCAGCTGCTTTGCGCATCGCACGATTGAGCCGCTTCAATTCGCCTCTCAGTGCCTTATTATCCATTTTCTGATAAGTTTCAATGAGGGTCTCTTCCTCGTCGGGTGTGATGCCGACGATATCAGATTGCTGATCTAATGCCATCGGATCATGAATGGCCTTTTGAATCGATTTTGGGATAATTCCATGCTGTTGATTGTATGCCGACTGGATGTCTCGTCGTCGGGTTGTTTCATCAATTGCGGTACGCATGGCTTTGGTCATTTTGTCAGCATAGAGGATCGCTTTCCCATTTTGGTGCCGCGCAGCTCGACCAATTGTCTGTATGAGTGATCGCTCTGATCGAAGAAACCCTTCTTTGTCAGCATCAAAAATTGCGACGAGAGATACCTCTGGCAGATCAATTCCCTCGCGCAGTAAATTGATACCAACGAGGACATCAAATACGCCTTTTCTGAGATCGCGGAGTATTTCAACCCGTTCAACGGTATCAATGGATGAGTGTAGGTAACGTACTTTGATGCCCTGGTCAGCGAGATAATCCGCAAGCTGCTCAGACATTTTCTTCGTAAGCGTGGTTATGAGAACACGCTCTTGTTTTGCAATGCGTTCGTTGATCTCCCCAAATACGTCAAGCACCTGATTTTCCGCTGGCTTGACTTCTACCTCAGGGTCTAATAAACCCGTTGGCCTAACCACCAATTCGATAGGGTGTGGGGTCTTATCAAGTTCATAGGGTCCAGGCGTCGCAGAAACAAAAATGGTTTGATAACCAAAGCGCTCGTACTCAGCAAATTTCAAGGGACGATTATCGAGTGCTGATGGTAATCTGAACCCAAACTCTACTAAGTTACTCTTTCGTGAATGATCGCCTGCAAACATCCCGCCAATTTGGGGAATGGTGACGTGTGACTCATCCACTATGACCAAAGTGTCATCTGGTAAATAATCAAATAAGGTAGGCGGTGCCTCTCCCGAATCACGACCAGATAGATAGCGAGAATAGTTCTCAATACCGGAGCAGTAGCCGAGCTCATTCATCATTTCAATATCATAATTCACGCGCTGTCGAATACGCTCAGCTTCTAAAAGTCGATTATTCTCGTGGTAAAAATCAATGCGTGACTTCAATTCAGCTTTGATCAATTTGATTGTTTGATCCACTTTCTCACGGGGAGTAACATAATGCGTCTTGGGATAAAAGGTGAATGCGTCTTTTTGAGCAATCTGTGAACCAGTCAAGGGATCAAATTCGACAATTTTTTCAACCTCATCATCCATCATCTCGATTCGAATAGCGGTTGACTCATGCTCTGCAGGGAAAATATCGATTACATCTCCATGCACGCGGAATGCTGCTCGCTCTATCGTAAGACTATTTCGAGTATATTGCAGCTTCACTAAACCTTGTATGATGGCTCTTTGTTCAATGGTTTGACCAACAGCGACTTGTAACACCATATCCGCATAGGATTCTGGATCTCCGAGGCCATAAATGGCTGACACCGTCGCAACAATAATCACATCTGAGCGTGAGGTTATGGCTTTTGTGGCTGATAGTCTTAGCTGCTCGATATGCTCATTGATTGACGCATCTTTCTCAATAAAGGTATCGGAGCTGGGTACGTAAGCCTCTGGCTGATAGTAGTCATAGTAGGACACGAAGTACTCGACCGCATTGTCTGGGAAGAACGCTTTCATCTCACCATATAGTTGAGCAGCCAAGGTCTTATTTGGCGCAAGCACAATGGCGGGTCGTCGCGTCTTTTGTATCAAATTTGCCATGGTAAATGTCTTACCAGATCCCGTGACACCAAGTAGCGTCTGGTAACGCACGTCATTTGATAGCGCTTGTGCCATTTTATCGACAGCACCTGCCTGAGTAGACGAGACTTCAAAGGGAGATTTAATTGAATAGTTGACTATTTTTTTGTGAGACTCAGGCACGAGCTTGTATTATGTAACTTGATGCGCTATGTTAGCAATTATTATCAAATAATGCCACTATAAGCATATTCAAAGGGGTTTTTTATGTTAATTTCAGAGCGTTGCCGAAATATCAATCCGTCTGCAACACTGGTTATTGCTGAACAGGCACAAGCACTTAGATCGGCCGGTCAAGATATCATTTTCATGAATGCTGGCCAGCCTGATATCGACACACCACTCCATATCAAAGCGGCAGCAATGGAAGGTATTCAGGAGGGGGTAACGAAATACACGAATGTTGGCGGGACTCAACAGCTAAAGACTGCGATCGTAGAAAAATTACAACGCGAGAACGCATTACAGTACGAGACTACTGAGGTGATGGCATCGACTGGTGGCAAACAAGCCATTTATAACGCTTTTATGGCGACGCTCAACAAAGGCGATGAGGTAATTCTGCAAGCACCTTATTGGACATCATATCCTGAAATGATCAAGCTGGCCGGTGCTGAGCCCGTGATTATACCAACAACCCAAGCCAATAATTTCAAAATGAAAGGCCAACAGCTCGCCAAAGCAATCACACCGTATACCAAAATGGTGATACTCAATAGTCCGAGCAACCCAACCGGCGTTTACTACGATGAAGAAGATCTACAAATGCTCGCCAATGTGCTGGTTGACCACCCAAAAATTTTGATCATGTCGGATGATGTCTACGAAAAAATACTTTGGGGCCATGACGGATTTAAAAATATTGTCAACGTGGTGCCGAGCTTCAAGAACAGAACCATCATTATTAACTCTCTGTCAAAAACATATGCCATGACTGGTTGGCGCCTTGGTTATGCTGCGGCTAACGAGGACTTAATCAAAGCAATGACTAAGATTCAGTCCCAAACCACCTCCAACCCCTGCTCGATCAGTCAAGTTGCTGCTATTTCAGCGCTGAGTAAGCACAGTGCGCAACCAATCAGTGAGATGGTGAGTAAATATCATGCACGATTTACTTACGTCTACGAGCGTCTCAGTAAGCTGCCTGGTGTCACACTCTCTTCACCATCAGGTGCATTTTATATTCTTCCTGACTTCACTGAATTAATACATTCACTCAAACTAAAAGACGACGTTGGCCTTTGCAGTTTTTTCCTGGAAAAAGCACTGGTGTCAACAGTCCCAGGTAGCGCATTTGGTGCACCAAACCATATTCGAATATCCTATGCAATTGGTAAATCGACCATCGAAACGGCATTCAATCGTATCGAAAAAGCAATACAGGATGCACTCTCAGATTGACTGGTGCCCGATTGCTGATCGGTTACAATCACTGGCCCAATTTTAGGCAGACGGTGTCTTGAAAAATCAGTGATGTGTGGTGTGCTTAATACTTTAGCTGCTAAGCGATCAAGCGCTGTATGGTAATGAGGAGTGGTGTAAGAATATTTTTAATTCGCCACTCATAGTCACTAAATAGCCAAAAGTATATTCGACTGTCGTTTTGTTTTTTTGCTGATCAGTAAACTCGTAGTGGCCCATGACAGTCGCAACATCGTGATGCTGATAATACCCATGGTTTGAAAATGTAATTGATTGCCACGGCACGAGTGCAAATCCATTGTCTTCTGCGAACTCTAGATTGCCACCTACAAAATATGACAATGCGCTGTCTAGTGTGGCACGAAAGGACTGGTCTTGTACCTTAGTTGGTTTAAAAAGCACCGTACCACACTCATAATCGTATGCGTAATGTCGCTTGAGAAAGTCATGTGCCAATGACTGATAATCACCCTGATCTTTCCATGTTTTACCAATCTGAATAATACCATCTGCCCAATCTGATTGTGCTTGCTCTATTTCCGCAAGCTGAATACGTACTGCCATTGGTTCCTACGTGTGATCTTTTGATTTATCTTATCAATCTTAGGTGAAAATTCAAGTATAGTCTCTGTGATAGCCATTCATATACTCTATTCATCATCTGCTCTTCAAGTTGATGAGATATGACGTAGACCGCTTAAAACACCTGAAACATATCGATTTTTTCTCGTTGCTCAGGCATAATACATCACATCGAAACAACTGGTTTAACGCATGGATGCTTGGTGCATCACTGAGGGAAAAGCAGGCATGATCAATCAGGTTGAGGGCCTTGCCAATGCGTTGGGCGCATCTTACGTGCACCTGAGCGTCCGCTTGCGACCTCTATGGCGTTTTTTACCAAATGGGATGTACCCATCACCCCGTTATGCAATCGAGAATATACAGGAATTCTCACCCAGTAAATGCCCCTCACTAGTAATCACTTGTGGTAAGCGCAGTGTATATGCATCACTCTATCTGAAATCACATTTGCGTGATCGAGTGACTACCATACACATTCAGAACCCAAACATAGCCCCCTCTTACTTTGACTACATTATTGCTCCACGTCACGACCGCTTAAGTGGTTCTAATGTCATATCGAGCCAGCTCGCACTGAATCATATCACGCAAGGTCGCCTCACCGCTGCAGCGCAGCAGCTGAACACGCATTTTAAATTACCCCCACGTTCACTGACACTGGTTATTTTAGGTGGCATTAATCGCCATTTTCACTTTACTGTGGATGCCATGAGCACCCTGAAAAGTCAGCTTGCACAGCATATACAAGATGACAACGCTTATTGCGTTATCGTCCCTTCAAGACGAACCCCCACGCCGATTATAGAAGATCTGAAATTGTGGTCGCAAACCACAGCCCATTCACAGTTATGGCTAGATAGTAGAATTAATCCCTATCTAGGGCTACTCTCTCAATGCGATCGAACCATCATTACTGGTGACTCTTCATCCATGATTTCTGAGTCAATTACAGCTAAAAAGCCAACCTATATTTTCCAGCTACCCCCTAAGCGTCGCGTTAGCCGCATCACTGAGTTTCATCGTACTATCTTTACAATGGCTTGGGCCCATCCGCTCTCGCTACCCTTACCGCCATGTCGTCTTTTGAATACGCCCGAGACCCAATCTATTGCTCACTATTTGCGAACTCAACTCGCAGGAGTATAATCACCGATCCATTTTTGGTTCACTTTTTTGCCTCTGATTTTGACCTTTTTGATTATTTATTCTGCTCTTAGACTCAGCACCTCCTTTCACACTTCTTTGATTCCTTTTCCATGCACTGTTGACTGTAGGCACTCTGTTTTTTTTATGAGTGCCCGCCACCTTCCAAACACCCTCGTTGCTCGATGTTTCGTTTGCATTGGAACCCCAAAGTGGGCCCGGATTACCGACCTTCTGTGACCTCTTATCACGACCTATTCGGTTGTGTAGCACATCGGCTCTCATACCAATTAGCTCAGCACATAATGACTCACAGTGAAACATATGAGCATTTGCAACTGGCGTGTTTTTAGCCAAAGCACGATAGGTTTTGATATCGGGGTCGATTCTTTGTATACACTCTTGAATTGCTCGAAGATGTTGATCAAATTCCTGTTCTTCCCACTTGAATTGTCCATTTCCTGTAATAATAGCAACGTTTTTCTCTCGGGGTGGCGTTACGCCGATATCGCACACCGTAATGAGTCCAACATTTACGATTAATGACCGTTTTTTGGTGATCATATTACCAAGGCCATCTTTGACATTCACTTCTGAAATCTTGAGATTTTTGTATGTTTCCATAAAACCGTCACTCAGACGCTCCAGTCTCTCTGTCAAGGTGTATATTCTGACCTGGTCACTCCCATCAATAGATGTCTTGAATCGTGGATAGCAGGCAATCTTGTTCTTGTTACCATGATTTAAAAACACCATACTCATGTCAATATTTCTGGTAAGCGCAGCACAGCATTGGACTAATCGGTGTAGCGACCGTGGAGACTTGTCTCGATATGTGGGGTTGCGATCACAAAAATCGCTGTGGGTATTTATACCGACTCGATTAAAAGGAGCAGATTGCGAATTTTCTTTAATGACGATACGATTAAACGGAAGAGGTTCTGAGTCAGAAAATACCGAACTTTGCAGAAATTGAGAGAAATCCATCTTTATATTAAAAAGATCTGTTATGAAGTCCCTATTATCGAATTTACTGCTATCGAGGTTGCTATCTTCGGGCTGACTTGTTCCATAAGGGCTGTCTTTTTTTTTCAGTACACTTCCAGTTCTAGGTGGTGTTTTAAACCCAGATTTAAGCAATTGTTTGGTCTCTGGTCTTGGTGATGATACCTCATGATCTGTTCCAGTATCTGAACTCACATAATCACTCTCAGTTGTCACAGGTGACGTTGGTGTAGTACCTCCAGGTGGTGTGTTTGTGTCATATTCACTGTCAGTGACTGCTGATGACCTGTTGCTTGCAGTTTCATCACTTTCGTGGTTAGCGGCATCAGCTTTCTCGAGTTCATCATCGCTATGATGTGAATTAACATCACTCGATTCCTTTTTATCACCCTTCTGCTGACTTTGTGTGCGCTCTCTAGACTTGTCATCAGGACCATCTGTCGCTTTCATTGATATTCCTTAATTATTATTATTTTTATCAATAGTGACTATATAGCCCAATAAACACCTTTTATCAGTTATTTATATAGATTTAATGCACAGGAAAATCTTGCCTAGGACAGTGGATTGTTTTATCATTCGAGTAGACATATTCGTATAGATTCGCATTAATTGGACAAATCATCGTGCTATTTTATTCAAGTAATAAAGGAAAGATTGCTGAAGTTACTGCGATCCTAAAAGAAAGTAATATTGACTGCATATCTGCTCAGGAAGCGCAGATTACAACTGGCTGTCCGGAGACAGGTGCAACCTTTGTCGAAAATGCGATTCTCAAGGCGCGTGATGGCGCACGTCAATGTGGTAGCGCCTGTTTAGCCGATGATTCCGGACTTATTGTGGATGCATTACCCGGCCAACTTGGTGTCAATAGCGCGCGATACGCTGGAGAAACTGCTTCTGACCAAGATAATATAAACCACCTACTCAGCAACTTGAATGACCTATCTGATATTGATCATACAGCTCGGTTTGTCTGTTGTATGGTTTATATGCGGTATGCTGAAGATCCATTTCCACTTGTCACCTATGGTATCTTGGAGGGGAAAATTGTCGCTACACCGTCAGGCGAGTACGGGTTTGGTTATGATCCTATTTTTTATGTGCCAGATTTCAAGAAGACGTTGGCTAGCCTTACTTCCGTTGATAAGAATCGCATTAGCCATCGGGCGCTTGCTTGCCAACGACTTTGCCAGATACTGACATCTGAAGGCGATACTGTATAGATCGAGGATATGATGCATTGGCCCTTGTGCGTTTGCTTGCCAACGACTCTCCATTTACGAACACCTGAACCCGATACCATATAGATATGGCGACATTGAATGAGTCATCAAACCTATACACGCTACGACTTTGCTTTTTACGGACACCTCAAGGCGATTCTTTAGTGATACTGAAGATAGCAGATGCAACATCCGAGCGAATGTATTAGCCTGAGTTCTATCTCGTTTTTGTTTAGAATTTTCTCATGAATTATAACTGTACTTTTCTCTTTAAAATCCTGAAAAATCTCTAGAATGTGCTATAAAAACAATGACTGCGATGAATAAAGGAGATCAATATGGCAGATTTTGACAAACAAATTAAAGGTATTTTCAATACTGTTCGCTCAACAATCAATCCAGATTATGCGATTCCAAAAGATAAAGAAAACGAACCAATGAATGTTCGTATCAAGCGGATGAAGGAGTCAGCAGACATGCTTGATGCGAAATTGAAAGAAGTTAGTGCGAGCCTAACGGCCTTCCGCACAAACCTCGATGCACTGACTGAGGAAGTTCAACCTTATCTTGTCAAGGAAGGTGAGCAGAAAACAGATGCAACACCAGCTGCAGAGGCTGAAAAACCAGCAGAAAAAACTGGTGATGTTGATCCCACCTCAGAAGAGGTTGTAACTGAAGACAAGAAAGCTGACACTGCTGAGAAAACTGAGGAAGAAAAGAAATAAATTTTTTCTGGAGATAACTCCCCGGGACGGGCTCGAACCGCCGACCCAATGGTTAACAGCCATTTGCTCTACCAACTGAGCTACCGGGGAATTGAGCGTATTATAACCAGTTTTGAGTATTTGGTCAATCACTGATTGTCAGCATTCGTGCTGAGATGTGCTGTCAAATCACAACAGTACTGAGTTGATGAATCTTAGATACCGCTCATGATGCGGCTTGCAAAGCAAGCGCATTTATCCTATTGATCAACTAACTAGTATAGCGCACTACGCTTTTTTCTGTGTTGTTTGCTGCTTGTTGATTGAATTGATCTGCTTGTTAAGGGCTACCACCTGTTTTTTGAGATCGTTAATCTGATCAGCTTGATTATCTCCGATTTCGTCATTGAAACTAAAGAACTCTGATTCCCACAATTTAGCGAGCTTCTGCATACGGTCGACCTGGGCTTGTCTAAGCTTCTGCTGTCTCTGCTTTCTTTCTTCGGGGCTGATCTTACTGACACTATAGTTAGATGAGGGCCCGTTGATGATTACTTGAAATTCAGCATTCCATGCCTCATTAATGTTGCTCTCAACGTCGCTGATCAACGCCCACCCTTCTTTACCTGCAGCATCCTTAACACGAACCCAGTCTCCTTGATGAACCGTGAAGTTATCAGTTACGCCAATCTCTGTTACCACTTCTGCTTTTTGATCAGGGGAGCTATATATTCGCATTTTTTCTTTACTTGGGGTCGGCGTCTTACCAGGAGTAGATTTGTAATAAGAAGCAACACGGGCGATATCAGTTGTAGGCCCACTGCTTTTGCTATCTTTTTGAATCGCTGTTGCGGTCACAGGTTTTATGATAGTTGTCACTTTCTGTGCCGCCTTGTTTGTAACTTGAACTGCTGCAGATGGGTTATTTCCTTTTATTGATGGGGCTGACTTTACAGCATCAATAGCGCTCTTAGCGACTTGATTGGACGTTTTAGTTGCTTGTTGTCCCATTTTTCCGCGATTCGGAATTTGGCGCTTTACTGCAAACTTTTGTGAGGACTCAGTATTTGGGTGCGCGGTGATCTTTTGGCCGACTTTGACTGACGTGGATTGTTTTGCGACTGGATGCGGTGCTTTGACACTCTGATCGAGTTGGTTTTTAATCTTGCTCGCTATTTTAACCGCCT